>JAPVWK010000001.1 GCA_028572065.1 Candidatus Methanophagales archaeon
ATCCTATCGAAGAGATTTGGTTATGAACTCTTGTAGATTTTTATAACTACGGACGCTCAACATTCAACATGCCCCTCATATAATCTGCTTCGGCGGATAGTAGGGTTATTGAGTTACCCATACAAAACAGCGAAGAGCCAATATAAATCCGTGTAATCGTGTGGTTTGTCAAACAATCACATTTATACGTGTTTTACCGGAATACATATCTCCACGATATGGAGCCCTTGTGGATGTTCCTTCGGATCATTCAGATAGAGCTCATAACAAGCGCTATCTGTGGGTTGGTAGCCACTTTCCGGTAGCCACTCGCCAAACACTTTATTCCAAGCGTTCTCGTATTCTTCACTGCCTGCTAATTCAAATCGCGCTACTGCGTATTTACCGCCCGGAAGAGTCATCTTGCCAACTTCGCCTTCCACTTGCGTTTCTTTGGGTACGGTAATGCAGACGTCCACGCACATCTTCTTCTCATCAGTAATTTCCGGGTTGTCATAATACACAGACAACATCTTGGTCTCTGGGAACTGCAATAGTCCCTTTGGACCCGCCCAGCCCATAAGCTGCTCAAAGAGCCGTCCAAAAAGCGCGCTGTCACCTTTGTACGGTCCAATGTGGCGAACATAAGCCACATGAAGTTCCGGCATATCTTTTACTTCTGCTTCCATATCTATTTCATCTCCTACTTTTTTCATTGTATATTGATATGGTATAGCTTCTACATATTTAATTTATTATGGGCCTTTTTAAGTCCACTAGAGAGCTATAAATCGCTACAGAAATCACAACAAACGCCATCTTACTAAGCAGAAAGAGATTATAAAAGCGATAAAAATGGGTAAAATAAAAAAGGGGTCTGGCTTATCTTCGATGCTGGTTTAAAATCGAGCGAACTCATGAAAGAAGCAAGGAAAGCGGGTGTAAAAGTGGTAACTCGATTAAACTCAAATTTCGTTGTCGCCCGATTCGGCGCCAAATTCAGAAAAGAAGACATAATGGATGATATTAAACCAATTCAACGGGGGATAGCTGGTAAAAGTTATATTAATTTATAACCTATTGCAATATCTAAGGTTGTATTTTGATGGAATGAGCTTTAAAGATGTTTTAGAACAGTTATCCTTCTACCTCCTGTGGAAAAGTCCGCCAAAATCTGTATACTCTCTTGCTGAACCGTTAAATCGAGTGCTTGAAAATATTGGATCTGGCAGGCTAAATAAAATAAACGTTGGGTTATTGGGGCCTATGAATGTGTCAGAGAGTGTAAGAGCTTAATAGGGTGGAAATGGGTAATGTGTAGATCAGATTATTAAAAAATACTGGCATACCGATGGCTCTCGGAACGGGGTATTCTCCACGGAAAGGAACAGGCTGAAACTCTTTTCAGACACGAAGATAGTCAGACATATCCGCCTAAAACTGGCTAAAAATCCATATCTCGATTCCGAGTACTTCAAGCAGCGGAAACTCAGACAGAAGACTCTAAAACTGACTGGCCGGTGCAAGATGAGAGGGGATAAGCTAAAGGATAGATTATGCGCACGAATACTGAACTCGAAAGACTAAATGCCACACATGGAACCAAACTGCTGCCCGATACAGAAAGGGTTATAAAATGCTTGAGCGGTATGAAGGGAAACTTTCACGTACCGTTCTGAGATGAGAATGGGCGAGCAATCGCCCTATTCTTAATCTGCCGATTAATAATTTTTATTCTTTCTATTTTTTCTTGTGCTTAGCCCGGCAATTACGATAACAAACAGTTCTATGCAAAAAAAACATATGCTTTTATATAGATGGTCGGCTATGTTGAATGTGGTGCAGAAATGACCGAAAACAGTATAGAAGGTTAAATAGCAAAAAGAACGTTAGGAGGTGATAAATATGGAAAAACGAAAAACTATTATTCTTGCGGCTATTGTAGTAGCAATCTTTGTGACGTCCTTGTCTATGGGCTGCGTGGATGAACAGAAGAAGGAAGAAACAAAAGAGGAACTCGGTGAGGCTAAAGAAAAAATCGGTGCGGCTGTTGAGAACGTAACAGAGACTAAGGAAGCTCAGAAACTAAAAGAAGAACTCGAAGAAGCTAAAGAAGAAATTGGAAAAGAAGTCGAAGAGGCTAAAAAGGAAGTCGGAAAGGCTGTTGAGGCTGTAAAAGAGACTGAAGAGAGTAAGGAATTAGCAGAGGTACTCAATGAGACCAAAGAAGGAATAAAAGAGACTGTCAATGAAACTAAAGAAGGAATAAAAGAGACTGTCAATGAAACTAAAGAAGGACTAAAAGAGAAAGTCAATGCGACCAAAGAAGCAATTAACACTACTGGCAATGAAACTACGGAAACAACACAATAAGTCGAACTATAAAGGATATAAGGAAGTAAAAGTGGGAGAAACTTTTTCTCCTACTCTTACGTCCTGACGTTTAAGTTTTTTTTTAAAAAAAATGATATTGCGTATCTTTCCCCCTTTATCCCCTTCTTCTACGTTGACTTTTAGATACAGAAAACGGGGCAAACTACAAAAATACAGAATAAGTTTTTATACTCCTAAGCTTTAGCGATGTACATTATGAAAGTAGGCATCGTTA
Organism: Candidatus Methanophagales archaeon; assembly: GCA_028572065.1. Taxonomy (GTDB): domain Archaea; phylum Halobacteriota; class Syntropharchaeia; order Alkanophagales; family Methanospirareceae; genus QENJ01. Next base: position 2,588 of record JAPVWK010000001.1, read on the forward strand.
TTTCGTATATTCTGAAGGCACTTATGGTGGTATTGATACTTATAGCAGCCACGAGGGGGCAGTGGTCACTGGCCATTTCCGGTGTTCTTGCTTTACTTATTTGTATGCTACCCGCAATTGTAAATCGAAGGTACGATGTAGCCTTGCCTCTGGCTCTTGATTGTTTACTTACACTTGCGTTATTGATACATATAGGTGGCCAAGTTACCAGGGCATATTTTATACTGCCGCATTATGATACGATTGCGCATTTTACTTCTGGTGCTCTTATTGCCTTTATGGCATTTATCGTTATTTATGTCCTGGATAAGTACTGGTATGGGCTCACGATGGACACATATGTGATGGCTTTTTTCGTTGTCATAACTGCGATGGCTATAGGCGTAGTCTGGGAATTCATGGAGTGGACAGCCGATCTATACCTCGGAGCTTGGTCACAAAGGGGTAATCAAGACACCATGGGCGACCTGCTTGTGGATACGTTAGCTGCAATAGTAGTAGCTGTTGTTGGTGTACTGTTAGTAAAAAGAGGCAAGATGGGCAAGATGACTGATGGCCTGGGTAAATTTGTTGATCCAAAGGCACGAAAGAAGAAACTGTGATTAAAGGCATAAAAAAATAGGGAGATAAATGTTATGAAAAATAGAAAGACTTTTATTTACGCGGCTGTTGCAATAGCGATCTTAGTAGCGACTATGTCTATGGGGTGCGTAGAAAAAGAACCAAAATTGAGTTTCGACGAGACATTAGCGTATCTCGAAGCACAAAAAAACGAGCTGAATAAGGACTATGACGATTTAATAGCGCATCTCGAAACAGAAAAAAGCGAGATCAATAAGGAATATGACGGATTAATAGAGGAACTTGAGGAGACTAGAAAAGAGATCGAAGCCACAGGCGCGGATTTTGAGGAAGTAAGAAGTACTAAGCAAGCTAGTAACATAAGAAATGAATGGAACTTTGCAGCCGCGCAAATAGAGCGTAATTTGGAAGTTGCGATAGAAGAAATCGAAGCGGTAGCCACAGGGTGTAGAGGCGAAACCGAGAAGGTAGTCGAAGAGGCTAGAAAGCATATTGATAAGAATGTGGAGAAGCTAAAAGCGGATTATAGCATCTGAGACAAATACGGGTCTCGTTTCTTTTTTTATGTCTAATAGTATAACTTCTATCTATTTAGGACGCAGATTCACACTGATTTACACGAATTTGAGTTCTTCTGCGTTAATCTGCAATAAATAAGTTTAGTTGAATACTGTGCGTTCTTGTTACCGGTTGTCTGGCGAAGCACGTAAAAACCGGAATACCTTTTTATACTCTAAACAAAATGTAGGTTACATTATGAAATCTGGTATCGCATTATCATATACCTTAAAGGGGATTATGGGGCTGCTCTTTTTTATCGGCCTCTGGAAACAGGATTGGGGTGCAGCTTTTGGATGTCTTGTAGGCTTAGTGATTGTGATGATACCAACTTTCGTCAAGCGTAGGTATGACATAGCCTTGCCCTGGGTGCTTGAACTTATGATTACACTTGCTCTGTTTATACATGTATCTGGTGGCGTTCTTGGCTTATATGATGCTTTCGTACGTTATGATACTATGGCACATTTTGTTTCTTCATGTCTTATCGCCTTACTGGCATTTACTTTTATTTATATCTTGCATATTTATTGGGACGGCCTGCACATGGATAAGTATGCCATGGCTTTTGTCGTTGTCATAACTACTATGGCTATGGGTGTAGTCTGGGAAGTGTATGAGTGGGTAGTAGATATGTTATTCGGAACGACATTACAATTGGGGCTTTGGGACACAATGAAAGACTTAGTTATGGATACCGTAGGCGGAATATTTATAGCTATAATTGGTGTACAGTGGATAAAGACAGGGAAGATGGATGAGATGACAAATGACCTGGGAAAAGCGGTTGACGAAAAGATAATTAATAGGGAGAAGAAGGAGAAGAAAAAGTAGTAGTAGCCGTAAATGTATTGCCTATTTTTTTATTGCCTTTAGTTGATAGTTATACATATAAGGAGTTACAGACAAGTTAGTAGCATCATGACGAAATCACTGTGTATCATAGTATCGCATATATTTAGACTTGCAATGGTTTTTTTGTTTGTAGTTGCAATTGCGATAGATAATTTATCCTGGACTCTCATATGCCTCTCGGGTATTATTGTAAGCGCGGCACCTATTTTCCTGAAACGTTATTTAAAGGTAGAAGTACCCGATGTTCTTGACCTCCTGATTACGCTTGCATTGTTTTTACATACCGGCGCCGTTGGTGTATTTGATAATATATACCATATCCTTCCGGAGTTTGACCTGGTCACTCATTTTGCGTCGTCTGTTGTTGTCGCGTTCATTGCATTAATCGCACTTTATCTATTAGATGAGTACTGGGATGGACTGCACATAAACATATATGCCATGGCGTTTGCTGTTGTCGTTATTACTATTGCTTGCGGTGTTGTCTGGGAGTTAGGGGAATGGGCGATAGGCAAGTTGTGGGGTATCTATTTCCAGGTGGATTTAGACGATACCATGATAGATTTACTTGTTGATACAATAGGCGCGACAGTTATGGCGGTGATCGGTATATATCTAATAAAAAACGGTACACTAAAAGAGCTGACAAAGAGCCTTGGAAAATTAGCGGACACACATCTAAATAAGAATAAACAGTAATTATTGCAGCCGACATCCTAACGCTATACAACACTTTTTTTTTATACTCGTAAATTCAAGAAGTGCATATGAAACCAGGTACCGTTGTATCTTATATCCTAAAGGCGATTATCGTGACCTTCTTTATTAGTGCAATCTGGCGAAATAACTGGATAATAGCCTTTGGATGTTTTGCGGGTATAATGTTTACGATATTACTACCTATGGTTCTCAAGCTAAAATTTAACATAACCCTGCCCTGGATACTTGACCTTATGATTACAGTGGCATTTTTTATACATATTTGCGGCGATGTTCTCTACGCATATGATACGATCCCGCATTATGATAACATTACTCATTTTGTTTCTGCCTGTGTTGTCGCACTTGTGGTTCTTATCGCGGTTTATATCCTGAGTGAATACTGGGGCGGACTTCAGGCTGACAAGTATGGTACCGCTTTTGTCGTTATCATAACTACCGTGGCAATGGGTGTAATCTGGGAATTCCGTGAGTGGTCCGCCGATGCGCTTTTTGGGATGCAGACGCAATTGAGTCTCGAAGACACTATGACCGACCTACTTGTTAATGCCTTAGGAGGCGTATTTATAGCTATCGTTGGCATAAGACTATTAAAAAACGGTGCACTAAAAGAGATGACAAAAGATCTGGGAGAACGAGTGGACACACACATAATTAACAAGAGAAAGCCGTAGCGATAAAAACAAGAATCCTTTATATATAGCGCGAATATAGGAGTAATAGAATGAGGCGCGAAGCTATATGCTGAATACGGGATAAACTACCCGTAGTAGTTCCTGTTACTCGGATTAAGCCATGAATGAACTGATGATGATAAAGCAACAAGAGCAGGAAGTGGTGTACGAAGCCGCAATAATGTTTGTAGGAGGTGCGAATAGATGTTAGCAGGACTGCTTATTCTTTTTGCTATGATTGTACTAATCTACTTGTTGTACCGTGTGTTAAAGAGCGTTATATATCTGATCATAAACTCAGTCCTGGGGTTGATTATTCTTTTTGTTGCAAACCTCGTTCTTGGATTGGACATCGCGTACTCCTGGCTTGTCATTCTGATATGTGCGATTGGTGGCATAATCGGTGCTGTCATCGTGATTATTCTACAGTTGTTGACCGGTCTGTTTTGATAGCGTCAAGCGTTCACTCTTGCGGAATTCATAAGGACATACAACCAAATTCAAGTTCTGCTATTTCGCTGTTGTCCCACGCCTTTTCGGTCTGCAATGTCAACAACGTATATCACATCCGTACTGCATCACCTGGAACTACTTGCATTCTTCCAGTATTATCGTATGCTTCATCAGATTAATCTCTTTTAGCCGACCCTTTGCATGCATTGTCTCACCTAATATCCCCCTGAATGTTATCGTCTCGCCATCAATTTCTACGTAAACCACATCCTCCATCAGTAATTCTCTACCCCCTTCTTTTTCTATTAGCACACTTGATTCGCACATAAATTTAGCTACCTCCTTTCTCGTAAAACATTCTTTTACGTCCTTCACTCCTCACAAAACAAGTCCGTCTAACCATTTTATACCGACTCCTTAGTTCTTTACACACTGCGTTCCAGCGACTTTGCCACCGCATAAGCTGGAAAAGCAGCCGAAATCGTACGTCCATAACGTGCAGAAAGCGATATGAACTGTATATTCAACGATTCCGCCGCTTCTCTCGCGATGAATTCGCCTACTCCCGTGGATACCGCTATCTGTAACCCATATCTAGCCTTCATCTCTGCCATCGCAGCCGACAACTCCTCTACCTGTGCTCTTTTCACTTGCTCCGCAATACGAACAGTACCCTCTTCCCCCAGCTCTTCAAGGTCACTGCACACCACTCTCGCCAGCCTTCGCATCGCACTTAGTCTGCTCTTTTCTGTCGTATCGCGATTTGCAAAGGCATAGCTGTCCGGGCTTTCACAACTGTAATCCTCCGCAGTTAGGCACCCGAGCACGAGGTAAGCATCAGCAGTTAATGCGAAAAGTTCAGAAGAAGTCCAGTATTCGTCTCCGCCGATCTTGACTTTGTTCAGCAATGTGGCAACATTGGTTCTTACAACTCCAGAATAGATTAGTTCGTGCGATTTAAGCCTTTCAAGGTCTCTTCTATTCGCTTTTAGCTCTCCCGCCACTATTGGTATCACATCCGTCGTGGTACTGCCGATGTCAATGAATATTGCATCGCCATATTGGTCCGAGACGAGCTTCGCGGAAGCGAGCCAGTTCGTGGATGCAAAGGCAAGAGGGTCCTTATCTACAGCAGAACCGTCCCTAAACATGCAATTGCGATTAAGGAATTTGGGATCATCAAATGAGGATGCTAAGGCATTTTTGATCTGCAATACCCCTTCTCTTTTTGATACAAAGCAGTCACATAGTTCACCAGTCATAACAACGCCTACTGCTTCTATCTCCGGCTCAAACTTCTGTTTCGCTTTGGCTAGCACGTCATGTAGAACCGCTTTATTTCGCCATAAAGGCGCGTAAACCGACTCCACGAACCCCTCGGAAGTGGCTATTTTCGTATTCGCGCCCCCAACATCTATACCCACAAACATAGCTTCTCCTTTTACTATGAGAAAGAACCTCAATTAAGAAAAGTTATTTCTTTTGCATTTCTTTCTAAAGGTTATGAGCAAAGATAACAAAAACGGTAATGATAGAACAAATGCGTTCAGGGAAAGGCTACAGCAATTGCAAAGCGGAGTCAAAGGCGGTATTGAATCGGTAGAGTCTGAGTTAGACAAGCTGATTGGTATAAGAGGCGAATTACGCGGTATTACAAATGCACTGGAGCGAACAACCACGAGTTTGGACGGTAAAGAAGAGGGCGTGGAACCGGATGAGATCGGGGACGCTATTGAGATTCTGGAAGATGAATTTGCTGCAAAGAAACGTGATTTAACGTTTCTGTATCAGGATGAGGAATCAAAGAAAGCAGATGAAAAAACTGCGGAATTACAATATTTACAGGCGGAATTCGAGAACTATAAGCGTAGAGCGGAGAAGGACAAACGCGATTTTGGTGATTATGTCCTCAAAGGCTTTGTAGCGGAGTTGTTACCGATAAAGGACTATTTAGAGCTTGCAATTGCGCATGCTAGTGATAATAATGAGTCAGAAGGTCTGCTAAAAGGTGTGGAAATGACCGTGAAGCAATTCAAGGAGCTTCTGGAAAGAGAGGGGCTCGAGGAGATAAAAGCAGAAGGTGAGAAGTTCGATCCATTCAGGCACGAGGTGGTAGCAAGAGAAGTAAACGAGACACACCCGGAGAATACGATTATTGCAGTAACAAGAAAGGGTTATGTACTTCATGATAAAGTCATAAGACCTGCAATGGTGAAGATAGCGATACGCGAAAATAGCGATGAGACGGATTCTAAAGTGCTGGAATGAGTTATTTACGCCGGATTATGCTTCAACGCAGGTATTACTATCATTTTAGTAGTTGTGACACGCCTCGTCCTGTTAAATACCCGCCGATCCCAACCATACACATGAAGTATATCAATACTATTATGAGAGTATTCTGATCCATGAATTTGCTGCTAACAAACACACTTGCGGTTATAAACGAATATAAAAGCATCACAGCCCCTATGGGTGTAAGTATAATCCCTGTAACCATAGGGCGATCCATTAGCGCCACACCCTTGCTCGTCAGATAACCGCCAATTGCTATCATACATATAAGGAATGCAATCTTCGCGATAAACAGCTCTGTGAAGAAGGTGAATTCTCTATTCACAAACGTATTTGCAACCATGAACGAAAAGCAAAGCAGGGTCAATCCAATGGGTATTAATATTATACCAGTATTCATAGAATGTTCGGGTAATGTAGCACCCTTTTCCGTTAGATAGACACCGATTCCAATCATACAGCTAAGGAAGATGACCCTCATTACAAAGGACTCATCCAACGTAAATTCGCCAATACAGAAATTATATGCCGTTATGAATGAATACAGAAGCAAGATCAAACCAACAGCAGTAATTATCAGACCTGTAATAGCTCTGTTTGTACTGCCTCGGGCATTTAGTCCCATTCCTCTTTCCGCTTCACTCGTTACTCCTTCCATTTTTGTGGGCCGTTTAAGGCTCTCGCTACCCATTACGTAGATTAAAGCACCAAATATTATCGCGAATACCACGGCTACAATCCCTCCAAGTGTGGAATAAACCATGATAGGTGCTTTTCGTCGCGAATTCCAAGACACATATAAAGAATCATATATTATGTCCGTCTCGTCACTCGTGACGTTCACAACAGAGGATAACCCGGAACTTTGCTCTGATATTGAACCTGAAATTGGCGAAAGATTCACTAATATCGCGTTCACTTGTGCATTCAAATCACCAACAGAATCTGCAAATGTAGCTATTTCTTCGTGGACTATTGACCCCGCAGTCGTTGTTTCCGAAGTTGTGTTCGTAGTGGAGTTCAGTGCGCGTTCAGCATCGGTAAGGGTGCTACTTACATTAGATAGGTAACTACCAATATTCTCCGATTCTGTTTTTAGCGCCTCAAGAGCGGGCAGTGTCTCTTGAATATTCTGCCGTAATTCGGGTTCCTGTTCTGTACCGGCCCACGAATCTTCAAAACCACGGATAATCTCAGTAAGATTAGTTGTTACACTTGTAGAAGCGGCACCCCACACAGTTAAAGACCCATTTAACACGTTTAATTCGCTTTCAAGCGTGGTTATGTCCGGATATGCACTTTTCATGACGTCCCATGCACCTTCACCAAAAAGATATAAGCTTTTTAACTCGGTCATTTTAACTATCATAGCACTTGCAGCAGCGTCAATTGGGGCTATGGCATCATAAACCACCTGTATCGTTTTATTAATGTCTTGCAAAGCCGCAATATCGTATTGCTTGAATTGTATGGCGGCCTTTTTCCATGCAGATTGTGTGAAAACCGATTGCGCGATTGCCGGGTCAGTGACCTGCGAACCCTCGGCTGTGATGATCTCAATACCGTCTGCATATGGAAAAACATTATAGTATTTTATGATGTGATATGTGGAGCCATTGTAATTAACGGTATCAATGACTTTTGAATAGGTATCGAGTATTTTTTTATGTTGATCGGCTATGTCCGAAGCCGATTGTGCGGATGCTGGCATCAGTAATAAAAGCAAAAGCAAGACAAAAACAACGGCCACTTTTTGTATCATATCTTTAGTTCTAACATAGTCTAATATAATATTATTATTTCTGTTTGATTATGTTTGACGAATAGACACTATATTCATGCACATATCAGAAAAAAACTACTACCTTTTTAAGCTCATACTAATCTATCGTTTTTTGAAGAACCAAATAGGAGGTGTATTATGAAAACAAAAGTGATTTTAGTTGGTTTAGCTACAGTATCGTTAGTTATGTCGCTATTTTTAATCGGCAGTGCCGTAGGAGCAGAAAAAGAAGTGAAAATCGGTATTATGCAAGCATTGACTGGAGACCTGGGCACTTATGGAGGACCCATGACGGACGCGGCCAAACTTGCGGTGAAAGAGGTAAACGAAAACGGAGGTGTACTCGGTGCAGATATTACGGTTATAGTAGAAGATACACAGACGTCAGAAAATTCAGCCGTGGACGCAGCAAGTAAGCTCGTTAAAGTAAATAAAGTCCCCGCAATAATCGGAACAACGAGTAGTGGACCCAGCATGGCGATCATAGACATCACAACGGGTAACGGTGTTATCCAGATTTCGTCATCCAATACTGCGCCTGATTTCTCTACATACGAGGACAATGACCTATATTTCAGGACATGCCCATCCGATACGTTGCAGGGAAAAGCAATGGCAAGGCTCGCAATCAACGAAGGATACACAACTGCAAGTACGCTTGTGCTGAACAATCCGTATGGCGTGGGATTTGAAAAGGTATTCAAGGACGAGTTTGAATCTCTTGGCGGAACGGTTTTGGAATCGGTGAAATACGATCCTGCGGGAACTATTTTCGACTCCGAAGTTATGAAAGCCTGTAAACCTGAGCCGGAGGTCGTTATGCTATGCTCGTATCCCGAGACAGGTAGTGTGGTACTGAAAGCAGCTTACGAAAAAGGGTATATGGATGACATGGAGTGGCTGCTTTCCGAAGGACTCAGGGATGAGACACTGGCAGAACTGGTAGGCAAAGACGAAGCGGGGAACTACATCGTAACGGGTTTAAACGGTACAACGCCGGATCCAAGAGTGGCAGGACCGGCATACGAAAGTTTCAAAGTGAAATACGAAGCCGAGTACGATAAGGAAGTTACCACTTACTGCTCTAACAGCTATGACGCAGCGGTATTGGTAGCACTTGCGATAGAAAAAGCGGAAAAAGCTACGGGAACAGCGATCAAAGCCGCAATACGGGAAGTTGCGAATCCACCGGGCAAAGAGGTAACTACCGTCCGCGAAGCGCTGATACTCATCCGAGAGGGGCAAGAAATAAACTATCAGGGTGCTTCTGGTGAAATCACCTTCGATGAGAACGGAGATGTATCCGGTGCATATTGCAGGTGGTATATTGCAGAAAACGGCAGTATCGTGCTCGCGGAACCGATATATCTTGATGGACCGGAAGTGACACCTACACCCGTGGAGAAAGTAACTCCGACACCAAAAGCAACAACTCCAGCTCCTGCAGAAGTGACACCTACACCCGTGAAAGCAACTCCGGCTCCTGCGAAAGCAACTCCGGCACAGACACCTGTACCAAAAGCAACACCAAAACCACCCGGCTTCGAGGCAATCTTCGCCGTTACAGGTATCCTCGCAGTTGCATATCTGCGAATGTGGCGAAAAGCGAAATAAATAGCGTGGAAACAGAGGGGAACGTTTTTTTATATCTTCCCCTATTTCATTTTTTCTTTGACCTTTCCGTATCCCCCGCCACCGGGCGTTTCAATTACCACTAGATCGCCCGTCTCAAGGCAGATAGTTACCTTTGAAGGCAGATATATTCTCTTATTGTCTCGAATCAAATAGTTCTTACCCGCTCTTCCGTCTTCGCCACCACATAGACCCTTTGGCTGGTATTTCCGGCGCTCGGATTGTATAGATAGCGTAGCATCGTCTGTCAAAACTTTAATGGCTCTTCTTATGCCACACCCGCCTCGGAACTTACCGTTACCGCCGGAATCGTGAATTAGTTCATAACGTTCCACACGTAGCGGGTACGAGAGCTCTAAAGCTTCTATCGGTGTATTTGCCGTGTTCGTCATGTGCGTGTGAATACCATCGGCACCATTTTTATCGGGTAAAGCGCCCTGACCGCCAGCAATTGTTTCATAGTAGGTGAACCCTACTCCGTTGACTGTACCGCCTATTACTACATTGTTCATTGTGCCTTGCGACTGTGCGGGTATTTTGTGTGGTATAGCTTTATGCAGGGCAAGCAGCAGGACGTCCACTATTCTCTGTGACGTCTCTACATTACCGCTTGATACAGCAGCAGGCGGATTTGGATTCGAAACCGTGCCTTCGGGCACAGTAATGCTTACAGGCAGGTAACAGCCATGATTGGGCGGTATTTCAGGGTCTGTCACACATCTCAGGACATAGTAGACGGCAGAGAGCGTAACTGCATAGGGCGCATTGATATTGCCTCTTCTTTGCCTGTCGGTGCCTTCAAAGCTTATAGTTATGGTACTGCCCGCTATTTTTAGTGTCACTGCTATTTTCACCGGCTGGTCGGTAACGCCATCATCGTCCATAAAGTCCTCGGCGGTATAAGTACCATCGGGTATTTTTGTGATTGCATGTCGCATCCGCTTCTCACTGTAGGTTATGATACTTGCTGCAAACTCTGTGTAAGCATTTACGCCATATTTTTGGATGTGTTCGGTCATTCTCATTGCACCCAAGTTGTTAGCCGCGATCTGAGCCCGTATATCGCCTGCTCGCTCCACGGGTGTGCGAGTATTGGCTTTTATGATGCCGAGTATGTCTGTGTTCTCCTAGCCGCGGGTTAAAAGCTTGCAGGGTGGGATAATAAGACCTTCCTGGAAGATTTCGGTGCTGTTGCCCGGCATTGAGCCCGGTGTCATGCCGCCGACGTCCGCATGATGGGCTCTGTTTACGGCGTAACCTACTAACTCAGCGTCATAGAAAATCGGTCTTATTAGGGTGATGTCAGGTAGGTGTGAGCCGCCGTGATAAGGGTCGTTTACTATTATTTGGTCGCCTTCTTGTAAGTCATCGAACTGCCGCAAGGCGAATTCTACGGTGAGCGGCATTGCGCCCAGATGCACGGGGATATGTTCTGCCTGTGCCAGCATCCGGCCTTTGGCGTCAAAGATGGCACATGATGCGTCCATCCGCTCCTTTATATTCGGCGAGTATGCTGCTCGTTTCAGTGCCGCGCCCATCTCTTCGGGTATTGCGGTAAATGCGTTCTTCAAGATTTGCAGGGTTATGGGGTTCATGGTGTTGGGTTTATAATTATACAAAAAGAGCAATCACAGTTCTCTCACCTCATCGAGAAATGCAGGTCGCTTTTTAAATTCTGTTTTCAAATCGGAAAACTGCTTTTTCCAGCTTGATTCGTCTTTTAACAGATTAACGTAAATGTGTTTGACCTTAGCCAAATATCCTGCTACAATACGATACGTTTTTCTATCTCCTCTCGGGATGTTCCTATAAGCGTTTTGCCAGTAATACTCTATTATCTTTTCAGGAAAATCCTCTTCCAGCTTAGCTGCGAATTTATCAAACTTATTTTTCATTCCCCATTGATACTCAGGCGGATTTAAAATTGTGTGCAGGACTGCCTCTTTCATGTTTTTGTCCATGCAGATTCGTAGATAGTCACAGATGTCTTTTTCTTTAATCTCGTTGAATATTTTGGGCTCAACCTCTTTCCAGTCTGCATCCCTCATAAACGCCTTCATTTTATTGTATTCTGCATAGTAGTTTCCATATCGCATGATTTCATATGCTTTTAGCTGAGCCTCTTTTGCCTTTTCGTAATTACCTTCTGTTTTATAATACTCAAATAGTTGGTCCAGCAGGTCCTTCTCTTCGCTCTCCCGGGTCAACGCAACCTGGACAATTCGTTCTATATTGGCGGTGTCCCTTTCTTCAGCAAAATGCTCAAACAAGAATTGAAAAAGCTCTGTAAGCCTACCTTCGCCTTTTAATATCCCCTGTTCTGCGGTTTCCAAACCCTTTTGCAAATCGCCCTTATTAACGTAGAACACTACTAAATCCCAGTAATCCAGACCGTAATGGAGATTCTTCATACGCATTTCTAAATATGCTGTTTCATTGCAAAGATAGTTCTTCTGGATACGCATAATCAACTTTCTCCGCCAATCAGAAGGACGTTTTGCCAGTTTTGCCACTAAATATTCCCATTCTTCTTTCGTCTCGCACATTGCGAAAAAAATATCCATCAAAGCATCATCAAAACCGGAATTCTCCTTATCATACTCCACAAAGGCGCAATCAAAAAATCCGAGTTTTGCATCCGTGGATATGTTACCTGCTTCAATCAATTCGGAAATTTCATTTAGCCACTCATAAGCTTCCGCCTCTTCATCTTCCGGTCCGCCGCCATATTCATTGAATTCCGAGATTATAATTTCTGCTTTTTCCCAGTATTCCATCAATAACTCGTCATTTAGTGTCACTACTTCTTCTACAACGCTTGAAGCCTCTGCTTTCTCTTTAAACCATTCCAAAACCAATCTATGGACTTCCGGGGTTTTTCTTATTAGATTTTGCACTAACTTGTATAAGTCCTCGCCATCAAGAGATTTCAATTCTTCATCTAAACTAAAACCCCTACTATTCTCTTCTCCTTGTTTGCTATGCGATGACATCATGCCACATCCATCAATTTCTTCTGAACCATTTTGCAACACCCTTATCTTTTTTCTTCACCGGAAACTGACATTCACTGACCAGCTCTTCTTCTAGTGCCGTAGGTGAGTCGTTATGGCATACTGTTACATGAGGACCCACAATCTAATAACCGTTCTCTTCGATGCTTTTTAGCTCTTTTCTCATTGAACGTTTAAGCGTTTGTTTCATCATATAGATACAGCCATATAAGGACAACTCATATTGGTTGTAATTGAAAAAACAACCATAACTTGATGACCCCTCTTTCAAAAATACGAACTAATACCGCTGATTCTACGATAGTAAATGCAGGTCGAAGCCACACACCTATCCTAAGATTACGCTTTCTTTTTCATACAGCATCGCTTATACTTCTTACCGCTGCCACAGGGACAAGGGTCATTCCGCCCTATTTTTACCCTACTGTCGGATCTCATTGATGTCACATCCTTATTTTCTTCTTCGATCAAATCCTTGAACATCCGGTAATGCCTCTTTATTCGTTCAACGTAATTCCTATCCTTCAGAACGTACTTAATTTCATTCAGTAATATAGGTGCAAGTTCGGATTGATAGCTAGCTAAATTTAATATCGGACCTTGTAATTCCGCTATGATCCGTGGGTCATTACGACCAAACCAATCAGCGTAAAATTTGCGATTCTCCCAGCCATATGCAATTATCGCTACAACTTCGTTTCTTTCTTCGGAATATACATTGAAAAAAACTCGCCGGCAATCACAACCTACCTCGTCACAATAGGCTTCAACCAGGCCATAGTTCCCCGCAGGTAATTCGGGATCATTAATTGCGATTAGAGCTCGAGTTTCTGTTTCTGCTATCTCCGGGAACTTTTCATGAAAAGGCACGTATGGCATATTGCTGACTCCTTTATTGGAAGAGATGGCACTCCCGCTTTAAAAACCTTTCATAAACTACCACGTCACACAGAAAAAAAACAGTTATGCTGTGATTAATAGAATAGACGCGATAGCGAATCAAACACAACTTAATAAATTGTAGCCTCTATAAAGCTATACAAACACTATGATAGAATACCTAATCACAGTAGTGCTGATAGCGGCGATTTACGCCATCTTCTCCTTAGGGCTGAATTTAGAATGGGGTTTCACGGGACTTATCAATTTCGGGCACGTTGCTTTTATGGCTATCGGTGCCTATACAACAGTATTGCTGAATTTGAACGGAGTCGCACCGTTTCCGTCTGTAATAGCCGGAATGGCACTTGCAGGGCTTTGTGGCGGTTTACTGGGAATACCCGCGTTAAAGCTGAGGGCAGATTATCTTGCTATCGTGACCTTAGGATTCGCGGAAATAGTACGATTCATCCTGTTAAATGAGGAATGGCTCACTCGTGGTCCGATGGGGCTGCATGGTTACTCAAGACCATTCGAGGACTTTATATCGGGCGATTACAACTTCTTCCTGCTGCTGCTCGTGCTGATAGTTCTCGTGGCGTGCTATTTAATGCTTGAACAGCTCATAAAATCGCCCTGGGGACGTGTGCTCAAATCCATAAGGGAAGATGAAGACGTCCCGACTTCGCTCGGCAAGAACGTTTTATCGTATAAAATTCAAGCGCTTATGTTGGGCTCCGCCATCGCGGGATTAGCGGGCGCATTTCTTGCGTTTTATCTGCAATATATAAATCCGCGTAATTTTATGCCGATGGAGACTTTTTATGCTTGGATTGCGGTTGTAGTTGGAGGCAGCGGTAATAACAAAGGCACGATATTGGGCGCATTTATCCTCTGGGGTTTCTTCAGCGGGACACGATTTGCTCAGGGCTATCTCCCGCTCAGCCCAACACAGATAGGCGCACTAAGAATAATGTTTATAGGATTATTACTAATACTAATCATGATGTTCAAACCCGAAGGACTTTTGGGGAAGAAAGAGGAGTTAACGTTAATTGGGTGATGCGAAATATGCTATCAGTTCAAGGACTCAAGAAGAGCTTTGGTGGCATAAAAGCAGTAGATACGTCTTCCCTGGACGTGGCGGGTGGTGGGACGGTAGGCGTCATAGGACCGAATGGTGCAGGAAAAACTACTTTGTTCAATCTGATTAGCGGTTTTGATAAGCCGGATAATGGCGCAATTATATTTGACGGTGAGAATATCGCAGGTAAACCGAGTGCCGAGATTGCTAGAATGGGTCTCATTCGTACTTTTCAGTTGTCAAAGGCACTGACAAGATTAACGGTAGTGGAGAATATGATGCTAGCTCCGCAAGTTCAATATGGTGAGCGGATATGGAATGTATGGTTACGTCCTCGTGAAGTCAAGCAGCAGGAGGAAGCGAATCGTGAGAAAGCTATTTCATTGCTTGAGTTCTTTGGGCTGCTATCAAAGAAGGACGATTATGCGGGTGCTCTTTCGGGAGGTCAAAAACGACTCCTGGAGATAGCGAGGGCACTTATGGCGGAACCAAAGATGTTGCTCCTGGATGAACCGTTTTCGGGCGTGAATCCCACGCTGACGAAGAAAATAGTGGAATATCTAAAGACGTTGCGAGAAGAGGGTATGACCTTCCTCGTCATCGAACACGATATGCACATAATTATGCAGTTGAGCGATTTCTTGTACGTACTCAATAAGGGTAAGGTGATAGCTTCGGGCGTACCGGAAGAAGTGCGGCACAACGAACGAGTTCTGGATGCGTATCTCGGGTGAAAACGCATATACCTACTACCGCTTGAAGATGTAAACGGCTGATTGCAGGAACGGTATTTGCAGTGCAGGGGTTATTAAACAGCGATATTTTACGTGAGTTCTATGCAAATCTGCGTGTTCTTGTAGCTACCGAAACTAAATATACATAATGTGCAAAACTACAACGACAGAAGAATACCGAAAACTTTAAATGTTTATGAATACGAAGTAAGAGTGGATAAAAATGGGGACAAAAGTGAATTTGATAAGTGGAAGAACGACTGTACAAGGTCGTAATTTAGACAGTAAGATGTCTGAGGAGTACTTTGAAGAAGTGGCACGATGTGATCTGAACAAAGCGGATATGGAGAAGCTGGGTGTGGCTGCTGACGAATCGGTGAAGGTGAGAACGAGCTATGGCGAAGTAGTAGTGAAAGCGAAAGAAGTTGCGGGAACTCCGGAAGGGTTGGTCTTTATACCTATGGGACCCTGGGCAAATGCACTCGTCAGTGGAGATACACATGGTGCGGGTATGCCCTCGTATAAGGGCATAGATGCGGAGATAGAGAAGACGGGCGATAAAGTTCTGCATGTAAAAGAACTGATGCAGACGTATATGTGATAGGAGGAAAAGAGTAAAAATGGTAGAAATTACGGATGTTGTATGCTCCTTGTGTGGCTGTGTATGTGACGACATCACAGTAGAAGTAGAAGATAACAAAGTGACGAAGGTGAAGAGGGGAGCATGTTCTGTAGGGAAGAGCAAGTTAATGGGGCACAACCGGATAAAGAGCCCGGCGATAAGAGTAAATGGCGAGCTTAAGGATTGCTCTTACGATGAGGCGATAAAGAAGGCGGCGGAGATATTGGCGGCATCGCGAAGACCGCTCTTATATGGCTGGAGTTCCACGGTTTGTGAGGCGGATAAAGTGGGAGTCGAGCTTTCGGAGGAGCTAGGTGCAGTTATAGATAATACTGCTTCGGTCTGTCACGGCCCTTCCGTGCTGGCGATTCAAGATGTTGGTCTGCCTTCGTGTACGCTTGGAGAGGTGAAGAACCGTGCAGACGTCATTATATACTGGGGTGCGAACCCTGCAGAGGCGCATGCCAATCACATGAAGCGATACTCGTACGTCTCAAAGGGGTTCTGGACCGAAGAGGGCAAAAAGGCGAAGAAACTTGTCGTTGTTGATGTAAGGGCGACAAAGACGTCGAAGATGGCGGACGTGTTCTTGCAATTAGAGCAAGGTAAAGATTATCTAGTGTTCTCTGCGTTAAGGGCTATTCTATATGGACATGAAGAGGTAGTACCGGACGAGGTAGGCGGCGTGTCGAAGAAGGACTTATTAGAGACCGCGGAGATGATGAAAGGCGCGAAGTTCGGGGCAACTTTCTTCGGGATGGGTGTGACGCACACAGGAGCAAGGCAGAACAACATCGTGAATGCGATTCAGATGACGCGAGCAGCGCATACGCACACCAAGTTCACGATAACGCCAATGCGAGGGCATTACAACGTAGCAGGGATTAATCAGGTCTGCACGTGGGAGACAGGATTCCCATTTGCCGTTGACCTATCTAGAGGTTACGCATGGTACAATCCGGGTGAACTATCGGCTACGGACCTTTTAATCAGGCAAGAGTGTGATGCGGCATTGATAATCGCCTCGGATCCAGGAGCGCATTTCCCAGGTGAGTCAATAAAACACCTCGCTAAGATTCCGGTCATTCAAATAGACCCATTCCCAAATCCGACAACCGAATTTGCAGATGTCGTCTTTCCGGCTGCAGTAAGTGGCGTGGAAGCAGCGGGAAACGTCTACCGGATGGATAATATACCAATACGGCTGCGTAAGTTAATAGATTCAGAATATCCAGAAGATGAGGCGATATTGAAGCGAATACTGGACGAAGTACGTGCAATAAAAGAGAAGGAGGACAAGTAAAATGGCAGAAGTTTTGATAAAGAACGGAGTGGTTTACGACCCTCTAAATGGCGTGAAGGGCGAGAAGAAGGACATTTGCATTCGTGACGGTAAAGTAGTTGAATCAGTAAAGAATCCGAAGGTGATAGACGCCGAGGGGCGAGTGGTAATGCCCGGAGGTGTGGACATACATTCGCACATTGCAGGCGGTAAAGTGAATTCGGGCAGGCTGTTCCGACCAGAAGATGGCCGGAAAGGGTTAGAAGCGAAGACGAAAGTTTGCCGGATGCAATCTGGCTATTCTGTGCCGAATACGTTCGCAGTCGGCTATCGGTATGCGAAGATGGGCTATACGTTCGTGATGGAAGCGGCAATGCCACCTCTGGCTGCAAGACATACGCATGAAGAGCTGGTAGATATTCCGATATTGGATAATGCGGCATTACCGCTCCTTGACAACAACTGGATGACAATGGAATATGTAAATGGTGGGGACATAGACCTGCTTGCTGCGTACGTTGCATGGATAATGAAAGCAACAAAGGGCTTCGGCGTGAAAATCGTGAATCCAGGCGGAACAGAGATGTGGGGCTGGGGAAAGAACTGCAGTTTGAATGATAACGTGCCTACGTTCGATGTTACACCGGCAGAGATAATAAAAGGTTTAGCAGAAGCGAATGAGAAGTTAGAGATGCCGCATTCTATTCACGTGCATACGAACATGCTCGGTCATCCGGGGAACTTCGAGATAACAAAGGAGACTTATGACCTCGTGAAAGGCGTAAACACAGTTAAAGACCGGCAGGTTATGCACACTACACATACGCAGTTCCATTCTTACGGCGGTACGAACTGGGGCGATTTCGAGTCGAAGGCGGATGCAATTGCAGGTTATATAAACCAAAACGACCATGCAACTATTGACATCGGCTCTATAATCCTTGGAGATACAACGACAATGACCGCAGATGGCCCGATGGAATACAATTTGTATCAGATAACGGGCAGGAAATGGACGAATCACGATGTCGAGCTTGAGACGGGTTCGGGAATAACACCGTTCTTGTATTCCGGTAAATCACCCGTAAATACTATCCAGTGGGCAATAGGTATGGAATTAGCATTGCTGGTTGAAGACCCGTGGAAGATTGCGCTCACGACCGACCATCCAAATGCAGGACCGTTCATCGGCTATCCAATCCTTATTTCGATGCTGATGAGCCAGAAGAGGCGTGAAGAGTCGTCGGCTGATATGCACAAGGTAATATACGATAAGGCGCTGCTGCCTTCTATAGATCGTGAATACAGCCTATATGAGATAGCGATAATAACGAGGGGTATGACTGCGAAGGCGTTGGGATTGCATGAGCACGGTAAAGGACATCTTGGCGTTGGTGCGGACGGTGACGTGGCGATTTATGATATGTCACCGGAAGAAAGGGATGCGGGTAAGATACAGAAAGCGTTCTTGAACACGAAATACACGATAAAAGGCGGACAAATAGTAGTAAAGGACGGCGAAGTGGTTGCGACACCGGATGGCAAGACGTATTTCGTGACGCCGGAATGTGACGATACGTTGACGGATGAGATGCTGGTCAAGTTGAAGGATAAGTTCGATCATTACTACTCGGTGACCTTCAATAATTATCCGGTGCAGGACGATTACGTACCGAATCCATATGAGATAAAAACGCAAATGCGTGGCTAAAGAAGGAGGAAAGAAAAAAAATGCAGACGATAAAATTGAAAATAAAGGATAATGTTACGAGCGGAGTTGCGAAGATACCCGTTGAGGTGGAGTCCTTGACCCCGGATAAACTTGTCGGAAAGAGTGAAGCCGAGGTAAAGGCTGTTAAGGTCTGGTGGGGCAACAAGGAAGAGAATACGGGCGATCTGTTCGATGTGAGCGTAGAGGGAACTGCCGGTAGTGCGGACGAGGTGAAGATCGTGCTGGATGGTGATTTGTCGCGAGTGAAGCGGATAGGCGATGGTATGACCGCAGGCGAGATAGAGGCTAACAGTAACGTGGATATGCACTGCGGTGCGATGATGAGCGGCGGTAAAATCACGGTGAAGGGTAATGCCGATTGCTGGGCTGGTCGTGAAATGCACGGTGGAGAGCTGGTTATAGATGGAGATGCTGCAGCTAACCTCTGTGCGATGTACCGGGGTGAAGATAAGGGCATGACCGGCGGGAAAGTTACGGTTGGCGGCAATGCCGATGAGTGTGTCGGGCAGTACATGGCTGGTGGCGAGATAGAGATAAAAGGGAATGCGAGAATGCTTGCCGGATTGAACCTGAGCGGTGGTAAGATAGTTATCGGGGGCGATGCCGTTATGCCGGGTGCGGATATGACGAATGGTGAGATAACTGTGAAGGGTACGGTGCAGGATATGATGCCTTCGTTTAAGTTGGAGGGTACGGAGTCAATAGACGGTGCGGAATACAAGAAATATAGCGGCGATCTCGCAATGACGGCGAGGAAGGCTAAAGGTACATTGTATGTGAAGTGAGTGAGGGGGGGATACCCCTTCTTTTTGTTTTTTACCACGAGATTACATGGATTTTCACGAGATTATATAATAATATTGTTGGTCTATTATTAATAGGGTTAGTACAAATTAAGACATTAAAAGCGAGAGGTGCTAAAAGGGCTTTAGTGGAGATGATGTTGGAGAATGATGAGTGAATTGATTTGAAAAGATGGGATTTAGTCCAGAGTGTATATGCGAAATATTGCGGAATACTACGCTGTCCGAGATTAGTGATAAGGCATGAGGATTAAAGCGAATGTGAGACCGAGTATCAAAAAAGTAAGAATAGTTCAGTGTATATCTAATAAAAGAGGTAAAAAGTTATGACAAAATCCCCCCATCTTGGCATTGACCTCTTTGCAGGTAGTGGTGGTATCTCTTACGGTCTTTTACATGCAGGATTTGACATGAGATTAGGAATTGATATTGATCCTAATTTCGCCTTTACTCTGAAAGAGAATAACAAAGATATGAAAGTAGTAGTATCAGACATAAGAGTGTTAGAGCCCACAGAAGTTGTAAAATCTGCTGGGCTGCGGAAAAAAGATATAGCCCTTATTGTCGGCGGCCCCCCATGCAGGGGCTTTTCTCAATCTAACCGCAGATCCAGAAATTTGGACAATCCTTTAAACAATCTCTATAAAGAATTCTTTAGATTTATAAGAGTACTTCAACCACAAATCTTTCTTTTAGAGAATGTGGCAGGGCTTAAAACTCTGCACAAAGGAGCAGTGCTCCAAGATATTTTAAAAATAGGAGAAAAACTTGGATATTATGTTCAGTGGAATATAGTCAACGCAGAAGATTTCGGAGTGCCTCAGCGGAGGAAGAGGATAATTTTTATAGGGACAAAACAGAAGACCGATAATCTTTTTTATGTGAAAAAAAATAAACCTTTAACTGTTAGAAGTGCATTGGACGACATGCCTGTTTTAGAGAACGGAAATGTAGTTGATGAATTAAAGTATTCTCGGGACAGTAAACTATCAAAATATCAAAAAATGATGAGAAAGAATAATGGAAACATCGTTTCAAACAATTTAGTTACAAAAAACGGTAGATTAGTTATGGAACGGTACAACTATATTCCACCCGGCGGAAATTGGCGAAGCATCCCCACTCAGTTGATGTTTAATTATAAAAACCCAAACAACTGCCACGGCTGGATATATTACCGGCTCAAATGGGATGACCCATCAGTGGTAATAAGCAATTTCAGAAAAAACATGCTGATACACCCTGAGCAGCACAGGGGTCTTTCTGTCAGAGAGGCGGCGAGATTGCAGTCTTTTCCAGACCACTACGTTTTTCATGGTCCACTTACATCTCAGCAGCAGCAGGTTGCAAATGCTGTCCCCCCTCTGTTAGCAGAAAAAATTGGGAATAATATAATCAAATATTTGATGGAGGTGCAGTGATGGAATATATAAAGAAAATAATCCAAGCTAATCCTAAAATGAATAAAATTTTCACTATGATAATGGAAAAGGATCAGTATTATTGGAAAAGATTTACTGGACGACCAGATGAAATTTTTAAATGGCTCCACAATTTTTCTAATGAAGATGAGATTTATCTCGCATTAGTGTTGGCAAACAACACTTTATATTATAATCTGGACGAAGTTAGAAGTTTATGGAGAAGAATTTTAATGAACAGGGTAAAATTGTTTTTATTGGATGAAATATTCCGAAATACGGAACTTCCAGATATTGAAAAATGGTTTCCAGAATATCTTAGAGAAAAATGCATTTTTATAGGATATGGAAAAGCCGGCAAAAGTGGGCAGTCTATGGTTTATTTTTTCAAACAATCACACAATGTAAAGGGTTTAAAATACATGGAGCTTTTTGAATTTTTGCACAGCACTGAAGATTTCAGCACTAAAGAAACGGTTTTCCTCTTAGATGATTTTGTAGGCAGTGGAAATCAGGCAATAACAACCTGGTATAATAATAAAACCAATGACAAAAGTTTTAATGACGTATCTGAGGAAAATCCTCATCTTAAATTTATTTATCTCGCTCTGATCTGCTTTAAAGAGGGAAAGAAAGTAATTGAAGAGAATACGCCAATGAAGGTTATTTTAGGTGAAGAACTGGATGAAAGATTTAAGTGTTTTTCTGATGTTTCAGTGATTTACGAAAATCCAAATGAACGGATTGAAGCAAAAAGAGTTATGGAAGAAAAAGGAAGAATGCTATACGAATATCCTTTGGGCTATGATAATATGGAGTTGGCGGTAGCCTTTTATCACAATACGCCGAACAACAGTTTGCCAGTAATTTGGAAAAGGAGAGATGATGAAAGTTGGTATCCTTTATTTGAGCGATTTGAATAGGAGGAAATAAAATGGAGAAACATATAAAAAACAGATTCGATGAAAAAAGACCTTTTGATGTTCTGAGGGCAGAAGATTTTGGCGGGGACCTTTACGAATTTTATGAGCCGCTTGAAGAATTAATAAGGAAAGTTTCTGGGGTGGATATCACCGGCAGCAGACCCGTATTCTTAATCGGAGGGAGAGGCACAGGCAAAACTATGGTGCTGAAATTTTTAAGTTTAGAAATGCAGTTGAAATATTCCATAAAAAATACAGCAAATCAAAATAAATCCATAGAAGAATTAAGTGCAGAAGAGATGAAAGCATTTTTAGACAGCACAAAATTTATAGGAATCTTTTTGCATTTTAGAACAACAGAATATGATTCTATAAAAGGGGAGGTTGCCCCGTTTTTTAAGCCGTATCTATCTATGAAAGTAGCAGAGCAGATATTCAAATTTCTAATGATTTTTAAATCTTCTGGACTGGTGTCCAGCGAGCAGGAAATAAAAATTACGGAATACTTTATCGAGCAGATTAAAGAGCCTACGCCAAGAGCGAAAAATAGTTTTGATGATGCTCTAAAATTAATTAGGAAAGATATTCTTCCGCAATTTGAAACGATTTTTGAAAAGAGTTCTTATTATTCTATTGATGAAATTAAAAGAGATTTTGGCATTCCGGTGCTGATTTTCAAAAACATCATTTTTGGTTTACCGGACTTTATATTTAATGAGCTGGATTTTTTGAGAGGAAAGAATATTTTTATCCTTTTAGATGAGTTGGAATATTTAAATAATTCCCAGAAGCGGTGCATCGGACAGTTGATAAAAGACAGTGATGAAACATCCGTCATATTTAAAGTGGGCTCTCGATATATGCCTGAAATTCTCCCAGTGGGAGAAAGTAGCGAAGTGCTCCAAGAACCTCATGACTTCAGAAAAATCGATATTACAGATGCACTGAATGCCGCACACAGCGGAAGAAAAAAAGACTACAACGGACTTATAAGAAAAATATTAAACAAACGCCTATCGAAAAGCAATTTCTTTAAGAGTAGAGGTATAACAAACATAGAACAGTTATTTCCGGACCTATCCACCGAAGATGAGGCTGTAGCATTGGTTAACGATCGAGAAAAGCAGTGGGGAAAATTCAAAACCTTCTTAAAAAAATCAAACTCCAAAGAAGAGATTAAAGATATTATAGACTGCCTTAAGCATCCAAGTAATCCCATTATTGAAAAGCTGAACATGCTTTTATACTACAGGGGGAAATCTCCACAAGAGATTAAAAAGATGTGTGAAGAGTATCTAAGGGGAGAAAATGAGCAGTATGCTCAACTTTACCAAAAAAATGCCCTCAATCTTTTATTTCAACTATACAGTGACTACCGAAGCGAAAAAAAGTATGTCGGAATTGATGTTTTTATCCATTTATCGTCCGGAATAATTCGTAATGCTGTCGAACTCTGCAATCACGCACTCAATACAGCATATAATTATGGATATGAACCAGAATCAGGAAAGCCTGTTGAGCCTCTTTGCCAAGATATGGGAGCAAAAAATTACGCTGAACTTGAATATGGGGATATAACACGAATTCCTGGCAGCTTGGATTTAGATGATATAACACGAATTCCATTGGGTTTGAAGGTTCAGGATTTTATAAATGAAATCGGCACAATTTTTAGGAATCTTCATTTGAATAAGTATTTAGTCGAGCCTGAGCCCACTCATTTTGAAACAACTTACTCAGAAATAACAGGCCAAGCAAAAAAAGTTTTTGATGCAACTTTAAATTATTCCTACTTGCAGAAAAAACCTCCAATGGACCCTAAAAGCCGCTATGAAACAAAGAAAGGCGACTTTCTTACCAACAGAGTCTTTGCACCGTACTTTGAAATTTCTTACAGAGTAAGAGGCAGAACCTATATATCCGCTTCTCAAATCTACAATCTTATCATGGGAAATAATGAAGAAAAAGAGAAGACGCGAAGAAAAATAATCAGAGAAAACACAAAGAAAGAAAAACTTGGAGATGGTATCCAAAAAACCTTAAATCTATATGGGGCGGAAAAAAATGAGATTGATTGAAAATTTATCTGTTCTTTCCCTAGAAAAGTTTTTAAGTCCGCCGCGAAAGTGGGATATTTTTATATCCTGTGGGAGCTTTGAAGAGAGATGCACGAGAAGCAGTGATATTTTCCCAGATAAAAAAGTGGAAATTGGAACTTCTATAATATTTAATTATAAAGAAACTGACCCAAAAAATAAGAAAGAAGAATACATCCAGAGAATAAAATGTAATCTGCAACAGATTTGCAAGTACGTTCATATTTTTGATACAGAGAGCGTCTCTTTACCTTCTGATGGGATAAAAAAGTTTTTGGTATATCTCAAAGAAAAAGACATTGATTTGAGGGATAAAGAAATAGTTGTTGACATAACTGTATTCACTAAGCCGTATTTTTTTCTCCTTTTTAAAGTGTTGCAAGAGAAATTTAACCTTCATCAATTTCATATTATTTATACTGAGCCACAGAAATACAAAAGTAGAAACTCTAACAAGAATGAGATTATTTTGACAGAAGGACTTGATCGTGTCGAATCTAGTCCTGGTTTTGTAGGTTCTTCTATAAATTCCAAAGATGCCTTAATTGTACTTCTTGGATTTGAAGGAAAGAGAGCAACAGAAGTATTTGATAATATTAACCCGGAATTAACTTTTGCCATCAATGGATTTCCATCATATCAACCTGGATGGCATAAAATAAGCTTGGAAGCAAACCTGCGCTTTTTAGGAGAATCGGGAGCATCTGATTATTTATTTTTCGCTCCTGCTGTCGATCCGTTTGAAACTAAAAAAGTAGTGTCTCAGATAGTTAAAGAAATTGAAGAAGACAATCAAGATTTGAATATTGTCATAGCGCCTCTCGGCACTAAGATGCAAGCTTTTGGCGTTTTATTGTATGCTTTTCAAAATAACACAACAAAAGTGATTTACCCATTCCCTTCCGTTTATAAAGCGGATTATTCATACAAATATGGACCCACTTGGGTTATTAAGGTTGATTTGAACAAGTTAAACAGTGAAACAAAATGAAATTCGTTAAATTCTCAAACAGGTTGTTGATTTGGCATTTTCATATTAAGAAAAAATTTGGATGGCGAGAAACCAAAGACCCTTATAAAATCCTCATCTCCGAAATTCTTCTCCACAAGACGGATTCAAAAAAAGTTGAAAAAGTTTATCCAAAATTCATTGACAAATTTCCAACAATATATCATCTCTATCAGGCTGAGCCTGAAGAAATTGATGATCTAATCAAAGATATCGACTTGTTTTACAGGGGACAAAGATTGAAAAAAAATGCAGAACAAATTGTTAATCAGTTCAAAGGAAATATTCCTACGCGTAAAGAAGATCTTATGTCCCTTTATGGTGTTGGGGAATATATATCAAATGCAGTTCTGTGCTTTGCATTTAAAAAAAGAGTCCCAATTGTTGATACCAATGTAATCAGAGTTTATGGGCGGGTGTTTAATGTTAAATCCCAAAAATCGCGTCCTCATACCGATAAAAAGATGTGGGATTTTGCAGAAAAAATGCTTCCTAAGGAAAATTACGTGGACTATAATTATGCTCTCCTTGACTTTGCTTCAGATATTTGCAGAGCAAAGAATCCTTTATGTGAAATTTGTCCGCTAAAAAGTATATGCGTGTATCGGAAAGAAGGGGGGTATGAGAGCCCAGTGGGAAATAAGGCAGATAGTGTGGATGATATTGCGAGAGGCAAAAAAGTAGCACTATCATCTTTGAAAATGCATGACCTCCGGGTGATAACTGTCGCGAGCATGATTTTCTATGCGAAATGTGAAATGAAGGGCAAAATTCAGATAAAAGCAGTAAAGAGGTGAGATAATAAGGCACTGATTTTCCTTCGTCCCGACTTTTCGCTTCGCTCAGACCCTTACGAGTTCGGACTACAGAGCGTATCTTGCTCCACCACTTCGTGGTTTCGCGCAAATTTGCTCTACCTACTATCTCTCGCAAACTTCATATATCCGCAGGATGTTATATGAAATAGAAAGTGTGAAAAGAACTTAAGAACATGAAACTAAAAAAAATCTCAAAGCAGAAAGAATTAACAGGCAATAACCTCCAACAGACGTTATTCACGGAAGAACTAACAACGACAAACCATCTTTATCCCTCTAACACAACCCGCCAAGAAATAGAGCACAAATTCAAAAATCAGATACACGAAGAGTTGAAATTAGGCTCCGTGGTCTCATACATAAGAAACAAAATTGTTGTCATCTGTCCCTCCTTATGTCATTACGAAGAATTTAGTGCAATTGAATACGCAATCTTACGAAAACTAATAGAGATTAAAGGATTTGAAGTGGACTTTGTTGAGCATGGCTCGACTCTAAAAAGGAATGAATGAGTTTTAAAACTATAAAAGGGTTAAAAATGAAACCAGCAGAACTATTACATCTAGAACAAAGACGCACAAGCAAAGCCTACTTAGTCCGTGAACTTCACAAGGGCATTCTCCTGGCGAGAACAGGGCTATCCTCACACAACAGATACCACCCGCCGTTTATTGCAGTTCTGGTTTGAAGGAGACCTTTTCGGTCACAATGCGCCTTTTCAATTCTGGTTATTTCTCAATCCCATACACCAAGGTGGACAAAAATAGGAACTATGGTGCATAGAAATGAGAATTGATGTTTTAACTTCTTTGGCGAAAAAAGATAAAACTTTCACCTTCGGAGAAGCTTTAGAGATAAGTGGTTTACCAAGAGGCCGTCTGAAAAAAGTAATCTACAGATTAGAACAGAGAGGTGCTATTGAACGCATAGAAAAAGGGAAATATATGATCATCCCGCTGGGTGCAGAAAAGGGAAAATACACGTTAAATGAATTCATTATTGGCTCTTTGCTGGTAAATCCTTATTGCATTGCTTACTGGAGCGCACTAAATTTTTATGGTTTGACCGAGCAGATACCAAATACTGTTTTCTTACAGACAACTGCAAGAAAGAAAAAGCAGGCAACTGAGATCTTTGGTGTCCGATACAGGATTGTTAGAATAAAAGAAGAGAAGTTTTTTGGAATCCGAAAGGAATGGATTGAAGACACGCAAGTAAACATCACAGATAAATCTGGATGACAAACTAATGGGTGATTTGGAATGATACCTTCAAGAGAGATAAGAGAGAAAGCGAGGGAGTGTGGTGTTCCCGAAACAACGGTTGAAAGGGACTATGCTCAGAATTGGCTGTTAAAATACATCCCAACTAAAACTATAATTCTAAAAGGTGGCACAGGGATAAGAAAACACTATATTGCAAATTACAGATTCTCTGATGACCTGGACTTCACATTGCTGGAAGATTTAGAGGAAAAGGATTTAGAAGATGAGATCAGTAACGCAGTAAAAGTCGCTAAAGAAGAAAGCGGAATAAAATTTGATAATCGGACGCAGAAGAACGCAGATATTCAGGATTTTTAATATACGGAATTGACGTAGGAGAGTATTAGAATCTTCTATTGAGTTTATAATAAACTGGGTTATAGTGTTCTGGAAAAGGTTTATGAGATTGCAATGACGATATAAACAGGAAGTTAAACGTAAGGCATTTGATTTTCTGCGTAAATCTGCGTAAATCTGCGTAAATCTGCGTCCTAAATAGTTAGAACTTGTACTTTATAAACAAAAAATCCACCTAAAAGACGTCATAGAATGTTCCCCCGCCACGCGCCCCTTAATTCACCCAACGAAAGATCCACCAACGCCCTGTTACCATCACAAACGTCAACCCTCTTCGCATCCAGAACCTCACCGATTTTAATTACCGGCTGTCCCGCCATAACAGCCTCAAATTTTGATGCTTCCTCTTGCCACACCTCAACAACCCACCTCGTGTTAGATTCCGAAAACAACTTGTAGTCACTTCTTAGCTTCGTATTTACACCCGCAATATCTATAGTAGCACCGAGGTCACCGCCTATTAACATCTCGCAGACGGCAACTGCAAGCCCACCTTCCGAAACGTCATGGCAGCTCGCTATCAGACCTTCTTGCATACTACCCAGTAAAGCACCCATTCGCTTCTTCAACACGTCCGGGTTCGTTTCTGGTACAACAACACCGTCCAGACCGCTCAACCTGAAATACTCGCTACCACCCAGTTCCTTATTCGTATCGCCGATCACATACAACAAATTCCCGGACTCTTTCACGTCCACACTAACGCAGTCTCTTACGTCTTCGCACAGCCCGATACCCAGAATAGTAGGAGTCGGCGGAATAGCTTCACCCATAGCTGCGGATTCGTTATACAAGCTCACATTACCACTCACAAACGGTATCCCCAACGCAGAAGCCATATACCCGAGCCCGCGACAGCTTTCATAGAACTCACCCATCCGGTCGGGCTTCTCAGGATTACCGAAATTCAAACAATCCGCAAACGAATGAGCCACGGCACCCACAGCCGTCAAATTACGGCAGACTTCGTCCACCGCACTTGCCGCACCCCAAAACGGATTGATATTGCAATACGAAGGGTTTACATCCGCGGTAATCGCAAGTCCTTTATATGATTCTTCCACAGGCTTTATCACCGTGGCATCGCCATGCGTCTCTTTACCTTTTAGCCCTTGCAGTGGCTTTATTACCGTGGAAGCACGTACTTCATGGTCGTATTGTCTTATAACAGCTTCGCGTGAGCTGATATTTAACGCTGCGAGCAGCTTTTTCACTGTTTCGTTGTAGTCCACCGGCTCTGCTACGGAAAGCTCTTCGGTCTGCTCTGTCTTTAGTACCGTCTTCGGACGTTCATAAAGAGAACAGGCCACGAGGAAATCGGTATCCAGCTCGAATATCAACTCATCCTGTAAATAAATCCTTACCTGCGAAGCTTGCGTACCGTTTTTGCTCGAACGGTTCTTAACAGTTTTGCCTATGGCCACGGCATCTACGTCCCATTTGTCGAATATTTCATGCAATGCCGCCTCTTTCTCCGGCTGCACTGCCATTAGAAACCGTTCCTGCGATTCCGAAATCCAGATCTCCCAGGCGTTAAGACCCGGTTCTTTTAATTCCACCGTCTCCAACTGTATTTCCGCACCGCATCCCCCGGCATGACACATCTCATTCACAGCACACGACAAGCCGCCGCCACCGAGGTCTTTCATGCCGCTTATTAGACCTTTGTCGTTACATTCGAGTATAGCGTGCATTAGCGGTTCTTTCGTTATCGGGTCACCAACCTGAACGGCACTTCGGGACTCTTCTTCACCTGTTAACTCGACAGACGCAAAAGTAACGCCGTGTATGCCATCCCGCCCGGTTTTTCCGCCGACCAGAACAAGCACCTCACCCGGCTTCGCACGGCTTCTACTCAGGTCGGATTTCCGCATTATTCCCACGCAGCCCACGTTCACCACGCAATTGCCCACGTACCCGTCATGGAAATAGACCATACCTGCACACGTTGGGATGCCTATACGGTTCCCGTAATCGCCTATACCTGATACAACACCGTCAAACAAGAATCTTGGATGTTTTACGCCTTCCGGCACTTTTTCATCCGGATAATCTAACGGACCAAAGAACAGGGGGTCAATTAATGCGACTGGCTGTGCGCCCATACATATCACGTCCCGGACAATGCCGCCTATCCCGGTTGCCGCACCACCATAAGGTTCTACCGCGGAAGGATGGTTATGGCTCTCGAACGCCAGGACATAAGCGTGTTCCTTGTCGAATTCCACGACTCCCGCATCTTCTTTTATCACTAACATATTTTGTGGCGCTGTTATGCCAAAGATAAACTCTTTCAATATATTCTTCGAGCTTTTATAGCCGCAATGTTCCGACCACGATTGCGCTATGCACTGGACCTCTACATCAGTCGGTTCCCGCCCTTTTGCTACGAAATAGTGTTTTAGCCGTTGCATCTCATCTAAATTTAGCGAAAGTCCCATACTGTCACTTATTAGTTTCAATTCGGCATCTTCGGCATCCCGTAATCTTACTTCAACCCTTTTCATTGTTTCGTCCTTTTATAATCGGTTACACAGATATTCTACACGGAAACATATAGTTTTTATGGAATTATGTTTTTTCGCTAACCACAGATTAGGGAACTCCTAGTAAATAGTTTACCCATTTTGATAAATATCGTTGACACAGATTTCACAGATTTACACAGGCGGTACAGTCCTGATGATTAAGTTTTTACGGGTTGAATCAAAACAAGAAAAAATAATAATCGGACGCAGATGACCGCAAATTAACGCAGAAGAACTCAAATCTGCGTAAATCCGTATGAATCTGCGTCCTAAATAGTTAGAAGTTGTACTGTATATACAATAAAAATACAAAAGATGAATAAAACGGCATTTACCTTTTCCGCCTTATTCCATACACCGCAGCAACAGCCAACAATCCCGCAAGCGCTAATATCCCCGCGGGCGTTAGTACCGGTACTTCTGCTGTTTCCTGTATTTGCGCCACGTCCCAGGTCCAGGTCTGCATATCAGTTCCATTCGCATTCGCAGCCACCGCCGAAACGTTATGCTTACCTGCTACTTCTGCTTGCAACCGGTAACTCGCATCCGTTACGCTTTCGTTTGTGCCCGGCAGTAGTGTACCCTCTAAATACCAGCTCACGCTTACTGTTTGATTCACGCTAACGCTGAACATCGTCCAGTTGCCGACCGTAGCACTAACCTGCGATGGCGGCATGAAAGACGTGATTTCCGGTGCTGCTGCTTGCTCCTTCGCTTGCAGTCTGGCACGGAGACATGCGTTAGAATCATAGTATTCTAAGTCCGTCCAGGAATCGCTTGCATTGAACCTTATAAAGCTCACATTCGACTGTATAGGTGGCTCCACCAGCCCTGTGATTTCATATTCAACTGGTACAGGGTAATCAAATCCAGGAGTGGTCATCTTAACACCAACTGTGAATTGTTGACCTGCATCCATTGAAATCGGTGCGCTCAGAGGTATAGAGTAATAACCAAACTCCTGACAGTTGCCGGTTTGATGCGCAAGCTCAGTTCCAAAGAAATTATCCCAGACATAGAACTCATACTGCGCATTGTTGCTCGTGGTCCAGAAGTCAACATGGGTTAAATCCCCTGATTGTGCGGCGGTAAAGACACTTGCCATCCAGGCGCTGTTGTCAAGGTAGCCCACAGCCCTTACAAAACCAGCCTCATCCCAGTAAAGCAGTTCTTCATCCGGTACATGGTCTTTATACTCAAGATAGGCCATTTCATGGACACAACTTGAGTTGTATGCAAGATAGAAATAGCCTTCATTTCCCCAATCTGTGCCCCAACTGTTCTTGGCGATCCATGCTCCTGTTCCGTCATGGGCTGGGTTGGGATGCGGGACTGAATCGTTCCAGCCTATGATTGATACTAAGTGCCAACCTGCTCCAATGAGTGGTGGGCATGGATAATAGTCATAAATAGTTCCCCAAGGTTCAACAGTATAGAACGCACTCCCATTGACAAAAAAACTCATTGTAACCGGTCCATGATTACATACCGCATCTTTTATCACATCTATTTGTGAGCCGTCATTCGTTGCAAGGCGGTATCCGTCAACTTTCTTGACATGTGTACAATCATCACAGACACACGACCCATCACAGTTCAAAGCCGTGGTGTTGTAAGGATTGCATGATTCCAGAACCGAACCTTTCTTGAGGAATACCTCGGCGGCCTGCCAACTCCAGCCACCTGCGTCACCAGGGTCGTCAGCGTCGTCATACATATAGGTCCATGAACGGTCAACGCATAGGGCTACGCTCTGCTCTGAAAAATCATATGCACTTTCGCCCATTATTAGAACTGCCGATTCCAGCACCGATGTAGTCCCAAAAATCCAGCAGGTGCCACAAGGTCTCTGGTCTTTGACCGTAGTCACCTTACCATAATCGCGCCAGTCGAAGCTGCTGGAGAACTCCTGAGCCTGCAGCGGTTTAACCTGAAGCGAATCCAGGTGGCTCAAGTCCATAGGTGGTGGAATATAACCGTAAAAAGGCTCGGGCGGATTCTCACAAAACTCAACAAAATCAGGATTTAGTTCAGCCAACTGTAGTACTTCCGTTCCCACTTCTCCCTGCAGGTCACCATCCGTAGCGGCACAAATACTAATTCCAACAGGCATGGGCAGTGCACTTGTAACTAAGACAAATGCCATTAATGCCACAATTAATGATACTATCGGTTTTTTTATCTTTCCTTTTCCCATTTTTGATTTTACACTCCTGTGATACTGTTACAGCAAACATTATATAAAAGCATATGTTGAAAACACATGTTTTTAGCAGATGTTTAAATCATGTTTATATAGCATCTGTTTCGTGTTGAGAGAAGTGCAAAAAAGCGTGTGGGCATATGAAGGGAAAGAAGGGGAAATACATAAAAGTTTGTTTTGTACCGGTACCGCAAAGAATCCCGGGATACGCATCAACTAAATTCTCAACCGAACTGTGACACCGAAGCGAGAATAAACCCAATCCCGGCAACTAAAACAATTGTAGCACCAGACGGTAGATTGAACGTATAAGACAGAAATAACCCGCTGATAGTTACGAACGCAGAAATGAATACCGAAAGAAGCATCATGCTACTCAACCGGTGCGAGAACAGTCTGCTCATCGCTGCAGGTATGGTCAAGAGCGCAATGATCAGGATAACGCCTACTACCTGTATCAATACGACCACGGTCAATGCAATAAGACATAAAAGAATGAGGTATAATCGCTCTGCCGGAAGACCAATTACCGTTGCATACTCTTCGTCAAAAGAAATCGCCTGGAATTCGCGGTGTAATGCAAACACCACTACGAGTATAACTGCGTTCAAACACAGCATCAGGATGATGTCCGAAGTAGGCACGGTTAAAATACTGCCGAATAGATAGCCAAACAGGTCCGGTGCATAACCCGGTGTCAATCCTATGAGAATAATACCAATCGCCATACCCATAGCCCATAAAATGCCTATTGCTGTATCTTCCGGTATTTTTGTACGCTTCCCAACAATGCCCATGCACAGTGCCGATGCGATGCTAAACGGGATAACGCCCAGAATAGGGTCCACACCCAGGAAATAGCCCAGACCAATACCACCAAAGGCGGCATGTGCTATTCCACCACTTATGAATACAATTCGCTTCACGACTACATAGACGCCGATAATTCCGCATGCGATGCTGGCTAACAACGCCGCTATAAGCGCGTTTCTCATGAAGTCATACTGCAATAGCTCTATCATTTACTTATAGTTGTACCCATTTGCATATGTTTATGCCAACGTTTTTATGGGTTGAATCAAAGTTAAAAAACTACACTACTTTAAATCTGCGTTAATCGGCGTGAATCCGTGTCTTAAAAATCTTTGGAAAATGATGCCGTTCGGGTAAATTATTATTTGTGAGTTACCCTATGTCGCTTTCAGCCGCTCTATTATCTCACAAGCCTTGCATATTCCAGATGCCGACGCTTCTCCACACAATTCGCACCGTAAAAGCGGCTTATCTGAGTGCACCTCCGGCAATAGCCGCAAAAACCGCTCATTACCGCGCATTAGCGCATATTTTGTCCCCGGATGTCTCATTTCAAATTCATTCAGCATCCTCTTCACCGTGAAACGGAATGAAAGTTCGGCATAAGGACAATGAACCGTGCTTAGCGGTATTCCCGCGGTCAGAGCATACAACGCGACTTCCTTTTCCAGTACTGTTCTTAGCGGTTTAATCCGTGGAATAAACTCTTTCCTGCGACCGCCTACTCTTTTCAATCTACCTATATCGCCTCTTACATAGTTAATCATGATAGACTGAACCTCATCGTCCAGATTATGAGCAGTAGCAACTTTCGTAGCACCCAATTCCCGCGCTTTTTTGTCTATCAGTTTCCGTCTCAAGACGCCACAGAACGTACAAGGCGCCTGCTCGAAGCCTTTTGATGCTATTTCGTCCTGTGTAAATCCAAATTCATCAGCGAAAGAGCAAATACACAGCTCTATTTCTAATTCTTTCGCAATCTTCTTGGCGTTATTCAGTGTTAACGCACGAAAGCCACTTATGCCTTCATCCACTGCGAGTGCAAACATTTGCAGGTCATTGCGGTTGTGAAAAATCTTTTTTAGCATATACAAAAGTGCAGAGCTGTCTTTTCCACCGCTTAGTGCTACTGCTATCTTATCGCCTCGCTCTATCATGGACTGTTTCCTCATCTCTTTCTTCGCTTTCCCTTCTACGGTATCAACGAAATGATGTTCGCATAAATGCAGTCCCGCGTATTTCTGATGTATTATTGCAGTATTCTGGCATCCGCCTTTATTGCATCTCACGGTCATTGTCTCTGTTTTTGCGCGACAAAAAGTTTTGGGTGCTATATTCTTGTGCACTTATCTTTTATTTACTGTTAGGCATAAAGGCATGAGATGGGACGATAATGAATACGTGAGGTATTTCAGCGAACTCGTGGAGTTAGAACGCGAAGAACAGATGCGTTTGCATGAAGAGGAGATGCGGCGATTGAGCGGCCGCGAGAGGGAAGAGAAGGGGCGTGCATTTCTGAAGCTGAAAGGCAAATCGCAGGGTTTGGGATTGGGTGGCAAATACTTAGTAAAGTTCAAAAAAGTAGCAGAGGCACTGCCAGATAGCGAAATAGAAGTTGGAGACCTAGTTTTAGTGAGTAAACCAGGTACTGCACCATGGGATGATGATAATCCGATGGGAACGGTAGCAGAAAAGAGTTTGTACACAATCACGGTTGCGTTTGATGACACGCCGCCGGGTTTTGTATTCCGTAAAGACCTCCGGATAGACCTTTTTGTGAATGACATCACGTTTCAACGGATGCTTGAAGCATTAAAGAAGTTTAAAAGACTACCGAGCTGGCGAAAGGATAAACTACTCGGTAAAACAGCACCGGAGTTCGGTAAGATAGACGAGCTAGACTTTATTAATCCGGCATTGAACAAGAGGCAGCAGGATGCAGTACTGAGAAGTATGGCAGCGCGTGATTTCTTTCTCATTCATGGACCGCCGGGGACGGGAAAGACAATCACCTGCATAGAGCTGATAGCGCAATTAGTACATCGCGGTCACCGAGGTTTAGCTGCTGCGGACTCTAACGTGGCAGTGGATAATCTGGTCGAGCGGTTAGATAAGATTGGTCTGAAAGTAGTGCGGATAGGACATCCTGCACGTGTGATTCCGGCTTTAAGGTGCAGGAGCCTGGATTATCTGGTTCAGGACGAAGCCGAATATATAGCTGCACAGAATCTAAGAGAAAGAGCGTATAGGCTAAAAGAAGGTATGGACGGGTCTACGCGACCTGAAATGCGCTGGAGACGTGGGTTGAGTGACGAAGCGATAGCGGAACTTGCAACGGCAGGAAAAACCACACGCGGGATACCGCAGAAGAAGATAGAGGGCATGAAACGCTGGATTGGTTTGAAGCAAAAGATAGATAAGTTATTCGGCGAGGCACGGCAACTGGAGGAGCGAGCGGTAAGGCGGATTATAGACAATGCGGAAGTGATTTGTGCAACGAACAGCACTGTGGGTTCTGAGATATTGAAAACCAAGAAGTTCGACTTCGCGGTTATAGACGAAGCCACGCAGTCAACAGAACCTTCGTCGTTGATTTCCGTGCTCAAGACGAAGAGGTTCATTATGGCGGGTGATCACAAGCAGTTGCCACCTACGGTTTTGAACAAAGAGGCGGCGAGATGTGGCTTGAGCACGAGCTTATTTGAACGACTTCTGGAAATTCATGGCAATAAAATACGGGTGATGCTTGAAGTTCAGTACAGAATGAGCGAGGAGATAGCGGAATTCCCGAGTAACGAGTTTTATGACGGTAAGCTAAAGGCCGGAGAAAACGTAAAGCGCCAAACCCTGGATGATTTACTGCAACCAATGCCAAAAAACGATGAACAAGAGGGTGTTTTAGATTTTGTGCTACAGGAATACCCATTTGTGTTTATTGATACCGTGGACGGCGGAGTTGAATTCAAGGATAAGACCCGGAAAGGCGCTACGTCTAAGGAGAACGAAGGCGAAGCGCAGTTGGTTACTGATATTGTAGAACTGTTATTGAACAGGGGTATAAAGCCCGAAGATATAGCGGTTATATCGCCGTATGATGCGCAGGTAGGACTTATTAGAAAGATGCTCCGAGTGGATGACCTGGAGATAAAGACGGTGGATGGTTTTCAGGGCAGAGAGAAAGAGGTGGTTATTGTGTCTTTTGTTCGGAGTAATAACTATGGCGAGATTGGGTTCCTAAAGGATTTGAGACGGCTTAATGTGTCCATAACGAGAGCAAAAAGGAAGTTGGTTTTGATTGGTGATTCTAAAACGCTTGCGACTGAAGGCTGTTATGAACGGCTTGTTGCAGTGGCAAAGGCGAGAGGCGGGTATGAACGTGTGGTTTAGGTTCTTGTGTGTTCGGTTAATATAACCCACCAAAAGTAAAGACCTAAAAAAGTATTTTCAAAAAGCATAAAATTCAACTAAAAATAATTGTTGACACAGATTAACGCTGATTAACGCAGAAGGAACTAAATCCGTGTGAATCCGTGTGAATCTGCGTCCTAAATAGTTAGAAGTTATACGGTAATATACAAGAACAAAGTTAGGATACCCTTAGCCATTTGCTGCGTTCGATTTGACAATATTGAAAAAGTTTTATTTTAGATACACCAATTTGTATTTCATAATGGAAAAGACAATTTGTTTCGACCTTGAAGGACCGTTATCGCCGCAAGATAATGCTTATGAAGTGATGAAGCTAATCGGACAAGAGGGTGCTGCTATATTTGAGGTTATTAGCAGGTATGATGATATAATAACTCTTGAGGGCCGAGCGGGCTACGAGCCTGGAGATACACTTGCGTTGGTCATCCCATTCCTTCTGCTGCATGGTATAACAGAAGAAGATATAAGAACGGTATCAGAAAGCGCGAAACTAGTAGAAGGGGCGGACTACCTGTCGGAATACTTACGGGCTGAAAATTGGGACATTTACATCATCTCCACGAGTTACGAACATCACGCTTACAATATAGGTCGTAAGCTTGGAATTGCGCCCCGAAAAATTATCTGCACGGAGTTGGACCTAGAAAAGAAGAAGCGGGATATACGAGTACAGGATAAAGACGCTTTCTTTTCTTTGATAAAACAAGCCGAAGAAGAGGTACTCGAGCTTTATTCACGCATGGACGAGCCGCAATTGATAGCGAATCGTCTGGATGAGTTCTTTTTCCGTCAACTGCATTCTTATGGCTTTGACGTATTCGGGACAAGGGTAATAGGCGGAGAACGGAAAGCGGAGGCAGTGCGGGCAATAGCGAAAGAGAAGGGCGAGGCACTGAGCGATGTGATCGTGGTTGGCGATAGCATTACCGATTATAAGATGCTGAATGAGGTTGCAACACACGACGGGGTAGCGGTCGTTTTCAATGGTAACGAATATGCAGTGCCTTATGCCAATGTAGGGCTCGCATCTGTTGATATGAGGTTTCTTCAGATTTTATGCGCTGCTTTTGACCGTGGCAGTAAAGAAGAGGTGATGGAAGTGGTAACAGAATGGGAAGATAACCGTGATTATTTTGAAACGAATCCAGAGGATATACCGGATAACTGCATTACTGATGACTTAAGAGACTTAATCCAGAAACAGCAGCTTTCTATGCCCTATTTCCATAATGTCGAGCGTGCCGACGAAAGAGGGCGAGACGAGATAATAAAGATACATAAGCGTGTAAGAACGCAAGTGAGAGAAGATGCAGGTAAGTTGGGATAATACCAAGCGGTAACATGTTATTAGCATCAACGCTTTCTTTGCGATGTGAGGGGAAATCATGGGAAATAAAGAGACAATAGATATAGCCGAGTTTACAAAACTCGACCTGCGAATGGGAAAGATAGAGAATGCCGAATTGATAGAGGGCAGCAAAAAGCTGATCAAGCTCGATGTGAATTTCGAGACCGAAACGAGACAGGTGGTTGCCGGCATTGCGGAAGAGTATAATCCAGAGGATTTGATTGGCGCACTCGTCCCAGTTCTTTTGAATCTGAAACCGGCAAAGCTGATGGGTGTAGAAAGTCAGGGCATGATTTTAGCTGTAGAAGTAAATGGTAAACCGATTTTATTGCACCCCGATAAAGAAGTGCCTGCCGGCAGCCGAATCTGCTAAGCAAAAGATGATCCCACATGGAAGAAACGAGCTTGAATTGTA
The DNA here is from genome assembly GCA_028572065.1 of Candidatus Methanophagales archaeon. Classification (GTDB taxonomy): domain Archaea; phylum Halobacteriota; class Syntropharchaeia; order Alkanophagales; family Methanospirareceae; genus QENJ01. Next base: position 40,915 of record JAPVWK010000001.1, read on the forward strand.
CGGGCATCGTATGTCCGACTGGCAGCAGGTACGACCTTCAGCGCGGTTGCTGGTCTATTTCGACCAGGTGACTGAAATAACGTACTCACATGCAGAGGGTCAAAGATTTATGAAGATACCGTGAAGACTAACTCAGAAACTCGATTTTGTCCACCCAGCCGCAATCTGACCCGAAGCTAGTACTGCCATCTTTTACGTATCGCCACTTCAGCCTATGTGACCCCGAACTTATTTGATAGCTCCTTTGCTGCCAATCCATGTTACCGCTGATTCTATCCTGACCTATACCATCAATATAGAACTCCAGAAAGTCGAAATACTCCTCGGATGAAGTATTCCAGTAGAAGCTTACGGTGCCGGGCCCCGAAACTGTTGTTTGTAGCCATGAGTTTTGGTCGTGAGATATAACACCACTCTGTGCGGCGCTATTGTTATAATAAGCTGTTGATGCGTCTCCAAGCCAGTTTGCAACTCCGCCTGTTATCCACGAAAGTGCAGCGTTATCCAAGGCATCTTCTAAACTAAACGGTATTGGGACCGGTGCTGGTGGGGACGTTACGATTGGTTCCGGCGTTGACTCCGGTGTTGGTTCCGGTGTTGGTTCCGGCGTTGGTTCCGGCGTTGGTTCCGGCGTTGGTTCCGGTGTTGGTTCCGGCGTTGGTTCCGGCGTTGGTTCCGGCGTTGGTTCCGGCGTTGGTTCCGGTGTTGGTTCCGGTGTTGGTTCCGGTGTTGGTTCCGGTGTTGGTTCCGGCGTTGGTTCCGGTGTTGGCTCCGGTGTTGGTTCCGGTGTTGGTTCCGGTGTTGGTTCCGGTGTTGGTTCCGGCGTTGGTTCCGGTGTTGGTTCCGGTGTTGGTTCCGGCGTTGATTCCGGCGTTGGTTCCGGTGTTGGTTCCGGTGTTGGTGTTGGCGCTATACCTGAACTGAACTCCACTTTGTCCACCCAGCCGCAATCTAACCCGAAGCTAGTACTGCCATCTTTTACATATTGCCACTTCAACCTATGCGATCCCGAACTTATTTGATAGCTCCTTTGCTGCCAATCCGCGTTACCGCTGATTCTATCATGACCTATACCATCAATATAGAACTCCAGAAAGTCGAAATGCTCCTCGGATGAAACATTCCAATAGAAGCTTACGGTGCCGGGTCCCGAAACTGTTGTTTGTAGCCATGTGTTTTGGTCATGAGATATAATCCCGCTCTGTGCTGCGCTATTGTTATAATAAGAAGTTGTTGTCTCTCCAAGCCAGTTCGCCGTTCCGCCTGTTGACCACGAAAGTGCAGCGTTATCCACTGCCACGCTTAAGCTAACTATTTTTGGCGCAGGTGTTGGTGTTGGCGTTGGTGTTGGTGTCGGTGTTGGTGTCGGTGTTGGTGTCGGTGTTGGCGTCGGTATTGGCGTCGGTGTTGGCGTCGGTGTTGGCGTCGGTGTTGGCGTTGGTGTTGGCGTTGGCGTTGGCGTTGGCACCAAAGATACTATCTGAACACTCTTCCCTATACTCCCGGAAGTAATCAAAAATTCACCCGGCGGTACTCCTTCAGAACTCAGATCAAGCTCGAAATCACCGTTTGAATCGGCCTGGACTTTTAGAGCCATGTCCGTGGTCAGATTCAGAGAAGTTACGCTAGCGGCGGCATTGCCGAATACAGAAACATCTTTTTCGCCGTTGATGTCAACGGTTATGCCATACCACGTCACAGGAAAGGACATGGAAATCGTGGCAGTGCCACCAGTTGCTGTTTTAGGTCCCTCTAAGGGGTACACTACCGTCTGCCAGAATACAGGATGTACCGATATTCGGATGTCCTCTACGTTTTCTGTGGTTACCGCGAAGTTTTTATCACCCTCGGGAAAGTGTAACCCGCTGAAATTATGATAATATTTTCCTTCTGACACCGGTATCGAGAGCACAAACGAGGTCTCTACCCAGACCTCCTCGTTTGGCGATGCCTTCCCTGATAGAGATACCGTTTCCCCCTCTACAACCACATCCGGAGTTATGTTCAAGCCCGTTACAGCCGCGCTTGTGATGGTGATGGATACGAGTATTGTCAGAATTAGTGCACTAACCAATGCAAAGATTCTTGGATTCATACTGTTTCTAAAAGCTAAAAATAAAAAGGTGGAGGATGTGGATTTATTACTTCTTCCTCCTCACTGTTGCACCTACAAGAACGACACTCAATAGGCCGACCAATGCAATCAATCCAATTGGCGTTAGTGCTGGTAGCGGCGCTGGGCCTCTGATATGAATTGTTGCTGTACCGCTCTCGAGATTCCCACCTCCACATGGTGTTGCACTCGCGGTGAAGAGATAAAGCCCTTCCTCTGTTGGGTTCTGCACAAATTTACCGAAAACAATCTTAACACCATCTATTTTTATGTCTGTACCCGTAGGTGGTTCTATTGTGGCATTCAGATAACCATTCCTCGTCTCCGTTGGTAATGTCACATGCCCTGAAATATTCATGCCTCGGACATTAGCAGGACCTACATATGTTTCCCCACCGGGATTGTAATCCACGGATATTATGAAATTTGCAGGAGCCCCTCCATCAGAAATTGATACGTTCATTTTCGTTGTGGGGTTGTTTTTATTTGCAGTAAATTTGACCGTTGCTAACAACGGGTCACCTAGACTAGCAGGATTGACGCCATAGAGGTAAGCTGTCGCTATTAATGGTGAGTCGCCCCACTGACCACCAAAATCACCAGTGGTAGGTGCTATCGCACCGAATCCCGGAGGCATGGTTACATTTACGATTACACAGTCATATTCTCCTGTAGCCACATCCACCATGTATGCCGCTCTTTCCCCGGCTATACCGGTATCCGGCGTTATGTCGAGATTAACCGTCGCCGTCACTGCGGGCACGAGTGCTGCTGCGATCACTACTACCATCGCTGCCAGAACAACACTCGCCTTCATTCCCTTTCGCTTCTCGGTCACCATCTTTATAGTGCCCCCACCACTTCAATTACAACGATAGCTAGGAATGCAAATAGTAGCGGATTGATTGCCGCAGATGCAATCCTACCTAAAAACGCTGCTTTTTTGTTCTCGCTCGCACTCAGTAACTCCTTTGCTATAAGAAGTGCGATTAATGCAACTACACCAATAGCACCAAAAACTGCCGCTTGGCCCATTGCCGTCACCACAGTAGTTGTAGTTGTTGTGGTTACTGATGTAAGCATCGCTTTACCCTCCTTTTTTCTTCTCTTTTATATTCCTTTGTTGGCATTGTTTTCCTCCTTTACTGTTCATGCTGTTACATATGTTTGTAACACATGCTTATAAACATACGCATCAGCAGGTATATAAAGCTTTTGCTCTATATATAAACCTTCCGGTGCATATATAAACCTTTCGGTTCACCCGCCCCATACCCGCTCGCAAGTAGTATTCGTTAACTGTTAGAGGTGACTGAAACCAAGGACTGAATAGAGGACTGAAATTGTCCAGCGTTCATTTCTAAAACGCCAGCCTTAGTCTCTGTTTTCACGCACAAAACCGTTTTATCAAATTCTAGCGTGTTAAAGGTAAATAAATTTAGGGGTGGCTTAAGTCTGATAAAAGATTCGTTCGCAGTATGTTTATAAATCCCTTTTCGCCTTCCCGCCTTTCGTCCCTTTTAATCTTACGATCCGGAAAATGTTCAAGCATTGCCAGCAAGCAATTAGTCCGGTTCTGTGATTGTATCGCCTTGTGCCATAACGTACTTATTACGAATACGAAAGGATTTGTATTATTTAGTGCAAGCCTACTTCTTACCAAGCTTCTCTACCATAATACTTTTCCCGCAATTGCTACATTTTACGCGGTAAAGCCGCTTTTTGAAGACCACGCTTGATTCCTGTTCCTCGCTGCAATAGGGACACTTAAGCTTGTAATTAAATTCTTCCTCGCCTTTTCTACGCCACATAAAGACAGCGCCACTCTTTTCATCATCTCGTTCTGCAGTTTCCTGCTCGTGATGTACGCGAAATCCGTTATATCACTCATCTCGATAGGAGGTTTCATATTTCATCACTTTTCCTATTACGAATTGCCGAGCCATATAAATCCCGTCTGTGACTTCCTGATACACGGAGA
>JAPVWK010000002.1 GCA_028572065.1 Candidatus Methanophagales archaeon
AAAATTGTTCATGTATATTCTGTTGTTGTTTGAATTCGTGTGGGATATGCCATCGTCTTCGTTGTTCTTAACCGTGTTTTTTGCTATTATGTTATCGGTGGAATTCCGAAGTTTAATGCCGTCATAGTGGTTAGAGTCGGCAATGTTATTACGGACTTCGTTATTGTTTGACGATTTTAAAGAAATACCATGATAGGCAACGCTGTTTGAGGCGGCATTACCGGTTATCCTATTGTCATGTGACAAATTCAAGTATATGCCATCCTCACCATTAGTATTTGCAGTATTATCACGAATATCGTTATTGTTTGATAGTTTTAAAGAAATGCCATGATAATTATCATTGTTTGAGACATCATTATCGGTTATCCTGTTGTCGTTTGACTCTTTGAGATAGATGCCATTGTTTCCATTGCTCTTAGCCGTGTTTTTTGATATTATATTATTGCTTGAACTCCAGAGTCCAATACCCTGGTAATGGTTAGAGTTTGCAACGTTATTACGGACTTCGTTATTGTTTGAAGAACTTACAGATATACCATGATAGTTAACACTATTTGAAGCATCATTATCAATTATCCTGTTGTAGTCAGAAGTTTTGAGGCGGATGCCACTCGCACTATTGCCCTTAGCTGTATTATCCCGTATTATGTTGCCGTCTGACGCTTGAAGTCTAATACCATAGTGCTGATTTTTTTTTGCAATGTTATTTCGAATCTCATTCGAGGAGCCTAGCAAGTAGATGCCTTCATAGTTATCATTGCATGTGTTATCTGCAATAACGTTATTGCTGGAATACACTCTTATCCCTGCGTAAGGCGATGGCTGTGCATTGACACAATTGAATCCTTTGACGGTGCAGTTGTCTGCCTTTATATTGATTGCATCGCCAGAATCTTGAGCATCAATCGTGGGCATTCCATCGCCTAGTAGTGTTAGTCTCTTACTTAAGGCTACGGTTTCAGTATATGTACCGGTATAGACCAAAACGGTATCTCCAGCATTTGCATCTGTTATTCCTTCTTGTATTGTATCCCATTTGTGGTTTGCCGGGTCGTCCGTGAAATCGTCATCAACGTAAACAGTTATTGACGCCAACAGGAACACGTCTCCCGGTGTAGCCAATGCCTCCGCCCTCGGGATAACCTCTGTAGCATGTAGACTTTGATTTTCTAATATGCCACAAAAATCTTTAGCCTCTTTATTTTTCATGTTTTTTTCTTTAGAATCTGCACCAAGCGTCAAATTATCCGTATTCATAGCAGAAATAGTGCCACTAACTATGCTTGCTACTAGTATAAGCAATAACAATCCAGAACATAGCTTTCGAGCAAAAAAGTTTTTATACATTTTTATTTTGCCCCATTTTGAGATGCGCCACCCTTAGGGTATTCTTGGCATATGTTAACTTTTGACATAAGCCTTTATAAAGTTTTCGCTTTTTCTTTTTCACCCCTCTCTTCTCTTTGACCAAACCGCGGAAAGTATAACCGGCACCTTCCCTAAAAATTCTGCCGCAATCAAGAGCTTCTTGTCTTCCTTCTTTGCTACATCCCACACCTTTTTAGTCCTTTCCCGGAATTTCCGGTCTCGTGGCAAGTGATGGTCGTAAATAATCAGTTCAGCATCAATTGAACGCACAATTTCCGCGGCATTATCCACCGCACGTTTTAAATTAATTCTGTTCAGCAAATAACCAAACATATAAGTCATGGGACCATCAAGGATAAGCACCTGAGGCTTCTCTCGGATTGTCTGCTACGCATAATCTTCGATTACAGGACCGTTGAGGTCAGAAGAATGAATGATTTTCTCATTTTCATGCTTAACAACAGTATAAAATACCCAGCCAACCCATTTCCGTAAACTTAAGCTAAATAGCGACATAGCATGTAGTTTTTAGAAAAGATGGAAACACTACTCTTTCATGCATATTTATTAATATATAACAACTATGCATATCGTGATTTTCGGTGGATGGATGCCCTTTTTAGCGTCACAAAAGTGTGTGTGGAATTATCAGGCTCTGCGATTAATTGATGAACGTTTGATAAGGCGGGGTCCTACCTGTGACCTATCGTGGGCTACGCGTTTCACCTAAAGGCGATATTTATATAAAGTAGAGGTGAAACAAGACATTATGGACGTGAAAGAGGTGTTCCCTGAGTTTTCTGCAATTTTATCTGAAGATGCGATTGTGGAACTGGCGAAAGAATATGGGGTAGAAGACAAGCGTAAGCGGAAATTAGCCGTTGTTCCTTTCTTCTGGCTAATGGTGCTGTCTGCGATTGAATCGGCTCCGCGGGGCTGCCTGTCAAAACTGGTTGCCTTTTTCAGTGCGTCATTCTCCCTCATTTATCCCTGTGATCAAGTAAAAGGGCTCAGTCGCATGGCGCTCAGCAAGAAGCTCTCGGGCACCAACTGGATGTTCTTCAGGGGCGTGTATAACCGACTGCTCACGTGCTATATCAACTCGCTCGAGCCCGATGAGAGATTCTTCTTCGCACGATTCAAAGACTGCTTCGCTGTGGATGGAAGCGTAATACGGCTCAATAAGACCCTTGAAAAGGTATTTAAAAGCACGAGTAAATCCCAAGCCGCTTTGAAGTTAAATGCCAAATTTTCAGTTCGAAACCTTGTTCTCACCAAGTTGCAAGTCACAGAAGGTAAAAGACATGACAGCAGGTTCCGTTTTATCACGAAAGCGTCAAATATCCTTTATCTCTTTGATCGGGGGTACTGGAATTTTACGAGATTTAAGAAAATCGTTGAAGCAAAGAGCTTCTTCGTTTCCCGCTTGAAGAAGAGCTGCGACCCACTAATTGTCACCGTTTCTGATCTGAAATGGGCGCATCTGGTGGGTAAGCGGCTCTCTCAGATAACGAAAGCTCTAAAAGATATGAACGAGCTGGATGTGAAGGTACAACTCGCAAAGAGCAAGAACTCACAATTTAAGACCGATTTGAGGCTCGTGGGGATACTGCACGAAGGGAAATGGCGATTTTACGTGACAAACATCTTTGATGCAATATTTACCCCGCAGGTTATCTACGAGCTGTATTCAAAACGCTGGACCATCGAGATTTTTTTTCAACGACATCAAGCATATTATAAAGCTATCGCACATATTCACGAAGAACAAGAACGGCATCATGGCGGAAATCTACTCAGCGCTTATCTTCTATCTCCTTGTTAGGATTATAACTGCAATTGCAGCGAAAAACTCAGGTAGGAAGATAACCGACTTCAGTTTCAAAAAAAGCGTTGAGATTTTCAGTGCTTTCTTCTTAATCCAACTATCTGAACTTATCCGGGGAACAAAAGCGAAATTTATTGCCTTTTTCCAGAAAGTAGCTTGTGCAATCGTCTGTAACTGCCTGAAACCCCCGCCTCGTGCTACTTGAGCGCAACCCGGAGAATGTGCGTTCATAGCGTGAGCTATGCAGTAAAGCACAGAATAAAAAATGTATAATTCTATTTAAGCCTGTTTAAGGTCTGTTAAAATGCGGTGACTCGTTTCTTATCCATTGGATGTGAGAAAAAAATAAAATGTGATTATTTACGATTGAAAGTTATATGCTCTCGCGTGTTAGCACCCTCAACTTTGGTTTTGTGCTGTCTTTAAGTTTACGGAAATGCCAGCCAACCCTTGAGAACTCAATTCCATGAAACAGAGGTTTGCTGAACCGCAACGTGGTATTGCCAAATTTAAAACTCTTGCCTTCTGGATATTTTACCGTAAGCGGGCTAAAACTGAGTTCGGTAATCGTCAGTACGTTCACATCCGGTGTCTTAACCACCGTGCATAATGACTTCGCACCAAGCGAGTCAAACCAAATAGGCTGGATTATTAACTTTTCCATCTCACTTATTCTTTTAAACGTTTAAGAAAAGCTTTATCAAAAAACGCTTTGAGGCGCATCGAAAAGCAACATGCACATCTTTCTTGACGAGTCAGGCGACTTAGGCGTTCACAGAAAAGTCTGAACAGTATTTTGTGATAGCAATTTTAATTACAAGAGATAAGAAAATCAGTTCTTGAATGTCTTTCTAAAAGAGAGATCGAATAAAATTCGAGAAGAGATACGATATTTACCGTGAATAGGTGTGCCTTGTAGGATTGGGTGCGGGAAGTTGAAGAGGTAGTAGTGGTAGTAGGGTATATATAGTAGTGTCCTATAATTATAATTGGTGAGTAAGTCCTCCAGAAAGGGTGATGCCATGTTGACATGGGTGGGAGCGAGTAGGGCAGGGTTCACCATTTTATCTATTTTTGTAAAACATATTTGGAAATAGTAAATGATAGAAAGGTAATAGGATATGAAAGAAAGAGTAGATTTGCTTTCAAAATCAAGAAAATTCACGAAAACTTTTTATCTTCGCCTTCAAATATTTAATCAAATTGACGGAAGAAGGAAAGAGTATAGAAAATGCTAGTAAAGGAACTGCAGGCAATAGTAGGAGAAGCAAACGCGACTGACGACCGTGCGATATGCACATCGTATTCGCGAGATCAGCACTGGCACTTTGTACCTGCGAAAAATCCGGCTTGTGTCGTGCGACCTGGGACTAAAGAAGAAGTGCGATCTGTTTTGATGCTTGCAAATACGCATAAAATACCTGTGATTCCGTATAGTACGGGAATAAACGTGCGTGGCTTGACTATCCCGGTACATGACGGCAGCATATTATTAGATCTGTCCCGGATGAACCGCATCTTAGAGATAAACCCCGAGATGAAGACTGCGACCGTAGAGCCGGGAGTAACATTTGGTATGTTACTGGAACAGACGCGAAAGCACAAATTGCGTCCTGCATTTCCCGACGCGCCCCTTACAGTGAGCGTACTGGTAAATTATTACCTGCGTGGAATATACCAAACTTCAGCTACGGACGGCCATGACCACACGATCTCGTATGAGATGATACTACCGAACGGCGAGACATTAAAAACCGGCTCACGTGCGCTTTCTGAGATGCCTTATTTCCGATACGGCGTGGGTCCTGACTTTGCAGGTATGTTCGGCGCACATCCCGGTACGTGCGGTGTAGTGACCGAATTAACAGCGAAACTTTACCGGTTGTATGACAACAGGAAAGAGTACTTCATCGGTTTTGACGATGTGGGCACGCCGACTGAGTTCATTTACAATTTAATGCACGATGAATTAGCGGCAAGTATCAGGTTAGTGGACAATCAGAGCTGGTTGGAAGGCATCTTCGGCACTTTTGATTACGCATACGATAAGCTGCCGAAGTTCGTTGTTTGCGTGCTGGTAGAAGGTGTGGACGGCATATTCGAGGCAAAGGATACGCTGGTACGTGGGTATATGAACAAATCAGGCGGGCAGGTATTGGAATTACCGGCTGAGTTCGCGCAAACATTCGAGGATGAGTGTCTGGGCGGTGCGGAGAAGAGCTGTATGGTGTTCGGCTTGAAGGGAAAGGGGAACTATCACTGCATCGGGCTGTATGGACCTTTGACGTTGGCAGCGAAGTATTATGAACTGCATGAGAAGACGGCTTTGGAGGTGGGGATACCCAAGGACCACATTCATTTCTATATTGACCCGATATACAGTTTCCACGGGCAGCTCTGCTATTTCGAGCTTGATGTGTTTTACGACGGGAGTGACGCGGGATTCGGCGAGAAGCTAAGGAATTATAACGAGAAGCAATTTCACCGGCTACTTGAGCTGGGTATCTATGGCTGGTTCAGACCATATGCGGGTATAATCGAGCCGACAGCGGAAAGAATAGGGTATCTTGCCGAAGTCTGGAAGAAGTTCCTCCGTGTTTTGGATCCGAACGAGATAATGAATAGGGGGAAGCTGTTCTGAAGACAACCGAAAAGCTTATATAAGTGGTTGCGTGAACTAATTACAAGATCAATCAGTTTTAGGGCAATATTTTAAGAGCGGGGGATAAAAAGGGGGAAGGTGAGAAGAAATGGGGGCACCGAGGTTTGAATTCGTATTTGTATGCACGGGAGTGTTTGCAGTGGCTTATTTGTGGAAGTGGGGGTGATAAACAGGAAATGAAAAGAATGTTTATCCAAAAAATGGTGGCATTGGGAAACCGAAGGGCATTGATATTTGCGGCTTTATTTGTAACGTTCGTATCTGTGGGCATTGGGTGCGCATCTGCAACCATAACTGTCTGTCACAGCGGCTGCGACTACGCCAGTATTCAGGCAGCCGTAGATGCCACAGATTCAGGGGACACAATCGAGGTGCATAGCGGCACTTACCACGAACATGTAGATGTGAACAGAGAACTAACTCTGCGAGGCGTGGACATCGGCACGGGCAAACCTGTTGTAGATGCCTGCGGCAATTATAGTGCAATTACGCTTTCGGTAGATGGAATTACGCTTGAGGGATTCAATGCAACAAACGCAGGAGGTTGTTACTGGGTGCTGCACAAATATGTTGTGTTTCCGCTTTCGGTGGATGGAATTAGACTTGAGGGATTTAATGCAACAAACGTAGGAGGTGGTTCCAGGGTGCCATACAAAATTTTTGTGTCGGGAGTCAAGGAAAGAAGCGCAGGAATTACGGTAATCTCAAACAATAACACCATTACTAACAACACAGCCAGCAACAACGGTGTCGGCATCCACCTCTCCTATTCCAGCAACAACACTTTTACAGGCAATACTATCAGCAACAACCACTGGGACGGTATCCGCCTCAACTCTTCCTGCAACAATACCATTACAGGTAACAATGTCTGCAACAACGATGAGGGCATCAGTCTCTTCCATTCCCGCAATAATAACATCGTTATAGACAACAATGTCAGCAACAACCACTGGGACGGTATTCGCCTCCACTTTTCCTGCAACAATACCATTACAGGCAATAATGTCCGCAATAACCGTATCGGCATCAGCCTGGATGATTCATGCAACAACACTATTACCGGCAATACATTTCTAAATGATGGTCTTTCTGTTGATGGTTCCTATCAAAACACCGTGAAAGGCAATACGGTAAATGGTAAACCTCTTATTTATCTCGAAGATAAGACAGGTATTGAGGTTACAGATGCTGGACAAGTTGTACTTGTAAATTGTACTAATATCACGGTAGAAAATCTGAACTTATCCAATACACACGTTGGTGTAAGCCTTTTGAAAACAGAAGAAAGCGTAATCTCAAACAATACTGTCAGCAACCACTGGCTTGGCATTAACCTTGACTGTTCTAGCAACAACACTATTATAGGTAATAATGCCAGCAGCAACGAGGATGGCATCAGCCTTCACTCTTCCAGTAACAACACTATTACAAGTAATAATGCCAGCAACAATGGGATCGGCATCAGCCTCTGGGATTCCAGCAACAACACCATTACAGGTAATAATGCCAGCAACAACTGGTGCTACGGCATCCGCCTCTTCTCAGCCTGCAACAACACTTTTACAAACAATGCTGTCAGCAACAACGACTACAGCGGCATCTACCTCAGCGATTCCTGTTGTAATAATAACATTATTGGCAATACGTTTGTAAATGATGGTCTTTTTGTCTGTAATTCCTATCAAAATACTGTGGAAAACAATACGGTAAATGGTAAGCCGCTTGTTTATCTTGTAGATACCTCAGATACTGAGGTTACAGACGCTGGACAGGTTATACTTGTAAATTGCCGTAATATCACAGTAGAAAATCTGGATTTATCGAACACATGCGTTGGTATAGAGCTATATAAGACACATGATAGTATAATTTCAAACAATACCGTCAGTAACAATAACATGTACGGTATCATCCTCTGGGATTCCCGCATCAACACCATTACAGGCAATAATGTCAGCAACAATGGCGAAGGCGGCATCTACCTAATCAATTCAGGTTGTAATAATAACATTATAGACAATACGTTTGTAAATAATGGCCTTTTTTGTTGGTTATTCCTATCAAATACCGTGAAAGGCAATACGGTAAATGGTAAGCCGCTTGTTTATCTTGAAGATACATCAGATACTGAGGTTACAGACGCTGGACAGGTTATACTTGTAAATTGCCGTAATATCACGGTAGAAAATCTGGATTTATCCAACACGTGCGTTGGTATAGAACTATATAAGACACATGATAGTATAATTTCAAACAATACCGTCAGTAACAACAACAGGGACGGTATTCGCCTCCACTTTTCCTGCAACAATACCATTACAGGCAATAATGTCAGTAACAACGACTACAGTGGCATCGAGCTATGGGAATCCAATAACAACAATTTTTATCTCAATAATTTCATAAACAACTCTCTAAGCGTTGGTTCTTCTTCTACAAGCAACATCATGAACTCCACAGAACAAATAACCTATACATACAACGGCAGCACTTACACAAACTACTTGGGCAACTACTGGAGCGATTATAAAGATAAGTATCCAGATGCTAAAGAGACGGAGGACTGCGGAATTTGGGATACGCCTTACAGCATGCCTTACCGTCCTGATTCCGATAACGATAACTATCCGCTGATGCTACCTTGGGAAAACTACTTATCACCAACAGAACCCTATACAAAAACAGACGTAGGCGTTAACTCTACAATAATAACCGCCAGTCCCACTGATTTAGCCGCATATCTCCCGCCAGAATATTCTGACACCGACATAAGCGATTCGATAGTGCTAAACGTAAACGTAACCGATGATACGCCTGACACAACCGATGCTGCATACACAGACATCACAATAATAGTCGGCGAACTTGATATAGAAACCTGCAAAGTATTCAAAACAGGAATAGGCTTCTTACCCGAAGTGGATGATATAACCACACTTCCAACAGTGTCTGGCGAGCTCGCGTTCTCAAGAGATTTGGATAATAAAACAGTTACTGTCAGGCTGTATGTAGGCGACCCGCTGCTCGGTGTGATACCCGCTGCCGTAGAATCAGTATTTGACACAGGTGAAGGCACCTATCCAAGCATAATGGGCGTCCTCAATGGTACAATCATACCTACACGTGACATCAATGTTAGTAAAATGTACACTTATCCCTGTGCAGGGACCGGTGGTCATTCTGAATCCATCAAAATGTATAAAAACGTGACTTTGATCGCAAATGGTTCATGGGTGGGCTACGAAGGCGACTACCATAACCTAACAATAGATAACGATACTGGTGCTTCTTACGTCATGCTGTTGAAAAATCATATGTACAACTATACCATCGTAACAGGTTCGTATCCGCAGATAATTCATGAACACAGCAAAGACGTAACAGGCGGGACTATTACTTGCACTTCTTTCGTGGATGTTAACGGAAAAGTTTATTATGACTGGATACCTGCTATTAGATTGGAGTAACGTTCTTTGATTAAACTTTCTTTCTAATAAGGTTTGATGGTCAAGCTTGGTTTAAGCCCTTTAAAAAAGCGTAGAGAAAAGAGAAATGATGGTGATGGAACATTTAAAAAAGGACTTCCGGGATTTCAAAGGAAGATGCCTGGGAATATTGTTATTTGGCTCCTACGTAGAGGGAGAGCAAACAAAGAGGAGCGACATTGATGTTTGCGTAGTCAATCCATCGAAAGGCGTTTTGAACGACATCTCCGGTAAGCTTGGCGGGAAATATGACATCAAGGTATTTGATAACCTACCGCTGTATATAAAACTGGAAATTATACGGCACCACGTAGTCGTATACGGAAACGAAGCGAATTTATCCGAATATTTTTACTTTTTCCGGAAGTTGTGGCAGGACATGGAGCACAGGATTGCAGAGAACGAGTTCAAGGATGTTACGGAAAGGATGAGATACAGGAGGAGATGGTTGAATGAGAAAGAAAAGATACTTAGAGAAATTGGAAGTGTTTGAACAAGAGAAAGAGTTCATAGACTCGTATACAATCGCGGATGATGTTACGAAGAGAGCGTTATTATATGCGTTACAGGTTTGCGTGGACGTTGTCATGGATGTGGCTGCGATGACAACGAAGGACCTGGGACTTGCCGTTGAGGATGATTACACGAACATCGAGAAGCTAGAGCGGGAAAAGGTGCTGGCAAGTGAAGAAGCGGAATTGATAAGAAGGTTCAACGGTCTGCGGAATGCTATCGTCCATAAATATAACCGATTGGATCTGGTTGCGGTTCAAGAAGGGCTGGATAATATAGAGGCGTTGTATGTGGTGTTAGACAAATTAGTAGAAGTTGTGGCGCTAAAAGGTGCTTTGGAAGAAAGATGATGTGCCGGAATCTGAACAAAAACGGGATACCTCGAATAAACGGAAAAGTTTATTATGATTGGATACCTGCAATAAAATTGGTGTGAGCAAAAAATGAAAATCCAAAAAAGGGCGGAATTGGGAAACCTGAGGGCATTGATATTTGCGGTTTTATTTGTAACGTTAGTATCTGTGGGCATTGGCTGCGCATCTGCAACCATAACCGTCTGTCACAGCGGCTGCGACTACGCCAGCATTCAAGCAGCCGTAGATGCCGCAGATTCAGGGGACATAATCGAGGTGCATAGCGGCACTTACTACGAACATGTAGACGTGAACAAGGCGCTTATTTTAAAGGGCGTGGATACAGGCAGCGGCAAACCTGTTGTAGATGCCGGTGGCAATAATAGCGCAATTACGCTTTCGGTAGATAGAATTACTCTTGAGGAGTTCACGGCAACAAACGCAGGGGACGGTTACTCCTTTAGACATTACGCTGGAATCCTGGTAACTTCAAACAATAACACCATTACAAACAACACGGCTAGCAGCAACAACGACACCGGCATCCTCCTGCGTTCTTCCAGCAACAACACTATTACAGGTAATACTGTCAGCAATAACAGTATCGGCATCGGTCTGGATGATTCATGTAACAACAATATTACCCGTAATACATTTCTAAATGATGGTCTTTCTGTTGATGGTTCCTATCAAAACACCATAAAAGGCAATACAGTAAATGGTAAACCTCTTGTTTATCTCGAAGATAAGGCGGGTATTGAGGTTACCGATGCAGGACAGGTTATACTTGTAAATTGTACTAATATCACGGTAGAAAATCTGGAGTTATCCAATACATACGTTGCTGTAAGCCTTTTGATAACAGAAGAAAGCGTAATCTCAAACAATACAGTCAGCAACAACTGGTGCGGCATTACCCTTGACGATTCCTGCAACAACACTATTATTGGCAATAATGCCAGCAACAACAACTGGTACGGCATTACCCTTGACGATTCCTGCAACAACAACACTATTACAGGTAATAATGCCAGCAACAACGGGTGCGGCATCTGCATCTACAAATCTAGCAACAACACCTTTACAAACAATACCGTCTGTAGTAACAACGACAAAGGCATCTGCATCATCTCAACCTGCAACAACACCTTTACAAACAATACTATTAGCAACAACGACAAAGGCATCTACCTCATCAATTCAGGTTGTAATAATAACATTATATGCAACACATTTCTAAATGATGGTCTTTTTGTCGGTTTTTCCTATCAAAACACCGTGAAGGGCAATACGGTAAATGGTAATACGGTAAATGGTAAGCCGCTTGTTTATCTTGAAGATACATCAGATACTGAGGTTACAGACGCTGGACAGGTCATACTTGTAAATTGCAGTAATATTACGGTAGAAAATCTGGATTTATCCAGCACGTGCGTTGGTATAGAACTATGTAAGACAAATGATAGTATAATTTCAAACAATACAATCAGTAACAACAACATGTACGGTATCCACCTCATGGATTCCAGCAACAACACCCTTACAGGCAATAATGTCAGCAACAATGGCGAAGTCGACATCGGGCTATGGGGGGGATCCAATAACAACAAATTTTATCTCAATAATTTCATAAACAACACTCTAAGCGTTTCTTCTACAAGCAACATCTGGAACTCCACAGAACAAATAACCTATACATACAACGGTAGTTCTTACACAAACTACTTGGGCAACTACTGGAGCGATTATAAAGAAAAATATCCAGATGCTGAAGAGATAGATGGAACTGGTATTTGGGATATGCCTTACCGCATATATCCAGACAATGACTTTTATCCGCTGATGGTGCATTTTGAGGCTTATGTTACTACACAAACAAAACGCACGGTCCACAATATTGACACCGGTAAGAACTACTCAACTATTCAGGGCGCGATAGATGATCCTATGACATTTGCTGGACATACAATCACAGTGGATGCAGGTACTTATAATGAGAATGTAGTTGTGAATAAAGCACTTACATTGCGTGGTATTGGTATGCCCGTTGTAGATGCCGGCGGCAATGATAGTGCAATTACGCTTTCGGTAGATGGAATCACGCTTGAGGGCTTCAATGCAACAAACTCCGGTAGCCAGAATGGCGATGCCGGGATTAAGATTATCTCAAGCAACAATACACTTACAGACAATACTATCCGCAACACTAACAACGGCATGTACCTCTACTTTTCACGTGGCAATAACGTTACCGGCAATACTGTCACAAACAGCAATGACGGTATAGGCCTCTCGTCCTCCTGCAACAACATAATTGAAGGCAACACAGTCACAAAAAACGCTGGTGGTATAGACCTCTCGTCTTCCCACAACAATAACATCACAGGCAACAACATCACAAACAGCAGGTGGGGCTGCGACTTCTACAATTCTAATAACAATACCATTTCAAACAACACTGTGAACAATAACAACAACGGCATGTACCTCTATTCTTCCGGAGACAACAACATAGCCGGCAACACTGTCCGCGACAACAACTATGGTATCAATCTCACCGCTTCTTGCAATGGCAATACCATTTCATGCAACTATGTGGACAAAAACGATAACGCCATCTACATCTCGTATTCTCGCAACAATACCATTACCAGTAACGACATCACAAACAGCAAGTATCATGGTATCTGCCTCACATCATCCAGTAACAACAATAATATCACGAACAACTATGTGTACAACAACAGCGATGACGGCATCCACATCTATTCTTCTAGCAACAATGAAATATATCTCAACGATTTTATAAATAACACCGATAATGTTTATTCTTCCGGTTCACCCAACATCTGGTACTCACAAGAACGATTTACTTATACCTACAACGATAGAGTACGCAAAAACTATCTGGGCAACTACTGGAGCGATTATAAAGAAAAGTATCCTGATGCGGGCGAGATAGCTGGGTCTGGACTTTGGAATATACCTTACAGCATAGAGGAAGATAAAGATACGTATCCACTAATGAAACCCGTGGTGAATTACTATGTCACGACAACAGGTACTTTTGACACAGGACCAAGCAAAAAAGCATATCCCGCAAGTTTCGGCATACACAACGGGACTATAAAACCAACTAAAATACTACAGGTGATTAAGCTTTACACGTATCCCTGTACAGGAACCGGCGGGCATACGGAATACGCTAAAATCTGTAAAGGCTCGCGGTGTATCGAAACCGAGCCCTGGGATGGCTATAAGGGCGATTGGCACAATATCTCGTTTTCCAAACCATTTGAATTGCTTCCAAATGTAGAATACAATTACACCATAAAAACCGGTTCATATCCTCAAATTCATCATACAAATGCGCTTTTAACTGCCGATGGCTGGATTAACTGCACTGAGTTTAAGGATGCAAATGGGGACATACAATATGACTGGCTACCGGCGATAAAGCTGTTGTCTGATTAAAAAGGTTCGTTGGTCCCGTTTTCGTTCTAACCCATAAGAAAAGTGTATACAGGAAAACGGCTTCGCCGAAAGAAAGGTTGTTGGACGCTTGCGATATGATGACCGTATAACGACCAAACAAATCAGTACTTAGCACTTATTTCTAGCGTATGTCCGCCAACAAATCCTCAGTCGCCTTCCGCACCGCTTCTTCAGATACAAACCCCTCGTGCCAGCCCAGTTTTTTCAGTTTCGAGGCATCAAGCAGCATAACCGGGACGTCGCCTTTCCAACCTCGTGCACCACCCGTGAACCGTAATTCGGGTGTCGTCTGCATCTCTTCGCATACGATCTCCGCGATTCGCCGCACACTTGTCATCTCATCCGTACCGATGTTGAATATATTCACACCTTCTTCTTTTGCGTCCAAACTCGCAAACATTGCAGCCACACAATCACTCACGTAGATGTACGATTTCGTCTGCTTGCCATCGCCTAATATTTCCAACTCCGCGGGATTTGCCCTAATCTTATTGATAAAATCGTAAATTATACCGTGCGAAGACCTTCTGCCGATTACATTCGCAAACCGGTATAGCCATGCCTGCATATCAAATGTATGACAGTAAGCGGCGATTAACGCTTCACAAGCAAGTTTCGACGCGCCGTATAACGAAATAGGTATGGTAGGATAACCTTCCGGTGTGGGCAGTATATCAGCATCGCCGTAAACAGTGGATGTAGAGGTAAATAGGATTCTCTTTACGCCGTTCGTTCTCATTGCTTCCAGCACGTTATATGTTGCGATGACATTCTGATCCAGATGAACCTTTGTATCTTTTGCACCTAATCGCACTTCGGGATTCGCAGCGAGATGCCACACTTCCGCGGCACCCGCAAAAAGACGGGATATGTCATCATGCAAGATGTCTATTTTGTGAAAACAGAAGTTTTCTTTATCTAAGTGCGGCTTTATGAAATTCTCGTCTCCCGCGCTCAGGTTATCCAGAACTACTACCTCTTGTTTCTCAGCCATTAACTTATCCACGACGTGCGAACCTATGAAGCCCGCGCCACCTGTTACTATTATTTTCATGTCTTGTCTATACCATGTACCTTTTTTGTTTAATATGTATCGCGTCATTTTTAGTTTCGCCTTGGCGATTAAACCGCAACAACTATTTTTCTCGCGAGTCTTCTATCAATTGTGCTAATTCCAAAGTACTTCTTGTGTGATTGTTTCGAAGACCACAAGATTAACTCGGATTTACACACAACCTTTCTTTCCCAACGAAAGTTTAATCAAAGAAACGTATAATCTTTAATCACAAATTGTAATTCATGCCGAGCATAATATCGGCTGTTGTCTCTTCATCGGCTTTAACGATGACAGAATCCGAGTCAGTCAAGAATTGTGGTTTCGATGCCGTCAGGATGTAATAGCCCTGTGGAACATCAGTAAATGCGTAGTTACCGTGGGTATCGGTTTTTGTAGCTGCGAGCTCGTCTTGTGCCCAGGTAGTCAGCGTAACTGTTGCGTCTGCGATTCCGTTTTCTTTAGCGGTGATGACCGTACCGTAGATGGCGCCTACCCTCTCGGTCGGTACATAAGCTCTATCATTAGTTATAAGCAGTTTATCGAGTTTAGCGGCACTTTCGCCCGGTTTCAGCTTCAATGTATACTTCCCTGCGGATAGCCGAAATGACACAGGCTCACTCGTGGGATTGGATTCATCTGTACTACCTTTGTGGTTTACGGTAGTCCATTGCCAGGTATTGGATAAGTAGATAGCTCCGGTAGCATCGTCTATCTGTACCTCGATGGCGTTACCATCACCTGTGGGTGCTATCGCTCTACTCCAGATAACGTAATTACCGGAAGTGTTTATGTGGATAGTATATTCTGCTACTCCTGTTCTTGAACTCCAACCTGATCCTTTTGGTATCTGCAGATACTCGCCACCGGATGCTAAAGGCCCTTTTGCAATCACAAAACCGGGCGTTAACGTATCGGCATCTTCCGCTTCAAGCCAGACGTATTCTGAACAACCGCACAAAAGTAAATAGCCTGCCACCGCGGTAAGGCAGATTATTATACATACAATTGCAAGATATAGCTTTGGCTTTGGCACCTCAGGTATTATCAACGTGCTACTACATGTATATAGAATATCTTTTCTGGCGATACATTCGTCTCCCACGGGCGGTGATATACCAATTTAAGGGCTGTCAGGCCGGGACCCACAACATCAAACCTGATGGTTTCTACACCTCCGGCACCGATGAGTTCTGATTCCTGCGCGAATTCTAGTTCTCCCACTTGCTACAGGATCTGCTCATCCGGCTGTTCTACCAGTTCCCAGATGTAGCCCGTGGTCGGGTTCGAGTCCAATGAGATGACCAATGATTGCCCTTTTCTTACTGCAATCTCGTTACCGTTGTCAGTATCTGTGAGCAGCACCTCACTGGGCACTGAACTAGGACTGTACAACGTCAAAACCGCCACTATTAGCACTATTGCCAGTAGCACACCGCCGAGGATATACACTTTCTTTTCCATTTAGATGTACCTCTGTATTAGCCGTTAGTATCAAACACATATAAAGTACTTTTTTCGGGTTGAATAAAAACACAAAAAAGCAATACACTACTTTAAATCTGTGTCAATCAGTGTTAATCAGCGTCATTAATCACTTTTCTTTCAAAAAACGTAAAATCCGTTCATTTATATATCCAAGACTCTCTATGGCCGGGAAATGGCCTTCGCCTTTTAAACACTCCGCGGCAATTAAATTAGGTATTATCTCTTTTGCTCGCGGAATTATTTTCTCCGCAGGGAAAAATATGTCTTTTTCTCCTGCTAAAACCAGTGTTGGTGCAGTATAGTTCTTTAATTCTTCTTCCGTGGTTAATCGAGGCATTTTTGTTTCGAGCTTGTAATGAAGATAAACTGCGCCAGTAACTTCAACTGCGAATTCGTCAACAGCACCACTAAACATAGGGCTTACTGCTTTAAGCAATCTTTTGTCTGTTGGAAACAACTGATACATAAACATCGGTATAAAAATCTTAAATATCGTTCTACTTATTGAACCGGTAGCAATACCAGAAGGAACAAATAATACGGCCTTTGATATTCGTTCAGGAGCAAAGGCTGCTGTTCTGAGAATTATACCTGCACCATAAGAAGGGCCTATAAAGGCTGCTCTTTCTATGCTTAAACCTTCTAAAACATCCACAACCCATTTGCCAAAGCTATCATATGCGGGCGATACACGATTTTGGCGGCTTTTGCCTGGATGACCTATGGTATCTGGTGCATATACTCTATATTAATTAGTCAATGGTAAAAACCATGACAAAGTAACTGGGCTGACTGTGTTACCACCTTGTAGAATTACTAGCGGTGGTGCGCCCTTTGGCCCTTTTATAAAGATATGCGTATCGCCAAAACGAGTATCAACAATTGTTTCGTCGAATTCAAGCTCAAGTTTAGCTACAGCTTTATCGTAAAGAGATAATACTTTCGCTTCTCCTTCCGGGCTTTTATATAAAGTTGTCATATCGGAGAGTCTCCTTGAATAAGCCAATATGTTCAGTGCACAAAGATCTTAAACAACCGGTTCAACCTTTTACCACGCCGTTTCGCCATCATCTCGTCCCACTCTACTCCTGCATCAACCTTTTCATCACCACCCGCTTCTGTCAACTCTTTCAACCGTTCCAACTCGCCATAATCTAGCCACACACCATGACAGCTCGGACAAACATCTATTTCCACATCCTCTGCATATTCCAGATCCATCATCGCACCACAACGCGGGCATTTCAGTTTACTCCTGCTTTCCGTACATGTGCGTTTAGTCAGCAAACTGTCGAGTTTCCGGGTGCCCAGCACTTTCTCGAGCTCTTCATTGTCAAACCATATACCCTGACATTTGGGACATACATCTATAAACACTTTAGGACCCAACAATTTCACATCCTCTTTATTCAGCATCACCCAGCATCTTGGACATTGCAATATTTTCTCTTCCGGACTCTTGACTATCACTCTCGCAATGCCTTCAAGCCCCATGAACTCGCCCTTGTATTCAAGCGTCCGAGTATTTAGCTCCACAGGAATTCTTTTCCCGTCTTTGGTTATCACTTCTACCTCATATCTGTCAACCCCTTCTCCAATCTGCCGCTTCCGGAAATTCTCGATTGTAGTTTCCCTGTACTCCAGAGCAATGACAGTGGCGAAATTACGACCCACCAACTCGTTCTTATCGTACCCAAGCAGCTCCATGCCTTTTATATTCACATACGTGAACCGACCCTCCTGATCTATCGTGAAGATACCGTCTTCTGCGTTTTCCACAAGACTACGGTAGTCCTCTTCCACCTTGTGCAGCACTTTGTCTCTCCTGTGAAATCCCCGGTAAACCACCCAGCCGGTCCCAATAAGCAAGATAGCAATAAAAGCCAGGGGCAGCGTGATAATGAGTAACATGCGTTCCATCGTTATTAGATCCTTAGTATCGAGTAGGAAGAATGGCAGAATTGCCGCTATTCCCAAAACAACTCCAATTGATATAATTAGCAGCCCGACATCCTGGTCCGAGTAGCCCGTGAGGCTAAACCGACCGAACGTCCCTTGATGGCTACCCGGAACAAGGATGACATTACATTTCTTGCAGACCTCGGCTGTATCCTTATTCTCTGTCCCACACTCGCTACAGTACATCTCTACGTCCTCCAAGAAAAGAATGACAGTGCTCGTCTGATAACTCTCTCGTGGAATAAAAGCCCCACGGAGATAATAACCGGCACGAATATCATGCAGAAAATTAATCCAATAGAGGCAACCTTGCTGAAATCCTGCACCGGTATGAGCGTCACCGTCATAAGCGCTAAAAACCCGAGTATTGTCGTTATAGTAGTGAGGGCAATTGACACTCCTACGGTCGAAGAAGTGATTCGCAGTGCGTCCTCTAACTTTTCACCCCTCTCCCGCTCCTCCTTGTACCGGGTGATGAAATGAATGCTGTAATCAATGCCCAAACCGAGTAAAAGTGTAGCTATCATAATTGTCAGAAATGTCTCAGGGATTTGAAGAAGTCCCATAGTACCCATTGCGAAGATAATGGCGAGAAGGACCGGTAAAAGCGCAAGTATTATGCCCATAAAACTCCTCAATGCGAGAAAGAGCAGGATTATCACAAGCACTAAACTCAGCAGAGTTGACTGGACTTTGTCTTTACCCATGATCTCTTCAATCTGCGAACCAACTACGTCCATACCTGCCGGAACAAATATGACGTCTCCGGGCATCTCCACGTAATCCAAAACGTCCTTGATCTCTTCTAACAATACTATATACTCGGTTTCATCCATTTCTCTATCAATCTTTATTAACATCAGTCCATTGGTGTAATCACTGGTAACGTATTGCCGTCTCAGATCAAAGGGCAGAGCCGCGATTTTGCGTTCTATTTCTTTCTTTTCGTCTGGCACCTAATTGAGCAAACTGGCAATGCTCGAGACCGCAACTACGCGCGGCACGTCCTCCACGCCCTCCTTTATTTCCGCCATTGTCCCCAGAACTTCGGGGGTCCTGATGTCGTTCGCCTGAACCAGAATCATTGTGTGGCCGTATTTCACAAACTCGTCCTTTATGATATTACCCGCTTTTACAACAGGCGTTTCCTCGGGCAGCCACATGTCCTCATCTGTCACGCTCTCTATCTGAGACATACCGTGGAAGACCAGAACGAGACCCACGCCTAAGAAAAATATAACGGCAATCGGTTTTTTCACTGAAATTTCTGACAGCCTTGTCATCATATTGGGTATGAAGCCCCTTAACCCGAGAGTGTTCGATATTTTAGATAGATCGAAAGTTTTCCCGCCTATTTTGGACTCGAGGACAAGGAATGAAGGCAAAAATAATAGCACGGATAGGGCAGAGAAGGATATTGCGATTAAAGACATCAAACCGTACTCCGCAACCATCCTCAGTCCAGCCACAGCAAAGGATGAGAAAGCGGCCATCGTTGTCAGGCTTGTAAAAATGGTGTTCCTACCTATCTTCGCGACTGCGATGTTCAACGCATTTTCTTTCCCCCGCTCCAGCTCCTCATGATATCTCTGAACAAGATGGATGCTGTAATCCACTCCCAGGCCCAGGGTAATAGCACCGAACATGACCGTCAGGAAATTCAAAGGTACATTTATAAAGTGCATGGTTCCAAAGGCAGCCAGGACAGCGACGAGGATCGGGACCATGATAAAAACTGCGGTTATTGGGTTCCGGAAAACGAAGAAAAGGACTACCACTATGGTTAAGAAACTAATGATTAGAGATGCTACAAAGCCAGACCTCACCGCTTCTTCCCAGGCATGATAAAAGGTCAAGCCCCCGGCAACAGTTACCTCCGTACCCACGGCTTTGTCTACCTTTGCCACCGTCTTCTGAAACGTCTCCATCATTTGGACCCGGTCCGGCACCTCGGCAGAATCCAATGCGACCGTGACAAGAGAGTACTGACGCTCCGTGTTCACGTATTTGGCGACCTCCGTGGGGGGTCGGCTCATTATCTCCTCTCTCGTTTTTCCGAGGTCTAAGACACTGGAAACACTGAAAACTCCTGGGACTATCGAGACGGTATCTACTATCTCCGCCGTCATGTCCAGTACATCATCTTCTAAAACATCGCGGGCTAAAACGCGGTCCGCCTCAATAAGGATATCCACTGTGTCAGTGCCCATGAAACCACTCTCGACTATTCGTGCTTCGGTCATTCCCGGGGTGTCCGGGTAGTAGAAGCCATGATAGTCCGTACTGATCTCGGTTTTCGTTGCCTGTTGCAGCGCAACCACTGCAATGATAATCGCCAAAACTATTATGAATGGATAAAGCTTCTTTGAAACATTAGCATAGTGACTGAGTGCCTCTTCGATCATCCTCGCTTCCTCCTCTTTAATATCAACAATAACTTTGACATTTATGACTGGCGCTTCAGGATTCTAAGAATATGAATCATTCGCCCTTTCTTTTTTCACTCTTGAAATAGATAAAAACTCCTATTATGACCACGATCAAAAGAAATGCACTTGCTGCAATGGCCATGATTCCGGTATTCGAGCCTTCTTTTGATACCACAACCAATCTGAAGGATTCTATTGTATCAAGTCGTTCATCGCCATCTTCCCAGTAGATCCTTATATCGGTCTCGTAGTTATCTGCGATTGTGTCACGGTCTGCTTCAAGCTCAAAGGTGGCTATCTTTTCTAAGCCCGGTTCAATATCGCCGAGATAATCTGTTTTTGTCCCTGTGAAATACGACTTGGTCTTTAATATGGCTTTTATGGATTCCGCATCCTTGTTTCCTATATTCTTGAGCGGGACATTAATTCTGAATTCTGTACCAGGAGTAATTGCAGCCGGATTAGTTGTAGCCTCTCCGACCCGAAAGTCAGCTTGCGAAGCGATCTTCAAGGTGATGCTCTTCTCAAGCGAATACTTTTGGTCATCCTCGTCAATGTAGTCAATAGTGAGCGGAATGTTATAAGACCCTTCCTCCGCGCCGTCTTCTATATCCAGCGCGAATACAAAGTGGTAGCTTTTACGTGCCGGAATCTCTTCGGTGAAGTCAGAAGTAGAACCCGAATATGCCTCCATAAATGGACTGGCGGGAGCTATTTTGACGGTTACCGATCTCGCCTTTGCAGTTCCGGAATTCTCTATTAATACTGTTACATTATTATTCTCGCTGTCTTCTCGTAGTTCCGCAGGGACCGTCTCGACATCGACAACCTCAAGCGTGGTTGTGCCTTCTACATTAAAGACTAGCCTAATCTCTGTTTGCGGTCTCCCCTCAGTTTCATGCTGCCCGCCACTGACATTGAAGTAGTATTGATCGAAAGTGACCTGGATTGGAATAGCGTATGCACCCTCTGTGATTTCATCCTCGGCTTTTATCGTGATTGGCACATCCTTTGAGCCCCACTCGCTGATCGAAGCGATGTGCACCGTGGATGACCCGATAAGAGATATGCCTTCGGCACTCTCGAAATTCAAAGTGATATGACGTGCCTCTTGACCGCCCTGGTTCTTCACCGTGAGCGTGACTTCTTTTATGTCACCGGGCGCAAGGTCGGTTGGTGTGACCTTTGTAATCACGATCTTGGCATCTGCGGCTGCGTTTGCCGGTGCGACCCCCACCGCCATGACAAGGGTAAGGACTGCTAGCAAAAGTATGATCTGTTTCATGATGCTATCCTACTTGAATTTGTGCGCATATATACTTAACTCTTGCTTTTTGATTGCTTTGTTACAAAAACCCACTGATTTTTGTGCAGCTACTAAACATTTAAATACTTCAGGATTTACATTTTAGTAAAAAGTAAAAAGGTAACGAAAAGATGAGCGAAGTTGTGATGCAAGAAGTGTTGGATTCATTAGCGAAAATCGGGAAGCAATGGGACTTAGGGGAATCAGTCGGACGAGTCTGGGGCTTCTTACTCTTTAAGTCCTGCCCCGTAACGCAGCGTGAGATAGAAGAAGGTACGGGCTACAGCCGGGGTTTGGTCAGCCGAAGTCTGAAGAGATTGGAACTAGGACCCATGATAGAAGTAAAGAGGGATGGACGAGAAATGCGCTATTCTGCTAATACCTCGTTAGCAGATGGTTTTGGTGAGCTAATGAAACATTTTCTTACCGATAAGATCAAGCCGATGATAGAACTTCTGTCCGATAATTTAGATACAATCGGGGATGAAAAAGTGAGACAGACGTTTCTTGCACTCATAAACGAATACAAGAAATTGAACCTCGCAGTACTCCTCTTTTCCAAATTGATAGACGACATAAATATGAGGCCCGGAGTGGTAGCGGATGTAGAAGAGCTGGCAACGAGAATATCTATAAAAATAGAGGGCAATATGGAGAAGGTGA
This sequence comes from Candidatus Methanophagales archaeon, assembly GCA_028572065.1. GTDB lineage: Archaea > Halobacteriota > Syntropharchaeia > Alkanophagales > Methanospirareceae > QENJ01. The sequence goes on from JAPVWK010000002.1 coordinate 22,610, forward strand.
TAAGAAATGGATAATAAAGTAATATTAAAATCGCTTTGCGTCTTTGGCATAGCGTTTTTTATGGTATTTTCGCTTCTGCTTTCGTTTATACCACAGGCAGATGCGGGTTTCGCTTCTGTCACGATAACGGACGTAAGACCGACAGAGTTGCATCCCGGCGACACAAAAGAAGTGACGGTAACTGTGAAGAACAACGGCGGGCGGGATGCAAAGGATATTAGGCTGGCGTTTCAAGGTACGGATAATTTATCTGTCCTAGGACCCACGGTGGCGCAGATAAATACGCTGAATTCATGGCACTCAAAGGACGTGGTAATTACCGTGTACGTGAAAGAGGAAGCGCAAAATGGTATTTATTCCCTTCCCGTAGCATGTTCGTGGCGAGACTTATATCTTGACCCCGCAAAGGGTCACGTAATTACTAACAAAACAAAAGAGCAATTAGGCATTTCTTTCAACGTGATAGGAGCAGAAGTGCTAAACATTGGCGATATAACCACCGATCCCTCGGACATAAAACCAGGAGACGAGAATGTGGAGTTGACTGTGGATATAGAGAACAGTGGTGAAGCAGCCGCGAAGGATGTAGAAGCTAAATTGCTTTCTAATGAAGACTTCAAACCCTCGTGGTCCGGAACAGACCGCTCGTACATCGGCAGGTTGAATTCCGGCGACTCGAAAGAGGCTACATTCCACGTTGACGTTTCTGACGAAATAGAATCGAATATCTACAGCATACCCCTGCGGATACGCTATAAAGATATGAGTGGCAAGGAATACGAGACGATGCGTGCGGTGGAGCTACTGGTGGAACCGAAACCAGAATTTGAAATTGTTTCTCACTATACCGTACCTAAGACGCTAAACGCAGGCGATAATGCGGTTAAGCTGCACGTGAAGGTAAAGAATATAGGTTCGGAGAATGCGGAATCTGTGAGTGTGCGGATTACAGACGAGGCGGATGTGCCCTTCGACTACGATGTAAAGAGCGATTACGTAGGCAATTTGAAGGTGGGTAATGCACGTGAAGCGGTATTGGAGTTCGATGTGAAAAAGAAAGCGGAACCGAAGGAATATCCGCAGGGTATAGAAATTAGATGCACGGGGGATCGAGACTTAGGCGATGACACGGTATATGTATTTGATGAGCAAATCCTGTTGGCAGTATCGTCAGGTAGTTCTTCGAGCGGGTTTTCTGTCCCGGGATTTGGTGTTCTATTTGCCTTAATCGCACTTGTTTTCGCATTCGTAATGAGAATAAAGGGACTGTGAAATCCTATGTCAAAACACTTGTTCTGTTCAGAAAAGAGAAAACCGCGGCTAAACGAAAAACAATACGATGGTGCTAAAAGGAAAGATTAGCCTGGATAAGGCTTTAACGAAATTGGCTTCGTTTCAATGCCGGCATTATAAGCAGATAATCGTGGCGTCACTGATATTAACGGTGTTTTTAGGCTATGGTGCCACAAACCTGCAGTTTCAAGGTGACTTATCGAAAGAAATGCCACAGGATTTGCCGGTATTCGTTTTAGAAGAGGAAATATCGAGTGAGTACCGCGGAGAAGAGTTCTTGGTTATAGCGGTTTGTTTAGAAGAAGAAACCGATGCAAATGACCTAGTTCGTGACATAAGGGACCCGAAGGTAATAGAATCCGTGGTTGAATTACACGAACGACTTGAAGCAGAGTCTTCTATTGAAAAGGTTCAGTCAATCGCACCTTATTTTCAAGATCGTGTGCCGGACGATTTAGAAGGAGTGAAGAAGAAGTTGGCATCTGCTCCGGGTGCAGAAAAATTCTTTAATGACGACTTTAGCATTATGCTGGTCTATGCCAGCCCAATAGCAGGTTTAAGCGAAGAGAAGGTGAAAGCAGCGACAGAGATGATACAAAAAGACGTTGACAGAACCACAAAACCCGCGGGTGTGGAATATAAGATAACGGGTATGGCACCGCTGATAAATGAACTATTAAGGTTGATGCGTGAGGACATGGTTTTCACAACAGTGGTAGCCGCGATTATCATTTTTGTGTTACTGGCATTGCTGGAGCGGTCGTTAACAAAGGGTTTTCTCGTATTCCTACCGTTAATTTTTGCTATTATATGGACTTTCGGGACTATGGGATTGCTTGGAATTTCTATATCTCTCAGTACGGTTATAATAGGTGCTGTTATCATCGGTCTGGGTGTCGAGTACGGGATATTCATGGTCTCGCGGTATTATGAAGAACGAGAGAGGCATACCTCTGCGGAATCGTTAAAAATTGCTATAACTAATATAGGCTCCTCAACGTTTGGCTCCGCGGCAACGACTACTGTTGCGTTCTTCGCTTTGACGCTTTCCGTAATGCCAATGATTCAGCATCTGGGGCAGACACTGGCTCTGGGTATAATCTACTGCTGGATCGCTGCTGTCATAGTAAATCCGTGTTTTATCGTTTTTGAAGAGCGCATAGAAGCAAAGGTATTAGCCAAATTGTTACATAAATGGGTGGGATCAGACTGAAAAATGCGTGATAAACTAAGTACATGGGGAAAAGGACCTTTGGAGAAGTATGCGAAGTTTGTATCGCATCACGCAATCGTTGTTTTAGCTATATTGCTTATGTTCACCCTTTTCACGGGTTATCATGCGTCATTGATGGAAACGACAGGGATTTCGCAGAAGGAATGGCTTCCTGAAGATATAGAAGTGATAAATACATTTGAGCTAATAGCAGACCAATTTGCGGGTAGCTTCACTACGACTACAATCGTAGTGCAAACCGAGCCAAGATATGCGAGATCTGATGAGATACGGGATGTCAGAGACCCTGAAGTACTGAGATACGTTGATTTGCTTTCTGAACAAGCAAAACTCGTTTATGGTGTGGTGAGTGCAGAAAGTGCTGCAGATGTGATAAAAGAAGTGAACGGAGGTAGAATACCGAGTTCTTTAAGAAGTGTAAAGTCACTACTGAAAAAGGATAATATAGCGGAGCAAAGGATAAGCAATTATATTAACGATGACTATACAACGACCGTAGTACGGTTGAACATCTTAGAGGATGTAAATGAAGAAGAGGTGGTTGCGGGATTAAGAGAAGCGATGAAAATAGATAAACCACATGGTGTATCTGTTGATATGACTGGCGATACAACGAGTCCCGTGATAATGGTAACGATGCAAGAACTCATCAAGTCAACGATGTCGGAAACAGCTCTTGTCTGCTTTGTTGCTATCTTACTCATTCTTATCATTATATTTGCCTCTATTAAACATGGTCTTATTGCTTTACTAACGATTGTTTTTGGCGTTATATGGACATTTGGCACGCTCGTCTTGATGGGAATGAAGATAACACCACCTACATCTGCTGGGCTTGCAATGATAATGGGCATCGGGATAGATTTCGGCATTCAAGTAACGAAGCGGTTTAGATACGAGTTGCAACAAACTTCAGGAAAGTTCAATCAAAAAACACCCCACAGAAACCGCGAGGAAGCAATGGTAACTACGATTAACAACGTGTTCTATCCGATGACCATAACGACAATAGCGGCGGTGGTAGGCTTCAAATGTCTTGCACTTGGTAAATTGCCGCTGATGGTAGATATGGGTACAATGATGGCAACGGGAGTGGTGTTTTGTATGGTTGCTGCCTTAACTGTGGTGCCTGCGGTTTTGGTGCTGCTTACAAGGAAAGATAAAAAAGAGGTGAGGAAGGATGGAACTAAATAGAAAAATCAGAAGACTGCTAAACGCTCAGCTTCGGGATATGACCGTAGAGGATATTATGGCACCCGAAGTCGTTACGATTAACGAAGATGCGAGTCTGGAACAGTTATATTCTTTGATTAGCGAATACCACCATGTGGGCTATCCGGTGGTTAATAAAGAGAATAAGGTAACGGGAGTTATTTCGTACAAAGATTTGTTTCGTGTAACAAGAGACGACTGGGGTAGTACCCATGTTAAAGAACGGATGAGTACACGGTTAGTCTGCGTCAGTCCTGGTGATGGTGTTATTGTAGCGGTGGAGAAGATGACAGAGGAGGGGATCGGTAGATTACTCGTGATGGAAGACGATACACTTGTAGGGGTTGTGTCACGCAGTTCTATTATGGACGGTGCAGTAAAAAGGTTGTTAACTCAACGATGTGGGCAGTAGGCATTGCGTTTTGGATGGTTGTGGTAATGTAGTGATTGCATGTGGTTCTGGTATTGTTGGAGAGGAGAAACAGATAAAAGTTTTCTTGTTTCGCGAGAAAAATTCATACCTATGAAACTTTATATAGTATTTTATTCATAGTATAAATCAATCATGGTAAAAAGGAATTATATCGCAGATATAGAAAAGGCACTGAAAGAAGGAAAGGAACCAATAGAGTTACTGAACGTTATTTTAGGCTTTCTTAATTTTAAGCCAATAGAAATAAAAATTTATAATCTTTTACTGACCTCTTCGTTAACGATAAAACAAATTCAAAACCTGTTGAATATTTCAGAACGAACAATACGGAAATATATCCAGAGATTAGACCATGAAGGATTTATAATTAAGAAGGTAGAAGAAGGTAAAAGGCTTAAATACGTTTATACTGCGGTTCCTATTCAGGAAGCATGGAATAAAGTAAAAGGGAAAATACAGCAAATAATAGATGAGATTACCAGAGTTCTGGAACTAAAGGCAGTGCTCTTTTAGTAGATCACCAATATGCATCTTCAAACGTTCCTACACCTTCGCCTACACCCTCTAAAGTAATCATTCTGCCTTCGGTTTTTAGATAAAACTCTGTAGGTGTAATAGCATATACAATATAAACTTGCGAACCACCACCACCACTCATATCATATTGTTTTGTTGCATAAGTTTCTAAGACGATTCTAAGGGTTTTGTCATTATCTTGTCCCGCAATGGCCCAATTATTTCCCCTTTTTGATATTTTCAGCTGTGGATTATCAAATCTGATAATTTTGTTATTTTCAACATCATGAAAAGTTACAGACTCACGAAAATACGTTTTTGAACTCTTCCCTGTTTTGAGACAGAAAAATGAAATTGAAGAACCATTTTGAAATATTATTCTCCCCCAGTGAAACGGCCCGAATATCGTTGCACCAACAACTTTTTGTAGATGTGCTGTCCCCTTGAACTTTTTTCCTAACACAAAGCCATCAACATCTGAAAAAACATCTACCCACCCCACACCGAATGGTGGTAAGAACACACCACACGCGCTTTTGTCTTCCAAATAATTTCCTTTTGTTGTTTCTAAATTAATCAAATCCCCGACACTCAATTCATAATTTGGAAAACTACCACTAAGTCTCATTTTTTGACCAGAAATCTCGGAAACAATCTTTTTTTCTTGGATTTCTACAATAGCGTTTGTATCTCCTAAATCACGAAGTTCTTCTCCATCATATACCCAACCAGCAGTAACAGCGTGGAATTTATTTTTTCCCGATTCTCTAAATACCATTTCTTTATTGTTAAACAACATCTTCTTCCCGTATTTTCTGAATATTAATAGCATAAATTGCACCGGATTTTCACCATCATGGCCAAAGAAAAGGAACCACCAATACTCTTTTCCTAAAGGAGGTAAAGTTTCGGCATTATACATTACGCGATCTAACAATGTTTTGCTCACATCTGAGCCATTTATAGAAGAAAGTTCTCGTATAAGCTTATAGTTTTCCCAAATTCCCGTAATTTTGTTGATATAAATCATTTTTAATCACCCTTTCTAAATATTTTTTCGGAAAACTCTTTCTTGTTCAGCATTTCAACTCTCTTTTTTCTAACACCCGAAACTATCAGCTTTTCACCACAATTAGGACATTTTCTATATCCTCTAAATAATCGCGCCACATCAAAATTTTCTTTACCGTTTGGACATTTCACTAAAACCATGATTAACACTTCGCTAAACTCATTATTTTTCCTCTGCCTCTTTAGTGGAACTAGGGACGCAATATTGTGGTTTGCACTCAATTCCTATTTTCCTTTTTATGAATATCTCGTCCAATCCTGAAAATTTCATGATTACTTTGAAGATTTTTTTGCCATGTTTCCACCGGTAGTATGGATATGATAACAAACTGCCGGCCATGACAATTTTATTTATTTCCGGTTTCCATGTGTTTATATCATAGCGACCACATCTCGCAAAGATTTCCCAGTGTAAAGTGTCGAGATTTTTAAGGTCTTTATGTTTTTGCCCTCTCAAAATGCACTCTTCCTCCGATGTGAAGAGAAGCGGAACATAAAAAATTTTAGCGTCCTTAAGTTTATCTAGAAGAGTGATAGTAGCGAGTATATCCTCTTTCTGTTCTCCTGGCAGACCTAAAATTAATGTCGCTAACGGATGGACATCATTATCATTTAGAACCCCAACCGATTGGACAACAATATCTTGCCATTGTTCAGGTTTATAAGGTAGCATTTTTCCCTTCATATATTTTCCCATTAATCGTGCACTACCCGTCTCTATTCCAACTTCGATAGAAGCACAACGTTTGTTGTTGCACCGCCATAAAGACTTCTCAACGAGTATCGGCGCTATTTCCTCTACAATTTTTCTATCGTAAACCACCGGAGCAAGAGAGGCATGGGCAATCTGTATGTAATCGACACCCCCGATCTTATCTATATCCTGAATGAGTTTTACAATCGCTTCCCTGTTGGGAATGAAATTTGGTTTTGATTTGTAGAGAAACACGTCATCGGTCTGAAGAAGGATTGCTCGTGTTCCACTTTTTGCATTCAGCTCAACTTCTCGCAGAATGTGTTCTAAAGGGAAGGAATATCGCTGACGCTGTGTAGGCGAACAGAACGCGCATCCTCGACCACAACCACGTGTTATTTCAACTGTCCCATAGATAGAAGGTTTTTTTATGATGGGGATTTCTTTATCCACGGGTATTTGCATTGTGATTACCCGATCAAGTGTTTCACCATTCAGAGCTTTTCCGAAGATTTGTAAGAGCGAGTTCTCTGCCTGTCCAATTAAAATAGTATCTATGCCGAGCTTGTCTTGCATATTTGCGCTTGAAATTTGCCAAGCGCCTGAGCCACCGACAATAATTTTAGCCCGGTATTTCCTGAGTGCTGGATTGGAGAGCAAATCTTCGAATTCTACTAATGTTGCAGGTTTTCCATTTATGCCGAAAATACTTGTGTACGTTCTGCTTACGAAACCTATACCGAGGGGGTCCATTGTAGAAATACCAATAATTTTTGTTTTCGGTCCGATAAAACGGTGGAGGCTTGTGGGGCACACTGTAACTACATTGCCCTCGCCAAACTCTTCAATCAGCAATGATTCAACTTTTCTCAAGCCATAAGGTGCGAACTTCGCAGTGCCATCTGGGTTGGAGGGAACAGGCGGATAAAGCTTCTTTTGCACAAGGACTTTTGGAAACCCCCCGGAAAAAGCGATAAATGGGTTAAGATTAAAATCACTCATTTCAATCATTGATGCTGTCAGAACTATCGGCACACCACCATTTTCCGGTATTTTATTATCGAATTTCATGTGAACGAATTTATACACATATATGAATTGTTCGTAACATATATAAATAGTATAAAAAAGTTTTTATTATTACATCCTTGTATAACGAAAGGAGGTAAGAATCATGGAAGGAAAAGAGAGTGAGATAACAAAAGCTGTTAGAGACGCGGTGGTAAAAGCGGTTGAGAAAGGAGAAAACGTAAAAGAAAAGGTGGGCGAGATCACGAGAGGTGCCGTTAAGAAGGCATTGGAGGGAGCCGACGTTACACGTGAAAAAGTGGAATCTGTGGCTAAAGACGCAATGAAAGGCGTGATTGAAGGAGCACGGAAGGCAAAAGTGGATGCTGCAGAGATTGTCAAAGGGGCTGCGGAGGGCATAATTGAGGGTACAAAGCAGGCGGGTGCCAAATCGGCCGAGCTGACGGAACATGCCGCAGAAGCAGCTCTGGACGCCACGAAAGAAGCTGGTGATAAGGCTGTGGAAGTGGTGAAAGGTGTGGTGAAAGGGTTTCTTGAAGCCGCCAAAGAGATTTTAGAGAAGAAAAAGAAATGATAGATTGGCAATTCGTAAAATCGGTGTGATAAGCAGCACGTATCGCCATATCAACCGCTATCGCGAGATTATCGCAATATTGGTGAAGTATGGTTTTGGTGAGGTATTAGCGAAGCTGGAGTTACAAAAACATCTCGAGTTCGGTAAGGGTAAAAGCTTCGTATTAGGTGAAACTGCTACAGAAATAGCGGCTGTTTCGCACTGGGCTCGGGTGCGGATGGCGCTGGAGGAGCTTGGGCCAACTTTTGTCAAGTTTGGTCAGATGATGAGCACCAGATCTGACATGATCCCCCACGAACTTATCACCGAACTGGAGAAGCTTCAAGAGGAGGTCCCTCCGTTTTCCACGGAAGATGTGAAGCGAATTATTGCGGAGGAATTGAACAGTTCAGTGGATCGTATCTTCATGGATTTTTCGGGTTCATCTATTGCTGCCGCATCTATTGCACAGGTGCATAAAGCAGTGTTGCCCGGGGGTGAAGAAGTAGCAGTCAAGATTCAGCGTCCTGATATTGACAAAATTATCGAGGCAGACCTGGAGATAATGCTCCATCTCGCCACACTGGCGGAGAAATATCTTAAGGAGACTGAAGCTATAGACATTGTGAAATTAGTAGAGGAATTTGCACGTGTGATTCGGAAGGAACTGAACTTCAGAATCGAGGCGGCATATATTGAGCGTTTTGCTAACAATTTCCAGGATGACACGACAATTCACGTGCCTAAGGTCTATAAGGGTTTTTCCGCAGGTAAAGTCTTGACGATGGAGTTTATCGGCGGGTACAAAGTCACGGATATTACAAAAACCGAGGTGCGTGAGCACGGAATTGACCCTAAAGTCGTGGCATCGCGTGGGTTGGACCTCATTCTTAAACAAATTTTTGAACACGGATTCTTTCACGCAGACCCGCATCCGGGAAACATCAGAGTTCTGGATGGCAATGTCATCTGCTTCCTTGACTACGGCATGATGGGTAGGCTGTCTGCACGTCATCGCGAGGACTTAGCTGACATCTTCATTGGGATAATAAGCAGAGATGAACATAAAATTACGAAAACAATCTTAAAGTTAACCGGGCGCAGCCATGTCCGAGATGTTGAGGAGTTAGAATCGGACATTGCCGAACTTATCGAGGTTTATGCTTATGGTTCACTAAAAGAACTTGAGATAGGGGGTGTTATAACCCACATGGGGGATGTGATCATCGAACATCATCTGGAAGGACCTCGAGACTTCTACCTGCTCGCAAAAGCACTGGTGACCATTGAAGGTGTGGGTAGGGAACTGGACCCAGAGTTCAATGCCGCGAAACACGCTGAACCGTTCGCAAAGAAGTTGATCATGGATCGTATGAGTCCCCGGAGGTTAATCAAAGATTTTTATCACTCCGCCACTGAAGCAAGCTTGCTGGTGCGTGACTTTCCCGCAGAAGCGAGGGAGATATTAACACTGCTAAAACAAGGCGAAGCGAATATAAAATTTGAGCACAGAGGTCTTGACCCGATGCTAAAAACATTCGACCAGATTACCAATCGTATGGTGTTTGCAATTGTTCTGGCGTCGCTCGTGATCGGTTCAGCCCTTATTGTTCTTTCCGGTGTCCCGCCGAAATGGCACGAGATACCGGTTATTGGCATCGTTGGCTTTCTTGGAGCGGGAATAATGGGCTTTGGGCTGTTATTTTCGATTTTGCGGCACGGTAAGATGTAGAAACGCATATACTCTTTTTGGAACTGCGATAAAGGAAAGCCCCCACTCATTTCAATCATTAATTGTATATGTCAGAACTATCGGCATATTATCATTTGCAGGCATTTTATTCTCTAACCTTTATATGAATCTATTTATGCATATATATGAACCATTATGTAACGTGTATATCATGAGCTTGACGAGGGAGCGGAAAAGATGAAGATAAAAGAATACTTCAAGATGCTGCGGGTCAAAGAATGGATAAAGTTCTACACACTTATCCCACTTATAGGTGCAGTTTTAGCACATGCTACGCCCTCTATTTTTATTTTAGTATGCGTAATCTTCTTCTGCGTGATTGGCTATGGGTTCGTCATAAACAACTATTTCGACGTTGAAATAGACAAACGGCATACGAAAAAAGTCATGCAGGGTAAGAATCCGCTCTCGACTGGTAAAGTAACGAAAAAAGGAACCTTTATGCTCATGGGTGTGCTGCTCGCAATTCCAATCGCGCTTTCCTGTTTTTTAACTCCAAACGGTCTTTTATTCACGCTGTTGAGCATTGCTTTCCTCACGCTCTATTCAATAAAATACATAAGGCTCAAAGAACGGTTTATTGCAGATATAATAACTCATGGTATGATGTTTGGTTTATTTCCCTTTTTAGCGGGATTTACGCTCGCAGGAGGTGATTTAAATACGTTAACTCTATTACTCGCATCCCTGTTTATGATACTTGGTTGTGGGGCTTTACTCACGCATCAAATAAATGATTACGAGGAAGATTTGGGAATTTCGAGTACCACCGTTGTTAGAGTGGGCCTGAAGAGTGGTTGGACGCTGCTCCTCTCTTTTGTTCTCCTCGCCATTGCGAATTTAGAGCTGATTGCTCATTGTTCTGATATTGGAATGTTGTTTCACGGCGGTGCGTTTGCGTATTTAATCGCATATCCACTTTATACATGCAGAGGTGAGGTCCAGGGTGTTATCAATAATTATTCCTGCGCTGAATGAGGAAGAAAGAATCGAAGAGTGCCTCAAATCCCTAGAAGAGCAGGATCTGGATCGGAGCGAGTATGAGATAATCGTGGTGGATGGAGAATCTACTGATAGGACAAGGGAGATAGCTCGCGTCTATGCGGATAAGGTTATTCCCCAGAGAAGTGAAGGAATTGGTGGTGCGAGAAGAGACGGTGCGGAAGCATCAAACGGCGAGATCCTGGTATTTACAGATGCGGATACGATTCACGAAAGGCACTGGCTGAGAGTAATCTCAGAGAATTTAAAGAGCTATGACGTAAGCACGGGGCCCATTCTATTTTATGATGGCAACTACAAATCAAACCTACTACGATTATGGCGGAAGATCTACGTCTTGTTCCACCTTTTCGATTTCTACTGGCTGATCGGGTCTAATATGGCGATTAAAATGGAGACATACCAGCGAATAGAAGGTCACCGGAATATCTCACTGCTGGAAGACTTTGATATATCTGTGAAGACGTTCAAAGAAGGGGACGTTCTCAGCAAGTACGATAAGAATCAACGTGTGTATACCTCTGCGAGGCGGCTGGATAATCTACTCACCTATTTCCTAATCTACGCATACGGTCATTACAATTATCATCTGGCCAGGAATTTTGGCCGTCTGCTGGACTACCCCGCTTTCGATAGGATGGATTTAAAGACGATTCTAAATATCGCAGGTATCCAAAAGATAAACGATCTCTATATTAATTTACGTTCCGGTATTGGTAAGAAGGAGGGATAATGAATACAATTAACTATAACTTAGCGTGTCTTTAGGGTTTATTTTCTTCGCAGGGACGCCATAATGAAACGTTCTTTTGGAATTCCCATAGGTAAACGCCGCCTAAAACGCCGATGATAATTCCACCTGCGAAATCAGATAATAAAAATAAAATATTTATGGTGCAAAAATAATTAATGAAGAGATGAGCGATAATGAAGCAGATAGTAACTTGATAGCCTACTGTGGACTTTACTGCGGCGATTGTTTTGCCCACAAGGGCAAGATTGCGGATTTAGCAAGAGACCTCAGAAAAGAATTGAGACAGTCAAAGTTTGATAAGACCGCGGAATCTTTGTCCGACATTTCATTCTTCAAGGTATTTGAAAGCTACGGGCAGTGCTATGAGGTACTGGGCGCACTGGTAAGATTCCGATGCAAGAACGCATGTCGAGGTGGCGGCGGTCCACCGTTCTGTAAGATACGAAAATGCAGCCAGAAGAAAGGTATCGAAGGTTGTTGGGAATGCGATGAATTTGAGACCTGCGAAAAGCTGGACTTTTTGAAGCCAGGCCACGGAGATGCGCATCTGAAGAACTTAAGGAAGATTAAGAAACAGGGGATTGATAAATTCATTGAAGGGAAGCGGTATTGGTATAATAAGATTAAGTAAGAACTACCTTGCAAATCTTGCAAATATATTTAATGGTTGATTGACATGGATTTGAAATGAGGCAAAAGAAAAATGGAAATACCAACTTTATCGGAAGAAGAAAAATGGGAGATGATGCGCGAGATATTCGTGCTGAACAAGCAAGCAGATATTGGCTTCATTATGCAAATGGGAACGGAGAAGATGAGTGAATATGCGGAAATGACCTCTCAGCAATATGCAGATATGTTGCGGGCAGAAGGCAAGGATAATGCAATCGGCTTTGCAATGAGCGAGGCGATAGTCCGTAAGAATTTAATGGGGAGCAATGTTGAAGTTGAGGGAAATCCCAACGAAGCAACTTTGAATCTGAAGAGAGACGGATTCCTGATAACAGCAATAAATCTCATAAAAAAAGGACTGGTGCCTATAAGTAAAGAGGATTTTCAACATGGATGCATTGAAGGCTATTTCAAACCAAGAGCAGAGAAACTGGGCTTGGAATTGAACGTTGAATATACAGATGAAGGATACGGGATAAAGATATCCAAAAAATAAAACATGAGAGGAGACAAATAAAAATGCCAACAATAACTCATTTTATCGTGCCGGCAGATGACATGGAGCGAGCAAAAAAGTTCTACGCCGAATTATTTGATTGGAAAATCGAAAAATTCCCGGGACCAATAGATTACTATGCGATTACCACTACCGACGAAAACGGTGAGGAAGGTCTTGGTGGCGGGCTGGGAAAAAGAGAAGAACCACAAGAGGCAATTGTCAACTATGTTGATGTTCCGTCAGTGGATGAGTTCATTGCAAAAGTTAAAAAACTCGGTGGTAAAGTAGTGGTTCCCAAGACGGCTGTGCCCGGTATAGGATATGCTGCTGTTTGCATTGACACTGAGAATAATACCTTTGGACTCTGGGAATGCGATGAAGACGCGAAAATGAACCAATGTGAAAGTTGCGGGATGCCGCTTGACGAAAAAACGACATCTAAATTTGACGACCGATATTGCATCCACTGCCAGAACCAAGAAAGCGGTGAGTTGGGAAGTAAAGAACAGGTGCGGGAAGGTAGTATAAACGCCGCGATGCAGTTTATGGGTAAGACCAGAGCGGATGCAGAGAAGATGGTGGATGAAATGATGCCAAAACTGCCACGGTGGCGAGAATAAAGGTGTAGGGCCAAACACGGAGTGCGATTACACACATCCTGTTTATCTCTTTTTTATTTAGTTGAAGTGAAAAAATAGGATTCTATGACCTCTCAAGAGAGGAACGGGAAAAAACGGTCCAAAAGATAGAACGCGAAATATAAATGAAGATTGAAGGAATAATATGGCTCAGAGACATTGTGGACAAGCTTGCTCTTAAACACCACGTTGAAACTCATGAGGTTGAGGAAGTGCTCTCAGTGGCAAATCTAAGTTTCGTTTTGTTAAGAAAGGGGAACGAGAGGGTGAAGGTGTATACTTAGCTTTAGGACGAACCAGCGCAGGACGATATTTGTCGGTACTTTTTATTTATAAAAAGACAAAAGAGGTATTAATATTGAGTGCCAGAGACATGGCAAGAAAGGAAAGGAGACAATATGACAAAAAGTGAATTAAAAAATCTGCCACGTTTTGGATCCCTTGATGAACTTGTAAAGTTCTTTGATACCCATGATCTGGGTGAATACTGGACTGAGATGCCGGAAGCGCACTTTGAAGTTGATGTCAATAGGAAGACGCATCTCTTTGCTATTAACACAGAACTTGCTAATAAATTGACAGACATTGCTAAATCCCGAAAAATCTCTTCCGAGGTACTTATCAGCACTTGGTTAAAAGAGAAAATTCAGGAACAGATAGAGAACGGTGAATTGGCAAGTAAAGAACAGGTGCGGGAAGGCAGTATAAACGCTGCAATGAAGTTTAGGGGTAAGACAAGAGCGAAAGCCGAAAAGATGGCGGATGAAATGATGCAAAAATTGCCACGGTGGCGAGAATAAAGGCGTAGGAACAAACACGGAGGGGTGTGACCACCCCCGGTTTATCTCTTTTTTATTTTAGCAGAGGCAAAATTATAGTATTCCATGATCGCACAAATGCGGAAACGAAAATTAGAGATAACACCTATAACGGGGCAACGGAATAGGTGGAGCTTTAATGCGAGGGGGGACTCGGCATCATGGAGACCGTAACTATTGAACCAAAGCCACCATACGATATAAAGACGCATTTTGAACATTACAGCTTAGGTAATCTTCAACCATTGCCCGCCATATACGAAAAGGGTATTTACCGGCGGGCGTTCCGACTAAAAGATGATATTTTGGTTCCTTTTGAAATCGAACTAAATGATGATGTGGATAGCCCGAAATTAAAGGCTACTTTTTATTCTGCTATTACTAATAAGGAACGAGAACAAGCCATTGCTAAACTAAAATGGGTTCTTGACACGGAATACGATTTGAAACCGTGCTATGAATACATGAATTCTGACCCGATTTTGAGTAGGGTCCGGAACAATAATTATGGCTTAAGGCCGAGCTACTACAGCACCGTCTATGAAGCGATTATTGTCGCAATAGTGCAACAACAAATTTCATTGAAGATAGCCAGCCATATGGTATCACTTATTGTCAGAAGATATGGCGACTGTATCCGGGTTGGCAATAAAGAATTCTGGGAGTTCCCGTCACCAAAAGAACTGGCAAAAGCCACTGTCAAAGGTTTAAGAGATTGTAAATTGAGCGAACGGAAAGCAGAGTATATTCGTAATTTCTCGCAGGTAGTTGCAAAAGGTGAGTTTTACCCAGAGAGCTTGAAAAAGTGCGATTATGTGCAGATTGTAGATAAAATAACTTCTTTTCGGGGCATGGGGCTGTGGACCGCGGAAAGTGTAATTGTAACTTCCATTGATGTTGAAAATGTGAATCCATCAGGCGACTTGGGTGCAAGAAAGGCGATTTCGCATTTTTATAGTGGCGACAAACTCATGAGTGAAGCGGAGGTCCGGAACTTTACTGAAAGATGGGGGAGATATAAAGGGATTATTACTTATTACTTGATGGCGGAATATGTACATAACGAGTGAAAAATGGGCAACTGTTTAGTTAACCACAAGATCACACAGATTTCCACGAGAAAACCTTTACCAAAAGAATCTTGTTTTTCTTTTAGCACAGGTTTTCTTTTTGTAAAAAAGAAAAAGTGTTGTGTTAATCTCGTGAAATCTCGTGGTTTCTTACCCCGCTGCTATACAAATACAGAAATGGCATTAGATACTATTTTAGCAACGTTTAAATAACAGCATCTTAAGAGTTCGACGAGTGGTGACGTTTTGGTAGAGGCTAACCAGGTATAGCATAGTTACAGAAATGACATACGTATGCCCACTGCGAAACCTTACGACGGTATCACATTTCCTATCGCGACATCCACAAGGTCATAGATGTACATTGAAAGCATATCTACATACGGTGCGAGCATCTCCACAGGTCTCAAGATGAAAGCCAAAAAGAAGATAACCGAAAAAATCGCGGTTATCGCTAACGGTATGACCACAAGAGAAGTTGATTCTTTCACTTTTGGCTCTGCTACCGCGCCCTCCGGTTCCTTAAAGAATGCGGTATGTAATATCGGGAAGAAATAAATAACATCCAGTAAAGACGCAATCAAAAGGACGAACAGGAATATAATCATCACAGGTGAAATAGTTTCGTATGCCACGTATGTACCCATGCACAAATACCATTTACTTATGAAGCCCACAGCAGGCGGAATACCACACATTCCAAGCGCACCTACGGTGAATGCCAGCATCGTTATCGGCATTGTCTTCCCTATGCCACCCATCTCACTTATGTTCTTCTTACCGGTGGCCACCATTATCGCACCGGCACACATAAACAGCGTTATCTTCATGTAGCCGTGGAACGGAATGTGCATCATAGCACCCCGTATTCCTGGTTCTGTTAACAACGCCGCGCCCAAAAGTATGTAGGACAACTGATTTATGGTAGAATATGCAAGTCTTCTTTTCAAATTGTCTTGACCGATGGCAAACAAATTGGAAACGATCATTGTAAAGCCCGCGATGCATGCAAGTAGCAGACCCAGTCCAAGCGAGGTCATCAAGTCCACACCATATATGAAACACACAATCCGGACGATTCCGAACACGCCCGCTTTCACCACTGCTACTGCGTGCAGTAACGCGCTTACAGGTGTCGGCGCCACCATCGCTGCGGGTAACCATGAATGGAACGGCATCCACGCCGCCTTCAGAAACCCCAAAAGGAAACAGACGAACAAAATTATCAGTGTCCACTTATGTGCAGGATTAAGAGCAGCAAGCGCAGCTATCCCACCATTCGTGAAGTCCGTGGTCCCTGTAAGATAGTAAACCATCACCAACCCAAACAGGAAGAAACAACCCGAGGTGAGCAGATACGCGAAATACTTATGACCCGCGCTCAAAGCCTCTGCCGTCTGATCGTGAACAACCAGAGCATATGTCGAGACAGTTAAAATCTCATAAAAAATGAACAGCGTGAGCAAATTCGCGGACATTGCAATGCCCAAAGCACCAAATATGGCAAGAGCAAAGCTAAAGTAGAATCTAGTCTGTGCATGCTCCTTCAACGACCTCATATAGCCTATGGAATAGAAAGTGACCAATATCCAGAGAGAAGAAGAAGTGAGTGCGAATAGCATACCGAACGCATCTACTTTTAAGCCAATTCCCAGGCCCGGCAATAAAGTCTGGCTAAAGGTGAATCTGATAACGTCGCCACCTAAAACAGGCTGTATCATAGACAGAACGAGCGAGAACGTTGCTATACTCGCTACGATTGCCACTCCTTCCCGGATATTCGGCCATTTACCTAACATAAATATTAAAGGCGCTGCTATTAACGGGCACAGAAGGACTAACAGTGGCGTAAGCATCTCTACCATTGCGGCATCCCTCCTACACCCAATTCACATAACATCTGGTCCATCATAGGTGCAAACACGCCTGTAAGCCATAAAATACCCACGACAATACAAAGAACCGCGAGTAATAACATTGGTACAACCATACTGAGCGGCACATCCGCCTTCTTCGTGTCGTGATGATGCCCCCCCCCAGAGTTGACAAAATAAATACGGTCAACTATTCGCCAGAAATAAGCAAGGTTTAGAAGCGTACTGATCATGAGTATAACTACGAATGCGTAACCGGAAATAGGCAAAGTTGCCGTAGCCTCTAAAGACGCAAAAAGTAAAAACAGTTTCGTGGCAAAGCCAGTACACGGGGGCACACCAATCATGGCAATTGCAGCTAAAGTGAATGCCGCACTTGCAAATGGCATCTTCTTCCCTAACCCTTCAAAATCTTTTATATCCCAGAGGTTCAATTTGTAGATGAATGCACCAGCCGCCAAAAACAGGCAGCCTTTCATTATCGCATGATTTAAGATATGCGCAATCGCTCCGACAAGGCCCCAGGCCGAAATTGGCGCCAGTCCTATTCCCAACACGATATAGCCTATCTGGGCAATGCTGGAATATGCAAGCATCCGCTTCAATTTTGTCTGCTGTATCGCGAGTACCGACCCAGCGATTATGCCTATCGCTGCGATCCAGCAGAGTGCCATTTCCACACCGCCATAGCTCTGCAAGAACTTGATTGTGAACACGGAGAAAATAACTCTTATTAAGGCATATACCGAAACTTTGGACATCGTGGCTGCGATTATCGCACTTACAGCAGAAGGTGCGTACGTGTATGCGTCCGGCTGCCATACATGTAACGGAAATAGCGCCATCTTTATGCTCATCCCGACAGCAAAGAACACAAACGCTGCTTGCACTGCTCTGTTCCCATACAGCGGTGGCAGCAGTGCCGAAAGGTCGGCCATATTTAGCGTGCCGGTAACCGCGTATAGGAAACCCGCGCCTAACAGGTAGAAACAGGCACCCATAGAGCCCATAATCACATAGTTGTAACTCGCTTTTAACGCTCTTCCACCGGCAACTGCTATCAGTGCGTATGACGCTAATGCCGATATTTCCAGGAATACGTACAAATTAAAAATATCACCTGTCACAACTATGCCACATAAACCGGTGATAAGTAGTTGAAATACCGAATAGAACGGAACTATCTTAAGCGGTAGCTCCTTCTCTACGCTTCGTTTTGAATATATAGCACAAATAAAGCTAAGAAATAGAATCACGATGAGTACATACGCATTAAACGTATCTATTACGTATTCTATGCCCCATGGCGGTGCCCAGCCACCCAATTGGTAATGTATGGGCCCTTCTGCCAAGACGCGTTTCAGCATAGAGAACGCCATCAACAGTTGTATGAATATAGTAGCTAACGAAATAGGAAACGCGACTTTCTTATTTAGCCAACCTGCGATTAAGATAGTAAATGCAGCAAACATCGAGATTACAATCACAAGTACCGGATAATGTTCAGCTAAAAACCATGTCATCACTATTTCTCTCCCTTCCGCTTTTAGTTCGCCCTCTCGCTACGTCCTTCCTTAGTCATTTCCCTTCTCTTCGCCATCCGTACACCAACCTAAATAGGATAGAAACACTATATATATCTTTCCTTTTTTCGCTGTTGTATCACCAGGGCACATCTTTTCGCCCCAGTTTAAAGCCTGTGTAATTTGTAAGTAAGTGCAGTATCGGCGTAATTATAACTACTATAATGATTATTTCTGGAGTGAAAGCGTCAATGAACCAATCTCGTGCAAACAGGAACAGAAGCAGCCACGCGCCCGCTACAAAGTCCAGTTGATCTACAACAGGAAAGGGTGCACCTCTTTTCAGGCCCACGCGCCGCTTTACGAGACTGGCCAGGAGGTCACCAAGCATTGCACCTGCGGATAAGCAAAGAATCGTGACTAAACAAAGAGGGAAAGGCCCGAACGAGTGGGACATGGGTTGTTGGATTATACCACATAGGACTCCGCAAGCGGTGCCCTTCAAGAAGCCTTCATATGTCTTGCCATCACCCAGCAACCGGTTTTTACCCCAATAAATACCGCGGTCTATGGGTGTTTTCCCTTTGAAGAACCCCGCACTCAGATTCGTGATGTACGCAGGCAGCATCAGCCATATCGCATAGAGGATAATCATAGGGTCCATATTCACTTAATATCAGGACGGTTTATAAAATCCACGAGCTTTTTTGAAATACCGAAACTACCGTATCATGCCACTATCAACTTAACATAGTCCATCTTTCGACTCGTCTGGAACTGCCGGACCAGTTGCTTTATCCGCGCTGCGTCACCCTCCAGAATGAATACTTCGAGGCATTTGTCCTCTCGCAAGTGGTTATGAATCTGCGTACTTATGATGTCCTCAAATTCGTGCTTTATCTCTGTTACTAAACCAGTCTATCTATAAATGGTGAAGAGGCAAAGATGGAAAAGCGAAGAGGGATATTAGTTGTAATGCTGTTTGCGGTCATCTGCATAATCGCCGTGAGTGCCACGTACATTTACACTAACCCTGGTAGAGGCAGAGTAGCAGATGAAGAAGCAATAGGGGTGGTTGTGACTATACTACCACAAGCGGATTTCGTGCATAACGTGGCAGGCGACAAAGTGAGTGTTACAATCATGGTACCGCCAGGAGCGAGTCCTCATACCTATGAACCAACACCGGGTCAATTAATGGAAGTCAGCAAGGCGAGGATATACTTGAAGGTGGGCTCGGGCGTGGAATTCGAGCAGACCTGGCTGGACAAGATTATTGGTA
>JAPVWK010000003.1 GCA_028572065.1 Candidatus Methanophagales archaeon
ATATTATGAAGAAGTTGGAATCGGCACTCGAGGTCGTTAATCGTATGGGAATAAAAGATACAACTGGATTCTTGTATAATTTCAAAGTTGTTTAATTTAACATGTCGTTATAATCCAGATGGCCGAAAGTCATGTAATATGCCATAATGCTTTTGATGGGGTCTCACAGTTGACATCAAAACATCATTATGTTTAACAATCCGGCGTGCTCTGCTTGGTGCATCGGCAATATCGAATGTTTGATACCCGTCAATTTTGCCTTCCGTAAGTGAACCCGTGTCCAAATATCTAATTGTTTTGAGAGCGTTGTCTTTGTTAATACTTGCAACATTTGTATGAACAAAGTCGCCAACTCTGACAGAATCCCACCCCTCATCCGCCCCCTCCACAAACCACTGCCTGAACAGCGCCTCCGCCATGGCTTCGAGGGTCTTGTTCTGGCGGTGGAGCAGGTCTATCTTGTCGTCGAGGCTGGAAAGCACCGAGGCGATGGCGCGCTGTTCGGGGAGAGGGGGGATTACGATGGTTAGTTCTGACAACATTCCATTATTAAGGCTTGCTCTTGTTGTTATCGAAGCCATGCTTGTCATAGTAGCCCTAAAACGTGGAGAACGAAAATAAAACCCTGCGTATTCTGGTAATATTTCTATATTATTTTTAGGACGTAAACGTTTTGTGAAACCATTAAAAGTAGCATCCAGATAATCCTTTAAAGCGACAGAACTCATCCCCAATTCTTCTTGTGTTTCACTTGTCCTTGTTAAAAACACATCCCCTCTTTTAATTGAACATCGTTCTCTTTCCTTTTCTGTCGAGTTGGCAAGTTGAGTTATTTCTTTTGGGACAAAGTAATTATGAAAAACATCCCTAAATGAAAGAAAACTATAACCGAAGCCGAATTGATCTCTGCTTTTTGAAAGACCTGAAGCAAAATCATAAACTTCTCCCAGCTTGCATTCATTCCACTCACTCATCCCGAACCACCCTCCTGAGCACCACCGCATCAAACGTTCCTTCATCCCCATCCTCCGCAACCTGAAATTCACCATCATAGTACGGATTTTCAGGCTCATGCTTCACCTTAATAACACTCAGCGGATAAAAATTCTCAAAACCATTTTCATAACCGCTGGTCAATACCGGCAGATCCTGTGGCAGAGTCTTTAAAATATCAACTAACTGACCGACTGTGAAATGAAATACTTCTTTTTTACTCATTGCGATTTCATCCCCTCCAACCTTGTGAGCATCTCAACCGCCCCGATGTCCATCTTCGAGAAGGCGAACCACTTCTTGCCCAGGTCCTTGAGGGATGCGCCGAAGTGATAGACGGTCGTGTCGTCAATGATGATGAACCTGTCGTGGGCGTTTTTGAACTCCTTAATCTCAATTGGCGGGTACTGTTCGTTGCACTTCTTGACATCCTGAGCCAGCGGCTTGGAGGTCTTATTTGTGAGAAGGGTGACGCGGATGTTCTTTTTTCTCTTGGTCAGATGGGTGAGGACGCTGTCGTCCAGATAGTTGTCTATGATCACAATGGACTTCTTAGCGCTTCTGAACAATTTTGAGACAAAGTCATAAGCGTCGAATATCTGACCATCGAAGAAAATCCCATGCTTCGGCTGTATTTCCCGGGATTCTATGGCGTTTAATACCTTTTCCATCTTTTCATCGGTTTCCAACTGCTTCAGTTCAAGGGTATCCAACCTTTGAAAGACCTGCGCATTTGAGGCGAAGAACCGGCGCATGGCCACGAAAGCGTTGATTGTCTTGACGCTGATCTCCACCGCGACATCGCTTCTTAAAACGGCGGAGAGCATGGCAACTCCCTGCTCGGTGAAGGCATACGGCGGTCTTCTCAACCCCATCTTGTCTACATTGGACATCACAATCTGTGATTTCCAATTATCGAATTCCATATCAGTGAGCTGAAAGCAGAATTCCTCTGGAAATCTATCACTGTTTCTTTTGACTGCCTGGTTCAATACCCTGGTTTCCACCTTGTACAGAACAGCTAAATCCCTGTCTAACATCACTTGAACGCCGCGGATGGTGTGAATTCTGCTCTGAATATCATCTATTCGCATCAATTCATATCTGTTTGCATGTGTCCTGCCTTTTTCAGTCATAACCACACCCCCGACACCTGTTTGTTTGTATGGATATATGTGGACACAAATTCAAGGTCACAAAATGTGACCTCAATATCTTGTAGGAATTGGACATCACAAGCTGTGATTTCAAGTTCATTTCAATTTCACCTTCCTGAGATTCTCGGCGATGAGGGCGTTCAGCCCTGCTTCCTCTTTCAATTGCTCTTCAAACTCGGTTTTTAAATGTGTGAATCGCTCATTGAAATCAAATTCATCCTCATCGTCCGGTAAGCCCACATATCGCCCTGGGGTCAACACATAATCCAGCTCTTTCACCCGTTCAATGGATGCGGAATTGCAGAACCCCTTTACATCTTCATATTCACCGTCCGGATTGCGCCAGTTGTGATATGTCACCGCAATTTTCTGGATGTCCTCTTTTGAGAACTCGCGAGTCCTGCGGTTGATGAGATGCCCCATGTTCCGCGTGTCAATGAACAGGAGCTCGTCAGTTCTGTTCCGGTATTTACCGTTGGTTTTGTCTCTGCTCAGGAACCACAGGCTGGCTGGTATCTGCGTGTTCAGGAACAGTTTTGGTGGCAGGTTCACGATGCAGTCAACCAGCCGAGCTTCCACAAGCTCCTTTCTAATATCGCCTTCGCCAGAGGTTTTGGAGGTCAGCGCCCCCTTTGCCAGAACAAAACCGGTCTGCCCGCTCGGGCTTAGATGATGCAGGAAGTGCTGTATCCAGGCATAGTTGGCGTTTCCGGTGGGTGGTACACCGTAGTTCCATCTACCGTCCTTACGTAATAGATCGCCGCTCCAATCGCTGTCGTTGAACGGTGGATTGGCGATGACGTAATCAGCCTTCAAATCTTTGTGGGCATCGTTCAGAAAGGAACCTTCATTGTTCCATTTGACCTGTGAGCTGTCGGTACTGCGAATGGCAAGGTTCATTTTGCACAATCGCCAGGTGGTCTGGTTGCTCTCTTGTCCGTAAATAGATATGTCGTTCACCTGCCCCTGGTGTTGGGCAACGAACTTCTCCGAATGGACGAACATGCCGCCGGAACCGCAGCAAGGGTCAAAGACTCTGCCGTTGTAGGGTTCCAGCATTTCTACAAGCAATTGAACAACGCTTCGGGGGGTATAGAACTGCCCCCCTTTTTTGCCTTCTGCAAGCGCAAACTCGCCAAGGAAATACTCGAACACATGACCGAGAATATCGGCGCTTCTGGCTTTTGCATCGCCAAGCGCGATGTTGCCCACCAGGTCAATCAAACCGCCAAGACTTGTCGGGTCAAGGTTGCCTCGTGCATAGACCTTAGGCAAAACACCCTTGAGCGAGGGGTTCTCTTTTTCAAGGGCATCCATCGCATTATCAACGTCTTTACCGATCTCTGGCTGTTTTGCTCTCGCCTGAAGATATGACCAGCGGGCAATTTCAGGAACAAAAAAGACATTCTCGGCTTTATATTCGTCCCTGTCTTCAGGGTCAGCACCGGCGTAATCCCCCACTCCTTTTTGCAGTCTTTGATATAACCCCTCAAAGGCATCTGATATATATTTCAGGAAAATCAGACCCAGGGCTATATGTTTGTACTCGGCAGCGTCAATATTCTTCCTGAGTTTATCTGCCGCTTTCCACAGTTGCTTCTCAAGAGGCTCTTCTTCTGTTTTAATGTCATTCTTTGCCATTCTACCAATCCTTCCTGATTAAATTTTGCTAGGACATTCCGAGATGTGTACGTTTCTAACTGGCACTTTTATATCATTTGTTAAGCGTGGTTAATTAAATAACTTTGGTAGATCAGCAATGCGTATATACCCCTTTCGGATCCAGACGTACCTTCTCCTTCAGCTCATACAATTTATTCAACGCTTCGATTGGCGAAGTCTTCTCCAGATTCAGTAATTTCAACTCCTCAACCACGGGATGCGATTGCACCACAAATTCCTTCGTCACTTCTGCACTCTCTGCACCCGTGCTCGCTCCTAATGTTACACTTTCCGTTTCTACCTCGCTTTCCATCAGTCTCAAATTACGCTTTGCATTTTCTATCACCATGTCCGGCAATCCCGCTAGTTTCGCAACTTGTATCCCATAACTTTTTGAGCCGCGTCCTTCTACTACTTTCCGTATGAAAAAAATCTCATCACCCGCCTCTTTTATCGAGACGTTGTAGCAGTTGGTACTATCGAGATTATCGGCGAGTGCCGTAAGCTCATAGAAGTGAGTTGCAAACATAGTCTTTGCATTTAATACCGTATTTATGTATTCAGCCACAGCCCATGCGATACTGACGCCATCAAGTGTACTCGTCCCCCGCCCTATCTCGTCAAGAATGACCAGACTTCGTTCTGATGCATTATTAAGAATATTCGCAGTTTCACTCATCTCCACCATGAACGAACTCTGTCCCATGGACAGGTCATCATAAGCGCCCACCCGCGTAAAAATACGGTCCACCACACCTATCTTTGCATCACTCGCAGGAACAAAAGCGCCTATATGCGCCATAAGCACAATTAACGCTGCCTGTCGCATGAATGTAGACTTACCGCTCATATTCGGGCCTGTTATAATCATCAACCGGTTATTATCATCGAACTGGACGTCATTGGGCACAAATCCTTCTTTCACCTCTTTCTCCACCACGGGGTGCCTGCCACCGTGTATGTGTATCTCATCACTGTCATCTACCCCGGGGCAGCAGTATCCGTTCTCCGCGGCAACGTCTGCGAACGCTAACAGCATGTCCAGCTCAGCAACCAAATTCGCAGCTTCCTGGATCTCCTTCGCTCGTTTCGCAACTTCTTGCCTTATCTGCTCGAATAACTCGTATTCCAACTCCTTTATACGTTCCTCGGCACTCAACGCCTTTGCTTCATACGCCTTTAAATCGTCCGTGATGTACCGTTCGGCCTCTGTTAGTGTCTGTTTTCGTATATACGAATCCGGCACTTTCGCTATCCAGGACTTCCGTACTTCGAGATAATACCCAAAAACCTTGTTGTAACCTACCTTAAGCGATTTTATGCCGGTCTGTACTTTCTCACGCTCCTCGAATTCAGCTAACCATTTCTTACCGTCTCGCTTTATCTGTCTCAACTCGTCCAGCTCGGCATTATGCCCCTCTTTTATCAGCCTGCCCTCCTTCACAGTCGCCGGTGGCTCCTCTACTATGCCATGCTCTATGAGACGGATAATAGCCGCGAAATTCAGTTCCTTCAATGTTTTCAACATGTCGCTTATCTTCTCGGCACGACAGTTCTTTAGCAATCCTTTAAGCGCCTTTAGCTGTAGTAACGACCGTTTAAGTAATACCAGATCCTTTCCTTTTGCACTGCCATACGATATCCTGCTTATTATCCGCTCCATATCGTATATTTCCCGGAGCGCCTCTTTCAATGACTCTCTTAGCAGTATCTCAGCATGGAATTCCGTTACCACCTCTTCCCTACTTTTTATCTCGTCTATATCGAGTAAAGGATACCTCAAACTCTTCTTCAATAGTCGTGAACCCATGCCCGTGAGTGTTTTGTCAAGCACACTGAGAAGCGTTCCTCGTTGCGTGCCGTCACGTATGTTACTAAATATTTCCAGGTTTCGCACTGACACACTGTCTAATACCATATAATCCGATACGAAGAATGACTTAAGCGGCTTCAGGTGCGACAGCACACGCTTTTGTGTGTCCTGTAAATAAGAGATCACAGCACCAGCGGATGATATGCCTGCTTTTAGCCCCACACATCCGAACCCATCCAGCGAAATCACCCCAAAATGGTTTACAAGCCGGGTATACGCATTTTTGTAGTCGAAATAGTAATCGTCATAACGCGAAATGGTGCACATACCATGTTCAATGCTAAACTCGAGTGAATCCGGAATAACGATTTCCGCGGGTTTCACACGCTCTATCTCGTTCTGTAATGGTGAATGCGTCTCGTCATCTTCTAATTCCGTCAAAGAAAACTCGCCTGTTGAGACGTCTACCATTGCAACACCCACTTTGCGGTCTAAAACGTTCACGGCCATCAGATAATTGCTGAATCGCTCTTCTAAGAATGAATCCTCAATTACCGTGCCTGGCGTGATTAGCCGCACAACTTCGCGTTTCTCTATTTTTTTTGTTTCTTTATCTTCTACCTGCTCGCAGATAGCTACTTTGTAGCCTTTCTGTATCAACTGTTTTATGTACGGTGTAACCGCATGGTACGGCACGCCCGCCATCGGTATTTTTCGCGTTGCGCCTTTGCCCCTGCCGGTTGCGGTTAGTGCGATGTTCAATTCTCTTGATGCTAGCTTCGCATCTTCTCCAAACGTTTCGTAGAAGTCACCGACACGGAAGAGCACGATAGCATCGCGGTATTTATCTTTTATCTGATAATACTGCTGCATCATCGGTGTTTTCGGGGGCATTGATTGTTTCCTCATTCTAAATGTATAAGTGACCGCTGCTAAAATAAAGTAGTGCCACAAGCATAAATCCGCAGTTCCAACCAGAATTCAATACACAACCACATCCAGCAAATCGCCCTTGATCGCCTCTTTCACTTCACGTGCTATTCTCCTTCCGGTACTCATTGGCACATCGTAAAGCAACTGCGAGTACGGCGAACCATTAATAAACAGATTAGTACCCGCTACAATCCTGGCAGAAATCTCAAACGCGATAAACTCCAGGTCTTCTGTGCAGACCGTTTCTATGCAGAAAGGCCCGGTCAAACCAGGACTGAACAGCACCCGTGACGTTTCGATCACATTCTGTCCCATTTCCAGTACGCGCGGTAGGAGCGACTCCCGGATAACAACCGGTAGATTACCCGTAACAACAAACGAAGGTTCCGGAAGACTATCCTGAAGTATATGAGATAGCCGGGCGATACCGTCAATGTTGGATTCATACCGGATGTCCATACTGAGGAGTTCCAGCTTATCATTTAACGGTGAGTAGAAATAGTGTGGATAGAACCGCGTGCCGATTACGTACTCCTGCAGGGTATACATCTCCTTATCTATAAGCTCCAGCGCCTTGTACTTCTGTTCAAACTCTTCAGGATTGCTTGCAAGGATATAACCCCGTCCGCCTTTAGCACCCGGAAATTTTACCATTACTAATCTATCTATATCTGTCGGGTCCTTAAATTCCCGGGGCAGTCTTATCCCCGCACGCAGCAACCATTCCCGCTCCTTATTACGGTCAGATTCCCAATCCAGAACTTTTCGATTTCCGAACATAGGCACAGCGAGTTCGTTCTCGATCCGGGCAGGCGAGAGATACTCCACAAATGAGCCATGCGGTATAAGTATCGCGTTTCGTTCTATCAACCGTTCCTGAAACGCCGTTTCCAGTACTTGTTTGTAATTCTCGACTATTACAAGTTCATCTGCCAGCCCGAATTGCCGGTAAACATCTGCACTGCCCTTTTTGCAGATTACCATATTCCTGAAGCCTTCATCTCTTGCTCCTTTAAGTATCTGTAATGCAGTATGACTCCCGATCGTGGCGATAGTTATCTTCTCGCGGTCATAACCGTCCAGAATGCTGGTGATTTCGCTTTGGTGTATCATTTCACGTAACCGTCTCTTCCAATCTGTCCTGTTGAATGGCTTTCCTGAGTTCCATTGCCACCCGCTTGCCGACCGAAAGCGACTCACCATAGTAGTAGCCGGAATACGGTGTGAACATAGTTCCGGGCGAGCCTTGCACACGCATAGAGATGTCAAATACAATCGCTTTTTCTGATGGAGGACCGGGAATGAACGCGGACTGTAACGCAAAAGGCCCAATAATACCGGGTGGGTACTCTTGCCTCGCGATACGCACAAATTTCTCGCCCAAATCAAATATCTGCTCTAATAGCGATTCCTTTACCGTGCATGCGATATGCCCGGCTTCTATTGCTTTTACGTCTATGTGCTTCAATGCTTCTAACTGCTGTGATGCTGGAAGACGGAGAATGCCGTCTAAATTCGTCTGTCGCCGTGTGTCCGTCCCCAAAAGTTCCAGTCGCTGGTCTAATATCGAATAGAAATAGTTGAAGTTGGACTGCGTGCCCATAACGAACTCTTCGATTACCGCTTTCTTCAGCCCGTCTTTTGTTATCTTGCCCGCCTGAATCATCTGCTCTGAACTCGTATAGAACTCATCCGTGGAAGAAGCGAAGAAGAACGCACGTTCGTAGGTACGCTGTGCTTCCGGTGCTTTTACCAGAACCAGCCGGTCTATTTCTTCGGGGCTATTAAACACCCTGGGATACGGAATACCACCTTTTTGCATCAGATAATACTGGTTCCTCGGAGCATCGCGCTCCTCTGCTCGTAGTATGCTTCGGGTGCCGAATAGCGGTAGCAGGAATTCATTCTCTATCTGGTCAAAGCCCACGTACACCTCAAAGGATCGGTGCGGTATGAATATAACATTCTGTTCTCGCATCTCCCGCTGCACACTTTCCTGTGTTATATCAGTGAATTTGTCTAAGATTAATGTCTGGTCCACTATACCGAGTGAGTCCTCCGTTCGATAATACCTGGCATAGGTTTGCTCCCTGCCCTTCTGGCACACTACTAAAGTTCTAAAGCCCATGTCTTTCGCACCCCTACATATATCCAATGCGGAATGCGAGCCCAGGACGCCTATGGTCACCTTATTCCGGTCGTATTCACCTAAAACTGCATTTATCTCTTCTTGTGAAATCATCTGGAACACCTGCTAAATTAAATATTTGTTTTTGTATAAAAAAGGAATTTTGGTATTTCACGAGATTAACACTAAAACTTTTTAGAAAAAAGTTTTATCAAAAAATATACGTTTCTTTGATCAAACTTTCTTGGGGAAAGAAAGGTTGTGTGGAAATCTGTGCAATCTTGTGGTTAGCTAAACAATTACAATCAGTGAAAAAAAGAGCTCATGAAACTGCCGATTACGATATATGCAGACGAAAGCGTGAATAATGCAATTTCAGCAGCACTTATCAATATGAGAATGTATCCGGCGGCTAAAAACAATGGCAGAAACAAAATGATGCTTTTTTATAAATAGCCATTCAAATATTCTCAATTATCACCCTTCATCACCTCTCGTATGGCAAGCAGATTCAGCCGTGATTGCGGTTTTATGATGCCACTGACCGGATCAACAAAGAGAATATTTGCCTTAACAAGATACGCAATTTCCGGTGTAATCACTTCATAAGCGTAAGATTCTTCATCCAGAAAGACCTCAAGGATTTTTGTTATATGGTCATATTTTAAATCAATCGTTTCTTCTTCAAACAGGATTTTCTTGCTCACTATCTTCAATACTCTTATTCTTTGATCTATCTGCCCTTTTCTTATTCGACACATCTCTTTGGCTTTATTTTCACGGCTTTCTGAGTTTACAAGTTCAATCAGACACACGGGCTTGCCACCACAGTATTCCCACGTTAACGCTTTCTCAGCTTCTGTAAAGCCATGCCGCACCAGAAACGCTTTCGTCGCAGCCTCATCAAAATCATCCACGAGCAGATACCTGCACCTGCCTTCCAGCATAGCCTCACTGTACACGCGTTCTATGAATAGCGAATCAGAAGAAACCGCGAAGACGTGACAGAGATGCTGCTCTTTCGTTAAGTCTATGAAAAAGTTAAAGAGCTCGTATATAAGTGTACCATCCACATTCACGTCCCCTATCTTCTGGAACTCATCCAAAACCAAAACTGGCTGCTTCCCGGAAGCTCTCACTTCTTCAAAAAGTTTAATCATGTACGAAAAGGCGTTCTTTGGCTTATTATCCTGGAAGACATAATCCATAAACTCGCGGGTTATTGGTATGCCTGTAACCCGGGTGACAGACGAAATCAGTTCCTTCAATGTTTCTCGTCTTTTCCTACTCGTCAGATCGGTCGTCAGTTCCATCTCAAACAACGATTCAATGAAATCATCGTAACTCGCTAAAATTTTAGTCCTGAGGTTTATGTAAAAAACAACGTAATCTTCAGGTAGTTGTTCTATCAGATGATTGATTAGTGCGGTTTTTCCTGAGTTTATCGGACCGTAGATGAACGTAATCAGAGATGGTTCAGCATCCAGTAAATTTCTAACCTCTTTTAGCTCCTTTTCTCGGTCGTGGAATTCAATTTTTCTCATCTCTCATGTTAGGATTGTTATAACGGCATATAAACATAAGGGGTGATAAAAGATAAGATTTATCGAGTTTACGAGAACACCCCCCCCCCGACTCATGCCGCAGTAATCCCCTTTATCTCTTCCAATACCTCTTTCACCGCTGGAACATCATCAAACCAAATCCGGTGCGTCATCTCGTTACAACTGGCTTTATAAAGCAGTGAGATCGCATCTCTGAGTGCGGTCGGTAACGCAGCCGGCTTAATTTCTACCAATTCTTTCCATCCGATTTTATCAACCTTTTTTGCCGCTTCAACCGCGTCATACCAGCTTGTATTCCTGTAAAATAGCCTTGCAATCTCTTTACTCACCGGCATCCCTTCAAACGTGAAACGACACTCATCCAGAGTACCTAAGGTATCTACCAGTACCAGATTCCGTGCTTCATCAAATCCAAATTCTATCTTACCATCTTCGTTTGTCAGTCCGGCCCTGCGTGCCTCGCTGGTAATGACCCCATTTATGTGCAGAGTTACCCGCTTGATTTCTTCTAGTTCTGATTCGCTCAGACTTGCAAGTTCCTTCGCCTCGTCCCAACTAATGTACCTATCGCTCGCTTCCAGCTTTGTCGAGACATCCAGCAACGGTCGTTCTAAAACCTGCCCCGGATATGGCTTTTTCTCTAAACCAATTTCATCTAAGCTCAAACTTCCTGCTTTTAATCGCCGGAACACACTCGAACCTTCCGGCAGCGAGTTACGATAGATTATCTCAAGTGGAATAAGCATATTCCCATTCTCCTCTTTGTAAACGGAATAGTCATATGTATTTCCTGCAATGCGAGGCTTTAAAACCCGTAATAGGTTTAGTTCCATGCGCGATTGCGGTGAATTTAATTCTGATAAACTCTTTACTTCGTCTCCTTCTACTAATCCGCGATAATGGGTCTTTATCCCTGTCTCTTCTAATTTCTCAAAGAAATATGCTGTGGTTATGCAGATAGCGGCGCCTTTATCCGGAATATGGTCCGGCATCTCGCCCCAATCAAATACTGAGTATCTGTCCGAGAACACAAAATGCGCCTTTCCTAGTTTGTTTTTAGTCGGCTTATCCAAAACTAACAAATCTTTTACACTGCCCATGTTACATGCTTCTCCCTTTGGTGATATATCGGTATCCAGTTATTTAAATGAGTTTTTTGCTTATACCACTCTCGCACTCAAGATGCCCGCACCGGCACGATTTTTAGCAGAATCTTAAGTACGGAAAAACAATCTGGCATTAACATTCCCTTTTCAATCGTGTAGGTATAAGGGGACAACACAAAATAAAGGCTGGGTGACAATAATGGAAGAACGCGGTATGAGCAGAGACGCGGTAGAATCACTGCTCGTGGAGAAAAAGCATAAAGATTTGTCTTACAAACGGGTCCTAAGCTCGATGTGCACGTATCCACACGAAATAGCGGCATACGCACATAACATGTTCCTGGAATCGAATTTAGGTGATTCCGGACTATTTCCAGGTACAAAAGAGATGGAGACTGAACTGATTCGGATGATAGGCGCGTTGCTGGGTCGTGAGAACGTCTATGGCTACTTATCCACTGGTGGAACAGAATCGAATATACAGGCGATACGGGCGATACGAAACAGGCGGAAGAGAGCAGGTTTGAGGGAGATGAACATAATCGTGCCTGAGACCGCGCATTTCTCGTTTGATAAAATCGCGGATATATTGTGCGTTGACGTGAAGAAAGCGACCCTGGATGATGCGCTACGTGTGGACGTGAACTCGGTAGAAGAATTGATAGATGCTAACACGATCTGCGTGGTGGGCATAGCAGGCACGACGGAATTCGGACAGATAGACCCAATAAAAGAGCTTTCGGCTATTACCCAGGAAAACGACCTATTCCTGCATGTGGATGCCGCTTTTGGCGGTTTCGTGATTCCGTTTCTCGCCGAAAAGGATAGGTACCAGTTCGACTTCACGCTTGACGGAGTATCCTGTGTGTCCGTGGATCCGCATAAGATGGGTATGAGCACGATTCCCACGGGTTGTATTCTGTTCCGAGAGAATTCGTATCTCGATGAGCTGGAAGTATCTACACCGTATCTGACGACTCATGGACAGTCTTCGCTGACAGGGACGAGAAGCGGCGCCTCCACAGCGGCTACATTCGCGGTTTTTAAATATCTTGGCCAGGAAGGCCTGAGGGCGATTGTAACTGAATGCATGAGATTAACGAGGCTGTTAGTACAGGGAGCAAAGGCGAAAGGTATTCGTCCTGAAATTGAGCCGGTCATGAACGTGGTGACGTTGAGTATAGACGAGGTTGATCGAGCAGCAGTGGCATTAAAAGCGAAAGGCTGGGAAGTTTCAACCACGCGGAAGCCGAAAGCACTTCGACTGGTGATAATGCCGCATGTGACGGAAGAGACGGTGAAGCTGTTTTTAGAAGATCTGGTGGATGTGATATAAAAGTATTTTTTAACGAACGGACCGCAAGCACACAGATATTTACACACCTTTTCGTAAGCGGTTATTGATAAGGACTTTTTACCACCTACGCCGCCGACAAGCATAATCGCAAAGGTTTGCGTGTTTTGTATGGAAATAGTGAGGCTTTGAACATTTCAGCTTACGCCGCCGACAGGACTCGAACCTGTGACAATCCGGTTAACAGCCGGGTACTCTACCAACTGAGTTACGGCGGCACAAATAAGTTATGCTCTTATTACCATGTTGTTAGTGTATATTATCTTTTGTATAGTAAAGATAAAGAGCTATGAATTTACTCGTTCGTGATAGCCACACTAGAATCATGGCATTTCGCGCCATAGAAAATGTAACACGAGCAGGACTATAATAATAGCCACAATTATCATGATGATATACGGTAAAAACTTAATAATGAACCATACCACGCATAAAAGCACGAGAATACCTAGCAACACGGAGACCAACGCAGGTATCCCGCTCAGGAACCACGTAGTTCGCATTCTTTTACCACCTCTACCATCTCTTCCGCTACTTTTAACAATCGAAGCCAAGAATTCGCGGCTGCTCGCACCCTCACAATATCCTCACCGTGTATATACACGCATAACCTATTCGCACCAATAGCGAGATCAACATAAGAGCGTCTTTTATCTTCTACCCTGTCCTCACGCTCCTCTCTTATTGACTCATAGATTGTCTTTACTATTTCTTCGTCATCCTCAAGCACAAATTCCGCTTCGATCTTCATCAGAAAGTAATAACAACGTAACCGAAAAAGTTCATATCGCCTTTACATTCTTAACTATTACTGTTGGCCGCTCCTTTTTTAATGCTCTATAACCACAGTAGGGGCACCTTACACTCTGATACTCCGTTTTAAGCTCTACAATTCTTTTACACCGCAAACAATAATAGCCCATATCTTCTCTCCTCAGCCCTGTACCCCAACTTCCGGGTTCTCCCCGCGTTCTTCTATGCCTATCTCCGCTCCGGCTTCTCTTTCGGACAACCGCTTTATCGCCCTCTGCGCCGTTATGCCTACCGGAGTTTGCGGGACATATGTGCCGCCTGTAAACGTATAGCCACATTTTGCGCATTTCCATACCCCTGTGCCCTTCCGGGATACTGACGCTCTTTCACAACGCGGACACTTATGCGCAGCTCTTGTCTGCGCTTCTATGGTGGCAACTGCTTTTCTTATCTTTCGCCCGTAACGCACACCAAACCTACCCGCGGATTTTGTTATCTTCCCTTTTCCTCTCCCTCGTTTCTTTGCCATCTCTCACATCACTGAATAGTAATAGAGTTAATTTGTAAAAGTATTATATTCTTTTTAGCGTATGGGTATTCGGAAATGAAGTTATCAGACCTGAATTTAGAGGAACGAGCTGCGTATATATTCGGTGAAGATAAAGAACTGTACCCACCGCAAGAAGAAGCGATAAAAGCAGGTCTGCTCGACAGCAGCAAGAATTTCGTTATTGCATCACCAACGGCAAGCGGAAAGACGCTGTTAGCGGAATTGGCAATGCTAAAGTCAATTTTGCACGATTCGGGCAAGTGCCTCTATGTCGTGCCCCTGAACGCATTAGCATACGAGAAATACCTAAATTTTAAGGATAAATACAGCGCGGTTGCAAATGTAGGTATATCAACAGGCGATTACGAGAGTTCCTCGCGGTATCTTGAACGCTATGACCTCACAATTCTAACACTGGAGAAGCTGGATTCTCTCACGCGAGTTAAGCCATCCTGGCTAAGGCAGATTTCGGTTCTGGTCGTTGATGAGGCGCACGTGCTGGGTGATACGAAGCGAGGTCCACGATTGGAAGGTGCAATGGCACGGTTTATGAGCTTCAATCCCTCTGCAAGAGTTATTGCACTATCCGCAACTATACCGAATGCGGATGAGTTTGGAAACTGGTTGAATGCGTCTTTGATACAATCAGAATGGCGTCCGGTGCCGTTAAAGGAAGAAGTATTTCTGGCAAAGAACGACAACGCGATATTAGAGCGCGTGGTGGCAGACGTAAAAGCAGGATCGCAAACGCTTGTTTTTGTGAACACGAAACGCGGTTCTGCATCTTTTGCAAGGAAACTTGCAGCACGGCTGAATCAAAGAAATGCCGAGTTAGATGTGCTTGCGGATAAAGTTGACATCGGTGTGGACGACTTGAACGAGATAGTTAAGCATGGCGTTGCATATCACAACTCGTGGCTGCATCCTGAGCAGAGGCGAGCGCTGGAAGAGAGTTTCCGAGCTCGTGTGCTAAAAGTGATATGCTGCACGCCAACGTTGGCAATGGGCGTGTCTTTACCTGCGAAAGTAGTAATAATCAGAAATTACAGGTTCTTCACGCAAGAGCGAGGGAATGCGCCCATGCCCGTAAGCTGGATAAAGCAGGTATTTGGTCGCGCGGGAAGACCGGAACACGACCGGTATGGACTAGGGCTGATAGTGGCGAAGAGCGAAGCGGAAAAAGAGACTATAGAAGAATTATACATACATGGTGCCCTGGAACGTGTAGAATCGCAATTTTCCTGGGATGCAATGACAGAGCAGATTCTCGCAACCATAGTCGCGGGCGCACACAGGGTAGAGGCGATATATGAATTCCTCGATAGTACATTCTATGCGTATCAGAATCCGGATGAAATGGGATTTGTGAAAGACGAGCTGGAAAGTATATTGCGGCAATTAGAGCAGGTGGGTTTTATCACCATAGACGAGGCTAACGATGAGATACAGGCTACGGACTTTGGCGCACTTTCTTCCCGGTTGTATCTTTCCACGAAATCTGCTTTATTGCTAAGAGAAGGCATAAATTTTTTGGGTGACGGCGTGGAAATATCGGATTTCGACCTCCTGGTACTTCTATGTCAGTGTGACGAAGTGATTCAGTTGAACGTGAAAGACGCGATTGTGATAGCAAGCAGTTTTAGTAACAATCCTGATTGGGTGTACCGCGGTGCGAATGCGTTGGGCAGTTCTATCGTGGCACACGCATGGATAGACGAAATGACCTATCCGGAGATGAATGACAAATTCGGGACTTATCCAGGTGAGATCCACAATAATATCTATGCGTTGGGCTGGATCTGTTATGCAGCATCGCGGATTGCAGAGCATCTTCGTGTTGGGGATATGTACGCGAGATTGAGCACTTTAAATGACAGGTTAAGGCACGGTGCAAGGCCTGAGCTGCTCGCATTGGTTGCAATTAAAGGTGTAGGTCGCGTAATAGCAAGGAAGTTGTATTCCGCGGGATTCCGAAGTCCCGCAGAGGTAGCGCGTGCTGACGTAACGCAGTTGGAAAAAGTGCCAGGTCTCGGATTGAAACGAGCCGAGAAGATAAAGACAGAAGCAATGACGTCATCTAAGTGAAGAGCAGCGTCAGAACGGATTTATACAAAGCGGAAACAAAAAGATCAGAGAGTACAAGAGAGAGAAGGATGACCTTGTTTATAGTCACGCCGAAAAATACATAAAACATAACGCACAAAGAAGGTACTATAAGAGGATTTTCAGTGCCAGGGATGACCGCGAAAAAAGAGTTATACAAAAAAAAACGAACGACCTGTGATAAGGGCGCAAGTTATTATTATAGTAGCCATAGCCGCGGCACTCATAGTTGCAACAAATCTCAATTCTGAACGCCGCAAGAAGAGCATTCTGGTGCAGGAAATGAGAAAACGGACTAATGAGCTGTGGAAAAGCGAGGCGGTGTATCGTTCCTTAGTGGAGTCAACCGAAGATTCCATATATCTTGTGGATAAAGATTGCCAGTATCTGTTCATGAACGAAAAGCATCTCTCACGGCTTGGCTTGCCAGTAGACAAAACCATAGGTAGAACATACAGAGAGTTAAATTCACCAGAAGAGACGAAAGAGCTTGTTGAGCTAGTCAATCAGGTATTTGAAACCGACAAGTCTATGCAGCATGAGCATAGAAGTCAAAGAGACAACAAATATTTCCTCCGTACTTTAAGTCCGATCAAAGAGCCAGACGGTAGAGTAGTGGCTGTTACGGTTATTTCAAAAGACATCACAGCGCTGAAACAGACGGAAAATGATCTGATAGAGATGAAGGATTATCTGGACGACATCATCAATAGTTCTGCGGACACGATTACGATCGTGGACACGAATAATTGTGCGAGACTGGAATAAGGGAGCCGAGGGCATTATGGGTTATCGTGCCGATGAGGTAATAGGGAAATCCAACAGTATTTTTTTCACGGATCCCGAAGAAGCTGATAGGATAATGGAGCAAGTTCAGAAAGAAGGAGCGATAAAAAACTATCGTACAATCACGTTGAGGAAGGATGGTATGCCGGTGCATATCAGCATGTCAGCAGCGTTGTTAAAGGATAAAGATGGTGTACCGAGTGGCTCTGTCCGTGTGAGCAGAGATATAACAAAAGAACTGGAGTTAGAGAAGCGGATAAAGGATGAGCGGGACAACCTGAATTTGATTTTTGAAAGCATGGTTGACGCCGTGTACATTGTATCAAAGGACTACGAAATAGAGTTTATGAACAGGGTTTTGATTGATAAAGTTGGCGACCAGATCGGAGACATTTGCTATAGAGCGATTCATGACAGAGAAGACCCCTGTCCGTGGTGCAAAACTACAGAGGTACTGGCAGGAAAGACAATGCGGTGGGAGTGGTACTCGCGCAGGATGAACAAAACTTACGACCTTGTTGAGACACCGCTTACGAATATTGACGGCACAATATCAAAATTAACGATATTTAGAGACATCACCGATAGAAAACGCCTGGAAGAAGAGCGGATTTGTGCAGGTGAAAGGCCGTTACAACTGCTCGATGAGCTGGAAAAGGCGAACGCTGAATTAAAGGATTTCGCGTATATCGTCTCGCATGATTTAAAAGCACCCCTACGCGCTATTACGTCACTGGCAACGTGGATTTCAACCGATTATGGCGATATGCTGGATGAAGAAGGCAAAGAGCAACTGGATTTGCTTCTAAATCGAGTAAAGCAAATGCACAATTTAATTGAGAGTATACTGCAATATTCAAGAATTGGACACATGAAAGAGAACAAACAAGAAACAAATTTAAGCATTCTTGTTTCTGATGTAATAAAAATGATTGATCCACCAGAAGAGGTAGTCATAACGGTGGAAGATAAATTACCTACTATTCTCTGTGATAGGACCCGGATGGAACAGATATTTCAGAATCTAATGAGCAATGCCGTGCGGTATATGGACAAGCCGAATGGGCAGATAACAATTGGATGCACAGAAGAGTCCGGATATTGGAAGTTCTCTGTTGCCGATAATGGACCCGGGATAGAGTCGCGATATTATGATAATATATTCCAGATATTCCAAACGCTGAAACCGCGTGATGAACTGGAAAGTACCGGTATCGGTCTTTCAATAGTGAAGAAAATTGTCGAGTCGCAAAGAGGCAAAATATGGGTACACTCAAAAGTAGGAGTGGGGAGCACATTCTTTTTTACTGTACCTAAAGAAGAGAATGAATTATAAGCAGTTGTTTCATGCACTATTTTTTCACAATACTACAATTTTTGTTTCTGTTAATCACAACTGTATTTGTCATGAGTTGTAAAAATAATTACTAAATGACTGAACTCGGATATTAAAGCTTGGCACTCTTTTTGGGCTTTACACACTGATCGAAAGGTAGAAATAAACGAAAGTCTTTTTATGATGTAAACAATATACCGTTTATGCTGCTGCTCAAAGCG
The DNA here is from genome assembly GCA_028572065.1 of Candidatus Methanophagales archaeon. Classification (GTDB taxonomy): domain Archaea; phylum Halobacteriota; class Syntropharchaeia; order Alkanophagales; family Methanospirareceae; genus QENJ01. Next base: position 18,461 of record JAPVWK010000003.1, read on the forward strand.
GGCAATATTGCTAAGTAAAAAGAAAGCGATGCGTTGAGGAGGACGTTATACAAATACAGATGAAGAAAGAGCGATACAACATTCTGCTAATTGAAGATGATAAGGTAGACCAGATGGCATTCCAGCGATTTGTTAAAGCAAATAAAACTCCGTATGATTATACAATCACAGGCTCTGTTGCGGAAGCTAAAAATATTCTAGCTTCCCGGAAATTCGATGTCATAATTTCTGATTTTGCCCTTGGCGATGGCACAGCATTTGACATCTTTGACTTAAAGATAGATACGCCCATCATAATGGTTACAGGGTCAGGTGATGAGGAGATAGCGGTAAATGCAATGAAAGCCGGTGCTTATGACTATCTGATAAAAGACCCGGAGAGTTATTACCTCACAGTTCTTCCTGCTACGGTAGAAAGCGCACTTAGACGGAAAAGAACGGAGGTGGAACGGGAACAGTTGCTCCAGGAACTGGAAGTAAAGAACACCGAGCTGGAGCGGTTCACCTACACAGTCTCTCACGACCTCAGAGCACCTTTACTTACTATTCAAGGTTTTGCAGCGGTCATGCGTGAAGATTTGAAACGGAATGAAAGAGAAGAAGCGGATAACCATTTGAATAGTATAATAGAGGAAGCATCAAAGATGGAGCACCTGTTGGAGGACACATTGCAACTCTCTCGTATCGGTCGTATAGTGAATCCGCCGGAAGATGTTTCATTCGCGGATATTGTTAAAGATGCGATTGGGCAGGCATCCGAGCAGTTGAGAACAAATGCTGTTGTGGTATCCGTGGCTGAAGACTTGCCTGCTGTTCATGTGGACCGTATGAGAATAGCCGAGGTGCTTGTGAATCTCATAACAAACAGTATAAACTACATGGGTGAACAACCACATCCCAAGATGGATATTGGGTGTCGCACTGACGGCAAAGAGACCGTGTTCTTTGTTATGGATAATGGCATAGGAATAGACAAAAGCCAGCACGAGAAGGTGTTCACGCTTTTTTACAAGCTGGACAGTCAAGGTAAAGGCACGGGCGCAGGACTCGCAATCGTGAAGAGAATAATCGAGGTGCATGAAGGTCGTATCTGGATAGAATCAGAGGAGGGTGAAGGCTGCACGGTTTGTTTTACGCTGCCTGTTTGTTCTTGAGGGCTTGTTTACCACTGAGCACGCAGAAAGTCCGAGTTTATCCCTGTTCCGTGCGCTTCATGTTCGTGGTAGAAAAGTACAAACATAGCACAAAAAAAATAGCGATATTCATTATAAAATTTTATGGTATCCTACGGGTTAAATACGATAAAGAGACATTCTAAGTAACATAGGAGGATTTTTAGAGCCGGGAATGACAGAGAAAAAGCAGTCAGAAAAGAAGGACGAACGCCCTGCGATAAAGGCGCAGGTCAATGTTCTAAAAGAGATATGTAAACTGCGAAGAAGCGAGGACGTGTATCGCTCATTGGTGGAGTCAACCGAAGATTCCATATATCTTGTAGATAGAGATTGCCGGTATCTGTTCATGAGCGATAAGCATCTATCACGGTTGGGATTGTCGGCAGACCGCGTTATAGGGACGACATACGGCGAGTTACATTCGCCCGAAGAGACGAAAGAGCTGGCTGAAAAAGTCAACCAGGTATTTGAAACCGGAAAGTCTATCTGGCATGAGCACAGAAGTCGAAGAGACGGTAGATATCTCCTCCGAACTTTAAATACGATCAAAGAGCCAGACGGAAAGGTAACCGCCGTAACGGTAGTTTCAAAAGACATCAGTGCGCTGAAACAGGTGGAGAAGGAACTGATAGCGACGAAAGATTATCTGGATAACATCATCAATAGTTCTGCGGACACGGTTACGGTTGTGGACATGAATGGGATTGTGCGCGACTGGAATAAGGGCGCTGATGGCTTCATGGGTTATCGTGCGGATGAAGTGATAGGGAGACAAAACAGTATTTTATTCGCGGATCCCGAAGATGCGGACAGGATACAGGAATTGTTGCGTAGAGAAGGCGAGATAAAAAACTATCGGACTATCGCGTTAAAGAAGGATGGTAAGCCGGTTCATATCAGCATGTCGGCAGCGTTGTTAAAGTATAAAGATGGCGTACAGATTGGCTCCGTTAGAGTAAGCCGGGATGTAACAAAAGACGTGGTGCTGGAGGAACGGCTAAAAAAAGAGCGGGACAACCTGAAATTGATATTGGAAAGCATGGTTGACACTATATATATTGTATCAAAGGACTATAAGATAGAATTTATGAACCGGGTTTTGATTGATGAAGTTGGCGATCAGGTTGGTGCTATTTGCTATAAAGCGTTTCATAATCGAGTAGAACCCTGTCCGCAGTGCAAAACGGCAGAGGTAATGACCGGGAAGACAGTCAGGTGGGAATGGTACGCCCACAGGATGAACAGGACTTACGACCTTATTGAGACGCCACTGAGGAATGTAGACGGCAGTATCTCAAAATTAACGATCTTTAGGGACATCACAAAACGCAAGCAGATGGAGCAGGAACTGGATGAGTCAAATAAGTTCCTTGAGACCGTCATTGAGACCATTCCGGATACAATCACGCTTAAAGATTCGGAACACCGTCTCGTGCTGGTAAATCAGGCATATTGTAAGATTTCAGATGTTACAAAGGACGAAGCAATAGGGAAAACGGTCTTAAGGGAAAGGGATAACGAAGTATTTCAAACAGGAAAAGGATTAGAGCTTAAAGAACGAACATATACCGACAGAGATGGTAATTGCCACTATGTATCGGTAAAAAAAGCACCTTTAACAGACGAATCGGGAAAAGTATCTCATGTTCTTACAATAAGTCGTGACGTCACGGAGACAATGCGTGCTGTTAAGGAACGAGAACGGTTATTGAAAGAGATAGAAACAAAGAACTCCGAGCTGGAACGGTTCTCATACACAGTTTCTCACGACTTGAGATCGCCACTTATTACTATTCAGGGCTTTGCCCATCTCATGAGAGAAGATTCAGAGCATGGAAAAACAGAGGACTTGGCGTCTCAGTTGGAGTATATTGAGACAGCCGCTATTAAGATGGACCGCCTATTAACGGACACGCTGCAACTCTCTCGTATCGGTCGGGTAGCGAATCCGCCAGAAGAGGTGCCGTTTGGCGCACTTGTGCAGGAAGCACAGGAACAAACACAGGAACAAATAAAATCAGGAGGGGTTGAAGTTACCGTGGCTGATGACTTCCCCTCTGTTTGTGTGGACCGGATGAGGATAGTAGAGGTGCTTGTGAATCTTATAACAAATAGTATAAAGTACATGGGTGAACAACGGCAGCCAAAGATAGATATGGGTTACCGTGTGGACGGCAAAACGCCCGTATTTTTTGTGCAGGATAATGGTATGGGTATAGACAAGAGTCAGCACGAGACGGTGTTCGAGCTGTTCCATAAAGTGGATAGTAGTAGTAACGGAACCGGGGCCGGGCTTGCCATTGTGAAACGGATAATCGAGGTACACAAAGGCCGTATATGGATAGAATCAGAGGAAGGTAAAGGCTGCACGGTTTGTTTTACGCTGCCGCTTAGCCCTGTTAGTTAATGTTAGTTACGAGCTGAAGATATGTAATTGAACTGGTAGGTTATACCTACGAGTTGGTCATACCTGCAAATCATAGTAACACGCAACCCCCTCTTTTTGCTACACACGATCCCGGGTACGGCGATTACGCCCGAAAAGGTGTACTTAACAAAAGTTTACATATATCGCATTATTCTTTAGAACGCTTTCAATATTCGCTAACATATGTCTAAAATCATTTTCAACTGTATGCTAAGAAACAGTTAAGCATAGCTAATTTTAAATGCAGGTTATTCCGATCTCCTAAGTAGTGAGTAAAAAAATGAATACAAAAATTATAGAACGAATAGAAAGGTTGAAACGAGAGAAAAATGCGATTATACTGGCACATAACTACGAAAGGCCGGAAGTTGTAGATGTAGCGGATGTCACAGGTGGATCAATAGGGCTCTTAACGGCGGCAATGGAGACAAGTGCGGATCTGATAGTAATTTGCGGCGTTGATTTTATGGGCGAAACCGCGGCACTACTAAATCCGGATAAGAAAGTTATTGCCCCTGTTAAAAATGTAGTGTGCCCCTTAGCACGGCAATTAACGAAGAAGGAATTGCTTGATGCCAAGCGGAAGTACCCGGATGCCAACGTTCTACTCTATATGAACTCGAGTACCGAAACAAAGGCACTTGCCGATTGCGTCTGCACGGCTGGTAATGCCGTAAGAATTGCGGAGACTATGGATGGCAGTTCGCCTATCCTATTTGGTCCTGATCACGCTTTATCCTATTACGTAACGAAAAGGACGGCAAAAGAGATTATTAGTATTCCCGATCACGGAATGTGTCCTGTGCATCACAAAATCACAGTAAAAGACATATTAAAAGCGAAGGCGGCGCATCCGGGCGCAAAAATCGTTGCACACCCGGAATGCAATCCCGAAGTGCAAGATCACGCGGATTATCTCGGGACCACAGGTGGGATGCTGAAGTTTTGTGCGGATGCGGATGCCGCCGAATTTTTGATTGCGGATGAGGTCGGGTTAATTAACATACTTGAAAAGCAAGTCCCAAATAAGATTTTTTATCCTGTTTCTAATACTGCGTTCTGCCGAGCGATGAAGAAGCCCACGTTGGTGAAAATAGAAGAAGCGTTAGAGAACGAGCGGTATGAAGTGGTAGTTCCACGTGAAATCGCTGTGGACGCGCGAATAGCGGTAGAGCGGATGTTCAAGTGCTCCTAACCACTTCTACTTTATTTTTCTGTGTTTTGAATTTTTATGCTTTCTTGTTCCGAAGTACGGATTACAGTGACTTTGCTCAACTGGAGCATTATTCTTGTACCAAAACTTTATAAGCACAAACGACCTAAAATGAAATAGATATTGATGGCTACCAATGATAGTAACTATATGTCGCAGGGTTCGGGGTAGAAAGTTGGAAGGGCGAAAAGAGGGAGAGGGCTATTGTGGTAACAAAATTTGCAACCGGTCTGACTAAGGGCGGCGCTGCGGCAGCTAAAGAAGCCGTTTCGCAGGCGAAAGAGAAATTGGGCGGAGCCCGAGTTGATTTAGCTATTCTATTTTCTTCCAGTGAGTACGACCACAGAGCAGTGGTAGATGCAGTACGAGACGCTACCAATAATGCGCCATTAATTGGTGCTTCTACCGCTGGAGAGTTCACATAGGATAAAGTAGAAAAAGGCAGTGTAGCTGTGGGTTTACTTACCTCAGACGATATAAAAGTCTTTACTGCACTGGCAGAAGGCGTAAAAGAGGATCCGGAAGCGGCAGTAAAAGAAGTTGCTGCGAAGCTGCCCCGTGACATCGAAGGCTACCCCCTACTCAATGGAAATCTTTATGGTTGCTGGTTTAGCAGGTGTTGGTGAAGAGGTTACTTTATGGGCTTCCTATCTCTTTGGTCGGGAACAACGAATTATCGGGGGTATGGCAGGTGACGATTTCAAGATGAAGCAGACATTTGTGTATTCCGATGATACCGTGTGTACCAATGCACTCAGTGTCTGTCATCTTACCGCGAAAATGCCTTTATTTACCGGTGTAAAACACGGGCACCGTCCTCTAAGCCGGGTATTGACTGCGACTAAGACAAAAGGTAATGTGCTTTATGAGATAGATAACAGACCAGCATGGGAGATATGGAAAGAAGAAACGGCAGAAGTTGCCCGAAAGAGGGCTATAGAAGTCGAAGAACTCGAAACACCAGCAGAAATTGCACGGTTCTTTACTAATTACATCCTTGGGTTAGCGACCGGAAAAGAGGGCGAGTATAAGATAAGATGGCCTTCTGGTATAAACAAAGATGGATCTCTTAATTTTACCTGTGCTATTGCGGAAGGTGCGGTTTTTCGCATTATGGACGGCACTAATTTAGAGAACCAGATAAAAGCCGCAGAGGAAGCTGTTGTGATAGCAAAGCGAAATGCGGAAAAAGCAGGTTATTCGGATTTTGCGGGTGTCATCGTCTTCGACTGCGCGGTCCGGCAATTAATGCTGGGCGATAGATTTTCTGAGGCTGTGGACCTTTGTAAGAAGGTTTTACAGGGAGTACCTCTGCTAGGTTGGGAGACATATGGCGAAATTCGACTGGAGCCCGGACAGTTCAGCGGTTTTCACAATACCACATCGGTAATTCTGCTCATCCCGAACGGTGATAAAAAGAAAGAATGAAAATAAATAAGAATGACCTGATAAGCACATATGCCCAGAGTGTCGGTACAGAAGCAGCTAGAGAACTGATAACGGAAAAGATACATGCCGCGGCCTTAACGGATAAAGAGCGCTACACGGAGGAAGAGATAGCCCGGATATGCAGTGAACTGCTAAAGGAAGGTGGTTTGATCGGAATAATTGCACAAACTTTTTTAGTTCAATTAGAGCGCAAGAGGTCAGAAGAGCAGACCCTGCTGCTTGACAATATAGAAACACAGATCTGGTATTTGACGGATATAGAAACTTATGGTGCAGTGAACAAAGCCCGAGCAGATTTTTGGGGGCTGCCAAAGGCGAATTTATAGGGTATGAATATACGTGACATAGTTAGAACCAAAGAAGCTGATGTTTGTATTGCTGGTAACAGTGAAGTATTTGAAAAGAAAAAACAGACTCGCACTGAGCAATGGGCAGGAAATGGCAAAGGAGAAGAACGTTTACTATCTCTTATAAGAACGCCGAAATTAGATGATTATGGCGAGGTCGAATATGTAATATGTGTAGCAGAAGACATCACCGAACGGAAGAAAGCGGAAGAAGAGGAGAAGCAACATCGTAAACGGATTGAAATTTTGTCTAAAACGGCTATGCGATTTGTTGAGTTCTCTCCTGATGAAGACATTTACCGATTCATTGGAGAACAATTAAAAGAACTTACTGGAGACTCGATTGTTGCCATTAATTCTATTGATAAGGATTCAAGCATTTTGGTCAGTCGTGCAGTATTAGGCCTGGGCAAATTTTCTAATAGTTTTATAAAACTTGTCGGAAAGTATCCAGAGGGCATGACTTCCCATAGATCTGCAGAGGAGCTTTCTTACCTTACCGATGGTAGATTGCAAGATTATAGAAAGAGTTTATATGATGTTTTATTAAAGACAATCCCGAAACCTGCTTGTGATGCTATCGAGAGAATTTGTAAGACGGGCAAAATATACACAATCGGCTTTACAAAAGAGCGAGAATTGATTGGCACTGCTGTTATATTTTTACCCAAAGGCGCTGAGTTAGAAGATGAAATGATAATCGAAGCGTTTATAAAACAAGCGGCCATAGCACTTCAGCGCAAGAGTGCAGAAGAAGCACTGCGAGAGGCGGAAGAACGGTTCAGAACTATTGTTGAGACCGCTCCCAGTATCCTTATGATTACAGATGCCGGGGGTATTAACACATACGTCAGCCCCAACTGTGAAGAGCGTACAGGCTACACGGAAGAGGAACTATTAAGTAGCGGGAGTTGGTGGGTGCATGAAGATGATACGCCGAAGGCGAGGGCACTCTTTGAGCGTACATTCCAGGATGGTGTGGGCGGCAGGTATTTTGAATACAAAGCGGTAAAAAAGAACGGCGAATTGTGGTATGCGTCAAGCTCTTGGGAGCCGCTTAGAGATAGGGCTGGTAAGTTTGGGGGTATAGTCTTTCAGACGATTGACGTCACCGAGCGCAAACGTGCGGAGGAGAAAATAAAAGCATCACTAAAAGAGAAAGAGGCGTTATTGCAAGAGACACATCATCGAGTAAAGAGCAATCTCCAGGTTGTGTCGAGTCTGCTCAGTATGCAAGCACGAGCAGCAAAAGATGAAGATACCGTTGACATACTCACAGAATCCAGAAATAGGATAGATGCGATTGCACTTATCCATACACAATTATACGAAAGCGGAAACTTATCCGCGATAAAGATGAATGGTTTTGTGGATAAAATGGTACTGCAGATGTTTCAGAGTTATCCCGTTCGCGATATGAAACTTACCCCGACCGTTAATGTAGCGGATTATCCACTTCCTGTATTTATTGCCGTACCAGTCGGATTGATTTTTAATGAACTGATCTCAAACACGTTTAAACATGCTTTTGTTAATAGAAAAGAAGGTAAGATCGAGGTTAGTCTCTGTGCATCAGGAAAAAGTATTTGCATGACAGTCCGCGATGACGGCGTTGGATTACCGGAAGGATTCGATATTAATACTACTACTACTCTTGGTCTGCATTTAGTAAAAATTCTGGCTGAAGACCAGTTACGGGGAAAGTTGGAGGTTGTCAGTGATGAGGGTACGAGTTGTAAGATCGAGTTTGAGATAGAGACGCTAGAAGGTAATTGATACGGGAAACTGTTTTGTGTTACGAGAAAGATTTGATAAAAACCCAGAGATTTGATTTGCTATGACGCTTTTCATAGATATTTTTGTTGCTGTTCTCCGGAAAAAGACAGTTAGGGAACTTACAAATATTATTTTACCCGAACCGTATCATTTTCTAATGATTTTTAGGACGCGGATTTACATGGATTTACACGGATTTGAAGTAGTGTATTGATTTTCAAATTCTGATTCAACCCGTAAAAGCTAAATAATCAGGACAGTAGCGTATGTGTAAATTGGTGAAATCTGTGTCTATGATTTTAATCAATATGGGTAAACTATTTACTGAGAGTTCCTTGAAATGAGTGATATTTAAATGGTAACTGATAGTATTACCACGACAGAATTTAAGAGATAATATGCTATAAATGCGAGGAGATTGACAGAGCGGAGGCAACGATAAAAACCAGTTCTGCTGCTATAATAAAGCTGACAAAGAAATAAGCGAGTTCCGGGTTATGAATTCCATGAACTTACTTCATCAATCACTGCTGCTGCACATATTTGCCCGTCTCTATCAATCAGGAGTTCTCACGCTAAATCTAATAAACCGCCCGGATTAAACATTTTCAAGTAACAATAATACCCAGGTTGCAGCGTTAGGGTCAATATCAGAGTAAGCATAGCTAATAATATCGTCAGAGATACGATTGAAATCTTCTTTTACTTCTACCTTTATCTTATTATTTATTCTATCGTCATATTAACTTAACGCAGACTGAGGCATTTAATATGGAAGTACACGGATTTTTTTGTGTTAAAAATGCTGATATTTGCCTGTTGCGTTAAGCTGCGTAAATCAATCTCAATAATTTCTTTGTAGTCTGTATACTTCACGCTTTATTAACAGATATGTTAAGGTTATGCGAAGAATTTATATGCGCTTGAGACCTAATAGTATCAAGAATGAAATCATACGAAGTTGTTGAACAGCTAAGGAAGAGTAAAAAGGCGGTCTTCACACCCCGGGATATAGCAAAGATAACAGGATTAAAGGGTAGTAATGTTTATGTTTTGATAAGCAGGTTACATAAATGAGGGCTGATTTTCAAACCATTTAAAGGCGTTATCTCGCTTTCTCAGGATCAATTCATCATTTCGAGCCAGTTATATCCCGCGTCTTATATCTCTTTTATTACGGCATTGTATCTTCACGGAATGATTCAGCAGGTAATAGACCGTATTTTTATTGTTTCCGCACAAAAAAGAAAGCAAATCGAGATATTTACGATGGACGTTCAGTTTGTAACAGTAAAGCGAGCAATGATATTTGGATACAAGAAAGAGCGAAAAGAGAATTCGTATGTTTTAGTTGCAGAACGGGAGAAAGCAGTTATAGATTGCCTTTATCTACCAAGATATTGTCGGTTAGCGGATGTGTTCGATATTTTAAGAGAAGGCGGTGAGATCGACATGGTAAAGTTAATAGAATATGCGAGAATGAGCGAAAGCGAAGCGGTGAGAAGGCGGTTAGGGTATTTACTCGATTTGTGCGGTGTGCAGCACGAGATAATACCAAGAAACAAAACGTCTTACAAACTAAATCCGAGCATAAAGGAACAGGGCGAATTTAACAGTAAATGGCGAATATACGTGAATGAGGCACTTGAATGATACAACAAGAAGTTTGAGAAGGAAGTGTTTATGGAACAGCTAAGAACAAAGGAAGGTTATTGGGAACCGGAATTGAAATCATTGGTAATCGGAAGGTTACCCAGGTTTGATGTGGTTTATAAAGATGTGAAGAAGATGCTGAGGGGTCTATTATGAACCATGTATTTGGCTCGTTAGCCAGGATATATTTGATGAAAAATGCAGGAGAACGGGCGTTATAATTCCTACTGAGTTATTCAGCCCTGCTTGAGTATTCGGAAGGGATTACTACTGTGGGAATTATACCGTCACAACTTGTTCAGGGACTTGAAGAATATAAGCATAGCAGATCTAGAAGGGGATAAATGAGCGCTTAAAAGAATGTAATATATGGCGTGAAAAGATTGATTGGAAACAACATCACACACTGGTAAATGGGGGATTCGAAAGAAGACAAAAAGGAAGAAGTGAACGATATGCTTGAGCCGGAAGATAAGTTTAAATATACCTTTAGAGAAATAACATAAATGAGGATACATAGAGGGATATGACGGGAGTGAGAGTTCAGTATGTGTATGATGAAAAAGGCAGGAGAACGGACGTTATAATTCCCACTGAGTTATGGAATGAAGTGAAGGGTAAAATAAAGGTAGAGGTGAAGAAGAAGGAAGTTTTCACTCCTTCTGAGTATAGGGGGATTTACAAGGATTTGGGGGCCGACCTTGAAAAAGAGGCAAGGAGTTTGAGAGGCGAATGGACAAGGAATATTTAGTGGATACAAACATACTCATTTACTACTTCGCCGATGCAATACCAGAAAAGGAACTAAATAGGATAGAGAAGATTTTTATGTCCTTTTTAAATATCTCCATAATCACGAAGATCGAGTTTTTAGGGTGGAAAAAGCATACTGAGACCGGATTTGATAAAGCGAGGGAATTTGTTGGTTTCGCGAAAGTCATACCTCTGACCGACGAAATAGCTAATTTATCGATAGATATAAGAAGAAAATGTAAGATAAAGTTGCCTGATGTGGTAATTGCCGCAACAGCATTGCATAAAAATCTAATCCTCGTGACGAGGAACGAAGATGATTTCAAAGATGTTGAAATGTTGGAAGTATATAATCCATTCAGGTGAATATTTGAATACTGAAAGTCATGTTACCCTTTCGGATATTCGATTATTCAGCCCTGCTTGAGGTTTCGTAATTGTTTAGCAGACCACAAGATTCCACAGATTCCCACACAACCTTTCTTTCCCCAAGAAAGTTTGATCAAAGAAACGTATATTTTTTGATAAACCTTTTTTCTAAAAAGTTTTAGTGTTAATCACGTAAAATCTCGTGGTTTCTTACACCATTGCTATACAAATAGATAGAAGAAATTAGTGGTTTATGTGTAGATACATACTAAATCACGTAATAAAATCAATTCCGATGGCTGCTGAAGCTCAATACAGGTGAAAGACTAACTAATAATCTACCTATGTTGTTTATACGGACTTCGCGTTCGCTCTGCCCTTCGCTACCGCTTTTTCGCGTTTATACGAAAGAATGATTTTTTTGGTGTGGTAGCTACCATATAAGTGTTGCGATAGTTTAAAGAAAATTTTGGGATACGTACAAAATTTGTTTTAGGATATGCTAAACTATTTTTGGGATGTTCTACGAGTGACTATGCGTGTACGTAAGGATACCAAAAGCAGAACCTAAAAATAAGTTGCAGTGGAAACGATTGGACGGGAACCGAAAAGAAGTTTAATGATGGTGTGCCTTTTGTTATATACGGTTAGTGTAAAGTAAGTAAAAGAAAAGAAGGAAAGTAAGGATAAAGATAAAGAATTAGGAGGTGAAAAACGAAAAAGATGAGAATAAGTAAAATAATTGTGGCGCTTTTGGTGAGTGTTGTGGCAGTGACGGCGATGACGGGGGTTGCGGCTGCAGCTGCGATTCAGGCTACTGACATTAACGGCGTGGAAACGCAGACATTCAATCCAGGAGAGAAGGTATATGTAACAGGGTTTGGGCTCATTGTGGATAATTCAGTTGACGTTTATGTGACGCAGAATGTATCATGGACTGATGGGGATAAGATTTCAGATGCCGGAGTAGTCTTGGTGCGTTCTGGAGTAACTTCAGCTCAAGTCACGAATACGCTGGAGTTAGGAGACGTTAGTAATGATGGTGGAACATACGACATACCATTCCCAGGGAAGTATGATGTCTTGTATGATGCAGGTCAGGATGGATTCTATAACAAATTAGATGACCCTGTAGACTATGTAGGATGCTCGGGATTTGACACAGTCCCGGAATTCGCAACAATAGCAATACCAGCCATAGCAGTATTAGGACTGTTCCTGTTCTTCAACAAGCGCAAGCACAAGAAAGATTAATCTAAAGAATTTAAAACTGGAGTCGGTTTCTTTTTTTTGCCGGCTCGTTATTTTTTTCCGTTGTAGGATTGTCAAACCACGGCAGTTCACGATATTTTTGCAAACAGAAAATTTTGCCTAAAAAATATAACAAAGGACAGGTTTATTCTTGAGTGGGGAAAGGGTAAAAAAGGTTTTTGAAAAAGAAATCTTGTACAACAATTGTGGGTATAACAGTATTTTCTTCACTCGCTTCCTCTACATATCTCGCATACTCTTCGGCAAGGGGACCTTCCGTGAAATACTCAATCCCGCCATAGGAATCCAAAAGAATCAAATTCTATCCTCCTCAGCCCTTATTTCTTCCGTGCCTATCCCCCTTATAAAACCTCTCAGCACTTCTATCGGCCGCGGGGGAATTAAATGAATGACTCCATCCTTCTCGATAACAATCAATTTTTGCAGTGCCTTTATCCCTATCTTCCGCCTTATTTCTTCTGGAATCACCGCTTGAAACTTTGAGGATACAGTCACAGCTTCCATTTATATCGCCCTACATTTATACTATTTACGTTAGATAAATAAAAAGTTTTACAGACGTCAATGCAGTGGTAAGCTTTTTGCGAATTCATTTTACCGTATCTGAGGGTTACCAGCTTCACGAATTCAGCACGATCGCCATTCCTGCTGTGGCTATATTGACGGGTGTTCTTCTAACCGCCGGAAGCGGTGGAAAAGGGTGAGCAGAAAAGAAAGTGAGAGGGGTTTTCTTTTTTTCCTGCTCGACATTTTTTGGGTCTTCGATTAACTTGATATTGTCAGATTAACCGCCAAATTCGCGAGGCACGTAGAAGTGGATTAGCGGATATTATTTATTCCTGTTCTAATATTATCGTTCTACCAACAGTCGAAATTCTCGAAACTTTGATGTTTGCCGTTCTTGAGAACGATTCCAAAAAAGGTACTCTTGCCGCACCGCAGGTAGTGTTCAAAGAATTAGCAGCTAAAAAGGATGTTGTGCACCGTGAGGGGAAAGACGGTGAAATAGAATAAGGCAAATCACACCGCAAGGCTTCAAATATATAGCACAAAGTCTAAATATATAACATTAACATAAGGCGGTTATTGTAAGATGGAGCTAAAAAATAATAATGCGTTACAGAGAATCGAATATTTACAACGTGAGCTTGAGTATTTGAAGAGAGATTTGATGCTTTTAGAGATGAAACCTGAAGAGCGACAGAAACCATCATTATTTGGGTGTGTTTGCGGAGGGGATATTACAGATGAAATGATAGAAGAAGTGAAGAAAGACCTGTTCCGGAGGAATATTGATTTGTGATATGATTTATGAATTATAGTTGCCACTGCGAACTTTTATAGTGCCGGGATTTTAACAAAGGATAGGATTATTCTTGAATCGGAAGAAGTCAAAACGGTTTAAACCTGATTTTAGAAGTTCTCATCCCTTCTACTGTATATCACCTTAAGAATTGCCTCTTTTTCTTCACTGCTTAGCTCAACGTTTTCCCCAATCTTTTTAAGCACTTCGATTCCTTTTCCTCCTGCAATCAATCTTTCAATCAAATCACTGAGCGGTGCATCCACGTTCCGCATGCAAAGTTTTTGTTTTGATAACTGAAATTCTACTCACTGCACGAAACAAAAGGTTTTACTGATGTCAATGCAGTGGTAAGCGGTTTGCAAAATCATTTTACCGTATCGGATGATTACCAGCTTCCCGAATTCAGCACGATAGCCATTCCTGCTGTGGCTATATTTGGGCTGGTGTTCTACTAACCGCCGTAAGCGGGGAAAAGGGTGAACATAAAAGAAAGTGCGAGAGGGGGTTCCTTTTATTATCGTTCTGCCAACAGTCAAAATTATTGCGTTTTCCTTAAGTCCAAACGCCTAACAAACTTAAGTGGAATTCTAACGAAATAGCCAGCCGTCATTACCAAAATCAATCGTACTCATTTGCACCATTCACGTGATCTATTCTTCGTCTATTATCTTTTTAAATTCATCACCTATCTTTTCGAAAGTTAATATAGTACAAAACATACTATCTCATAAATGGTGATTTGGATGACAAGTAATGTAATACAAATAAGAATGCCGAAAAAATTAGCTGAAGATATAGCTGAGCTTGTTGAAGAGGGTTTCTACAAAAATAGAAGCGAAGTGATAATAGATGCAGTTAGGCATTTCTTAGGGAGCGATAAGAAGAGCGATATTGCATGTTTTATCGAAGGGCAACTTATCGGAAAAAGCGAGAGGGCAGGTTATAGTGAAAAAGAACTGGATGAGTTATGGAAGAAGCTCAGAAAAGGAGAAGAGTGGAAGAAACGTTTTGGGGAAAGCCCAGAGGAAGTAATGACTGTGCTGCGGGTGAGAAGATGATCTTTATTGATACTGATATTTTTGTGATAGATAAGATATTCACAAACGATAAGAGATTTGAGATTAATGAGGCGTTTTTAAAAGAAACAGATGCGAAAACAACCTCAATATTCAATTTATTTGAGTTACTTGGTATAGCGTCTTTCAATCTAAATGAAGTAGAGCTGCTGAAATTATTTAAGGGATTTGATGAAGTTTACGGCTTACGGATCCTATATCCTTCAACAGCCTTCATTTCAGTAAACGATTTTGTAGAGAGCATGTTTGAGGCGGCATTTCAAAAGATCAAGTTGAGAATGAATTTTCAGGATGCGTTGATCTTAGCAGTTGCAGAACAACACCATTGCGCAAGATTCGTTACATGGAACACAAAGCATTTCGTCAATCGCACTTACATGAGCGTTCAAACACCAAAAGAACTCTTAGAATTGAGATAATAAGAAGACTTTAAGACATTACAAGTGTAGTTTCCAGAGAAATCCGGGAATTCGCAACAATCGCGTTGCCCGCCGTGGCAGGATTGTTCCGGTACTTCAACAGGTGCAAGCAGAAGAATGAATAAGCGGATTTTTAAAAAGAATATGGGTTTTTTGCTTTTCGATTAATTGATATTGTCAAATAAACCGCCAAATTCGTGAAGCACGCAGAAGTGGATTAGCTGAATTTATTTAGCCCTGTTCTAATATTACCGTTCTGCCAAAAGTCAAAAATATTGCTTTTTCCTTAAGTCCTGGTCCCCACACGGATACAACTGGAATTCTAACGAAATAGCCGTCATTATTATTAGCTCGATTACACTATCCGGTACTATATAGTGCATCAAAATAGCTTCTAAGAGGAATACTCAAACTAAACAACAAACAGTTTATATTTAGTATTTTCATCCATTATTTCCTCTTCTATTCGCCTTGCAATTATCTTTTCGGGATGATGAAGCCCTTTAACTCTTTTTGTGAGGTCGTCAAAACCGGAAAAAGGTCCTTTCTTCCGCTCATCCAGTATCGCCCACATCAATTTCTTCCCTATCCCGGGAAGCAAATCGAGTGTATGCAGCCTCGTGGTGATCGGTTTTGCGTTATTGAATGCCGTTATAAACCGTTTTTCGTCCGCTTTCACTAGCCCTTCAAGTACATAACTGAGTTCCATCGTTGCTGTTGGCGTTAATTCGTTATATCGCAACTTCTTGACCACGTGGTCTATTACGTCCCGTTCACCGTCACCTATATACACTTGGTCGTATATCGCGGGTATTTTATCCTTTTTCGGCGAAAGTTCCATTAACACGAACTTATACTCGCCAATCGCATGGATAAGAGGTTTCTTTTGATATACCGGCCGGGAATCCTCGGGGTGCCCGTAAGGTAAATAATCAAGAACAAGAGCAGACGTCTCCCGATTCTTTTCCAAGTCTCCGCCACTGCGCCTTTCCCTACCTACCCTGCCCCTTTTTCCGTACCCCTGATCTTTCATTCCTTAATCTCCCTAAATATGCACCACTTTTGATTTAATCATTCATATTCCGCAATGCAATCGAGTATTGCGTCTACATTTGCCTCGGTAAGCGTGAATCGCTCCTTTGCATAGATTGCTCTCACCTCATTCTTGCTCTTTGGTAGCAAATCGGCAATCCTAACCGCTATTTCCTCTTTCATCTTCTCTAATTGCAAAAGATCGTTTATAAGAGCCCGGGACTTTTCCGATTCCAGCTTAGTGAACTTTGTGGTATGCTCAAATGCTTTTCTGCGCTCATACCTTATCTCCTCTTCCTCTTCTTCCACATCGCCTTCATGCTCTTTCTTCACTTCACCACGCGTTATCTTCAACATTTCGTTAGCCTCTGGAAGCGTCAAAATTGTTTCATTTAGTATCTCCTTTACTATCATCTTGCCCTTTACCTTTCACCCCTATTTCCCGGTATAATCTATAATAAAATAAAAAGGTTTATCATACTGTGAATTCAACATTTTCAGCAAGCATAAACAGGATGATTCAATGAAAGATTATATGGTAAAGGATATAAACCTTGCAGAAGGTGGAGAGAAGAGAATAGAGTGGGCTGGCGGTAGAATGCCCGTTCTGAGTCAAATAAGGGACCGATATGAACGTGAGAAACCATTGGAAAACGTAAATGTAGTGGCATGTTTGCATGTCACAGTGGAAACGGCGAATCTCATCTTGGCATTGAGAGCAGGCGGCGCGGATATTGCGCTTACGGCTGCTAATCCGCTATCTACACAGGATGACGTAGCGGCGGCACTGGCTTCTGCGGGCATAAAGACCTACGCATTTCGGGGTGAGAGCGATGAAGATTATTATGAATACTTGAATGAAGCGCTTGAGATAAATCCGGATGTTATACTTGATGACGGCGGCGATACAATTACTGCAGTTCATGCAGCCGAAAAGACGCAGAAGATAAAAGGTGCCTGCGAAGAGACGACTACGGGTGTGATAAGACATCGTGCGAGAGCGAAAGAGAACAAGCTGGCATTCCCGCTAATTGCGGTTAACGATGCCGAGACGAAGATGATGTTTGATAACCGGTACGGAACAGGACAATCCACGATACACGGGGTAATGAATGCGACAAATATACTGTTTGCCGGCAAAGTGGTCGTGGTGGCAGGTTATGGCTGGTGTGGACGTGGAGTCGCGTTACGAGCGAAGGGACTTGGCTCAAACGTGGTGGTAGTAGAGATAAATCCACGTAAAGCACTGGAAGCGGTTATGGATGGATACCGGGTGATGCCGATGTTGGAAGCGGCAAAGATAGGCGACCTTTTTATCACCGCCACGGGCGATACTTCAGTTATAAGGGGCGAGCATATCGCGTTAATGCAAGAAGGCGCTATTCTTGCTAATACTGGTCATTTCAATGTCGAGATAAAAGTAAACGATCTGGAGGAGCTGGCGGTAGAGAAGAAAGAGATAAAAGAGAACGTAGTCGAGTACAAGATGAAAGATGGCAGGAAGTTATATCTGCTTTCTGAAGGCCGAATCGTGAATCTCGCGGCGGCATACGGGCACCCACCAGAGGTAATGGACATGAGCTTCGCAAACCAGGCTTTATGCGTACGATATATCGTAGAGCATTATGAAGGGCTGCGTAACGAGGTCTATCCCGTGCCAAAGAATATAGACGAGGAAGTGGCACGATTGAAGCTGAAATCTTTGGGTGTTGAGATAGAAGTTCTGACTGAAGAGCAGAAAAAATATCTTAGCTCCTGGGACTTGGGTACGTGAACAGAACCTTTTTGCGTTGAAAAAAGGAATACGTATGCGTTATACATACATTGCCCGGAATGCGATGATAAAATCAAACGTGCAGAAGAGGATCATATACGAACTTGTTAGGTTTATCGTGGTGAAAAAGGCATAGTAGGTCATACCTGAAAATATCGTCATACAAGTGCAGTCTATAGAACTCAAGGTAGATTAGAAGGGGGCTGATACCTCGTCGCCATACTGTGTGCTGGATTGGATGGCTACATGCGTAATATCCGAGAGTAGAGTAATAGAAAGGAGATAATCGCGATGGGTTTTGATAGTAAAGTTGTTTCGGGTGTGATCATGAGAGTAGATCACAAGTTATACCTGGCATTTTTAATCTTCATAACTATCCTCGCAGCGTTTTTTAGGATCTATAACATTGGATTAAATAGTCTTTGGCTCGATGAAGCTACCAGCATCCTGATTTCCAGGGGATCTATCTCATCAATCATCCAGGCAGATGTTGTTCATCCACCTCTGTACTACTTGATGCTTCACTTATTCATCTTCTTGGGTGATAGCGAATGGATTGTGAGAGTTCCCTCTGCGATCTTTGGCATTGCCGCGATACCACTCATTTTCAAGCTAGGTGATAAGCTTTATGGGCGGAAACAGGGTTTAATCGCCGCTTTCCTTCTTGCAATCTCTTATGTTCACATCTATTACTCAAAGGATGCACGGATGTACACAATGCTTTTCTTCTTCACACTCTTGTCTATATACCTATTCTGGGTGGCTCTTGAGAAAAATGATAGACGCTCATGGATGCTCTTAACTGTCATCAACATCCTGGGCCTCTACACACACTACATGATGATCCCGATCCACCTCGTAGAGTTCCTATTCGTACTCTTCACGCATTTTCACCTCAATCTGGAACAGAGAGGATGCACCATCAAGAGAGATACACTCAAACCTTACATTCTAAGCCTCATCCTAACCGCTCTTGCTATTGCACCTATTGCTATTATGGCACTTTCTGGACTTTCTGGAAAGATGAGTGGTAGGAACATAATAGGCATTAGACCAAACTATGCGTTCTTCCATGACGTTGTAATCTGGTTTGATCCTACATCTGAATTGGGGCGATCTACCGAACCGATCTTCTCGCTTTTCTATATCATCCTCTTTAGATAAGGGATATTCCGGTCAGTAGGGAAAATGGAAAAGGAGACGTTTCTTATGATCCTCTACTTTTTCATACCTATCATATTCAGCATCTGGGTGGCGAGTGAGATGCACTTTATGCCGAGGTATGTTCTCCACATCCTTCCTGCATTTCTTATTGTTATTTCATACGGTATCGTTGATCTCGGTGCATCCATCGCTAAGGTCGGAGGGAAACTTTCCAGGGTTCCGTACATCGAGTTGATTGTGACAATCATCATTGTGGGATCTGTTGCAACAATCGCTTTTCCCCATATCAAGAACATCTCAACAGAGGCAACCAAGAATGACTGGAGGGCTGCGGCAGACTATCTCAAAATGAATGCAGTGGCAGGGGATGTGATAATCATTGAACCAGGTTATAACCGTAATCCCCTTCTTTACTACTACAACAGCACAAGTTGTGGGACTATTCTTCTCTACCCCAACGGGAATATCACGATGATCGAGGAGATCGTTGAAGGTTATGATGATGTGTGGTTTGTCGTAACCAGAGATATAGCATACATAAAGAACGGTGATGCTACACTCTCCTGGATTCAGGGGCACACTGCGTTAAAAGATCAGTTCAAAGGTGTTGCAATCGCAAAAGGATGACTATTCCACCAGCGTACCTGCATGTGCAACTCCTGTTTTCTCAAGACACAATCTGTTCTTGTTATCCGCACAAACCGACACAAAATCAAAACGGATGCTTAACACTGGTCCGCTTAAATTGTCCATTACTAAACATCACCAGATAATCCGAGATTCCACAGGCTTCGGACAGTTTTTTTGCAATGGATTCCACTGATTCGCGACTGTACCCATGAATCACAGTAAACAAATTATGTTCCCATTTCCCGGGGATCGTTACTCGTCCATAGGAATGCGTTACCTCGGTATATGAAGAGAGCAGAGTTCCAACGTTTCCTAACTGCTCTTCGGGGACCTTCCATGCCACTACCGCGTTTGCAACAATACCTACCTTTCGCTGGTTTACCGATATTCCCAACCGTTTGATAACGCCAATGCTTCGCAGCCTCTTCAGCCTTTTTATTACCTCATCACGACTTATTCCTACTTGCTTTGCAAGCTCCTCGAAGGGTTCCTCTACCAATGGTATGCCATCTTGCGTGACGTTCAGAA
Organism: Candidatus Methanophagales archaeon; assembly: GCA_028572065.1. Taxonomy (GTDB): domain Archaea; phylum Halobacteriota; class Syntropharchaeia; order Alkanophagales; family Methanospirareceae; genus QENJ01. The sequence continues at coordinate 38,825 of JAPVWK010000003.1, forward strand.
TAGCCTGGTCTATTTCATCTTTATCCACGGGTTTCACCTCCTTCTACTTCTGTATCTGTGAACTTAAACCGGACATCAATCTTGAATACGTGCGTGGTTCGAAGGTCTAAGGTATCAGAATCCGGTATGCCGGTTTTTCGCTTTATTTCTTCCACCGTCCCTTCTAAATCTTTACCGCCACAAGTCGTAACTGTGAACCAGAGATTATAGTCATGTTCACGGCGGTAGTTATGAGTCACGCTCATGTATTCATTAACCACGCGGACGACATGATCCATTTTATCTTCCGGCACTTTCATTGCCATCAATGTAGATGAACAAGACCCGAGTTTTTGTGCATCGAGAATGGTACGGAGTTTCCGGATGACGCCATCAGAGGAAAGTTTTTTTACACGAGCTAACACCTCTTCTTCACTGAGTCCCAGCGTTTTTCCAAATACCGCCCACGGGCGTTCTTCCACAGGGAACTCATCTTGCATCATTTGTAACAGTTCTTTATCTTGCTTATCCAGCTTGACAGGTTCCATTTTCATCTTTCTTTTCTTATCACTACTAATCCTAAGGACTATATATAACTGCTATTTTTATCGCTCCGCCCTCTTTTTTGGCAACAGTTTTTACAGCCTTTAATATAGCCATCATTCTGTATACCCAACATGGTTTCCGTACTGGGTTACATATAGGTAGGAGTTTGTAGTATAAAAAGCTTTTCGTCGTTCGTAGTTGGATTCAATACGAAAATAAAAAACACACGTCACGGACGAGCCATCACAACCATTTAAAAGTCTGTGTTCAATATATCGAATTTTTTTTGATGATAGCTGTAAACGAATTTAAAGGAATCTATAACTATTTTTCAGGACTATTGACTTGTAGTTTGCATTCACGACCGCACGAATTCGTAGGAATATGTATTTAGAGCTATTCCGGATTTAGTGCTTATAATACAGTATTCGCATCACCTTGCGGTATGTAAGGGCACCAGGGCTCCTCGGCCAAAAAATCACCTTTTAAATCTTCGGGTTCGTGTAGGCCGCCACAGAAATCCATGAAGCTCGTTAAGCCGTAGGCACGTGCACGGCACCCCCCACAGATAGTACGGTATTCACATATGCCGCATTTGCCGCCCAAATTGTCAGGATCACGAAACGCTTTTAGCACGGGCGAATTAAACCATATATCTTTAAAATGCGTTTCGCGAACGTTCCCGAGTTTTATGGGTAGATACGGGCAGGGCGTGACTTCGCCCGTTGGATATACACGGCAATACGCCAGACCTGCGATGCAGCCTCGGCTCCACCGTTCCAGATTCAAGCCCATTTGCGATGCAATACGCATAAATTGAGGCGCGCAAACCGGGCGAATATCAAGGTTATACTCTGTTTTTGCTACTTTATCCAGTACATCCGTAATCATCCGCTCGTACATATCCGCGGATATATCTTCTATCTCTACACCTCTGCCCGTGGGCACGAGGAAGAAGAGGTGAAACGCTTTTGCGCCTTCGTGCTCGGCTAACGCCATTATGTCATCAATCTCATCATAGTTCTGTTGCGTAACGGTAGTATTTACCTGAACGTCTATACCCCGGCTTACACAGGCAGAAATCCCGTTCATCGCATCACGCCACGCACCTTCCACGCCACGGAACGCATCATGCCGCTCGGGGCTAATCGAATCGAGACTGATAGCGACTGCTTTTACGCCGTGAGCCTTCAGGTCGCTCGCAACGGAATCGGTTATGAGTGTCCCGTTAGTGCCCATCGC
>JAPVWK010000004.1 GCA_028572065.1 Candidatus Methanophagales archaeon
CTTTACTACGTGTACCAATACCCCGACAAGTTCGTTCACATGCTTTTATACCTGGGTTTCGGACTGTTACTGAATCTAACACTGAGCAGTTCAAAGAACAGTCGCATAAGCAAGTACGCAGCACCGTTAGCTATTCTCATAGGCACGATTTATGCCATCACAGACGAAATTCATCAATCTTTCGTGCCTTATCGAACCGCAAGTGCTCTGGACCTGTACGCGGATTTCTTGGGACTGCTCCTTGCACAACTCTTGCTTATAATTTGTTCTGGCATAAAAAAAGCCGTGAATTACAGCATTAAAAAAGTTACAAAATCTGCGTCTAACGCATCTGCACCGACTTTCGATTTAATGCTGGTTCTTATTTTTCTAGTTTTAGGCATCTTATTTGTCCTTGTCCAGCCGTTCAATCAAACCCCACTGCGAATCATCTTTGCGCTTCCTATACTGCTGTTCCTACCGGGCTATGCGTTAATAGCAGCGATGTTCCCACGAAATACTGAGTTGAGTGCAATAGAACGGTTTACATTGAGTATTGGATTGAGCATAGCGATATTCGTGTTTGATGGTTTTGCTATAAGTGTCACTGCCTGGCGGTTCCGGCCCACACCCATCATTATCTCACTATCTTTGATCACCTTCATGCTTGTACTAATTACGCTCCTCGTGAGGCTAAGAATCCCGGATGATGAACTGTTCTATTTCGATTTAACGTCTGTTTCCGAGTTCAGAGACTCAATACGAAAGTCCGATGAGAAGCCGAGCGACATAGAGAAAGCGTTGATAATTGCGCTTGTCGGTTCGATAATTATCGCGAGCGGAATGCTGATTTATGCTAAGGTCACATTTGAGGAGGAAAAGTTCACCGCGCTGTACATCCTGGGTGAAGGTGGCAAGGCGGAAAACTATACAACCGAGTTGTATTTGTTAGAGCCGAGTTCTATAATCGTGGGTATCGAGAACTACGAGCATGCCCCTGTTGACTATACGCTGGAACTAAAATTAGGTGGTTATTCACTCCTGAAACAGCAGATTCCGACTTTGGCACACGAAGAGAAATGGGAAGAGGTTGTTTCGTTTACACCACGTCATGCCGGGCAACACCTGAAGCTGGAAATTCTGCTGTATAAAGACGATCCTACTAACCCCTACCGCTCGGTGCATCTGTGGGTAGATTCCCAGATAAACTATGATCACATTGAGGAGCTAAGGCGATATGTGCTCTCAGACCCGCCGACACTAATGAACCCGGACATGGAATCCGAATCGGGCTGGACATTCACGGAGACTGCGCGATATTTCAGGGGTTTTTTCACTAAGTTCTATCAACTGGACGAGAATGCTACGCTGTGTGGCTACGTGACCGATAACGCAACAGGCTTGCCGATTTCGGATGCGCGTGTGACCGTGAACAACCATTATGGCTATGAGAACTACAATACAACGAACAAAACAGGCTATTACGAACTGGAAACAATCGCAGACAATTTATGGATGGTCGTTACCCCGAACAAATACAAAAAAAGCGAGACCAATTTTGCGATAGCAGATGGGCAGGTCTTGATGGTTAATATAACGAACGACCCGATAATGGCGTTTAATATGACAGTAATAAAATTAGCAGAGATGAACCTGAGTGAGACGATAGAGACTTTACCGGCTGAGGAATTACCGGAAGAGGCATCAGGATTCATTCGAGGATACGTGGTGAATAATGAGACGGAACAACCGATAGCGAATGCCACGCTAAAAGTTCGTAATAATCACGGTATTGGCGAGTGGAATACAGCGACAGACGAGAGCGGGTATTTCGCGTTAAATGTAATCGCAGGACCTTCAAGGATAGAAGCAAAAGCAGCAGGATACAGGACTAATAGTACACTGTATGACATATCAGAGGAGTCGTGGGTTGATGTGAAAATGACACCTGAGAATTCTATCGTGGAAGGCTATATCGAGAACACCACCGGAGCCCCCATTCCGGATGCCTACATACGAGTCAGCAGCAAAGGCTACACTAATTATACAAGAACTAACGAATTCGGTTACTACTCATTAAAGACCATAGCAGGCCATCTAAAAATGGACATAAGCAAAGAGGATTATTTCTCGAATAGCACGGAATTCAATCTTTCTTATGGCGAGATTACGACTGTTGACCTGACGATTGATGAGATACCGCCACCACCACCCAAAGCCACGATTTATGGGTTTGTGTCTTGTAATGGTACGCGCCTACCTGCAGTAAGATTAGAGGTAAGTGACCACGCGGGCTACGATAAGGCGGCGCTTACGGATAGCAAAGGCTACTTTGAGTTAGAGACCGTACCCGGTCATCTCTGGCTGGATGTGCTTCCCAGCGTTTACATGGCTACCACTATGGAATTCGACATAAGAAGCGGTCAACGGGTATATTTAAACGTGGAAGTAGATGCGTTTTCTGAGAGTACATATCAGATAGATTATCCGTCAGGAACGCCAATCACGAAAGGGCAGTATGGAGGGATATATCAGGACGTTGTTTCCGGAGAAGGCCTTGCCAGCTTGTCGTTCAAGGTTAGCGACTCGCAGAAGTCGAATAGAAGCGAAGGCTGCCTTTACAAGCAGATAGTGGTGAACGATATGGTGGTCTGGGAAGATGACGTGGCAGGCGCTGAAGGCTGGCAAGAAGTAGAGATACCGCTTACGCTGGACAACGGCACGAACAGATTGACGCTGCGGGTATACGCGAAGTCTGATTCGAAAAATATGCCTGTAACTGTATGGTGGGATGACGTACAGATAGAGCAGTTCGAGACGATTCTAAAGCAAACCGCCACTTCGTTCTATGTCCTTGATGCCGATTGTGGTGTGGATTCATATCCAACTGATTTATATCTCGGTGAGCTGGCTGAGGTCTTCGTGGGGATAGAGAACCAAGAACATGAACCCGTAACTTACATTTTACAGGTGAAACTGGGTGGTGAATTGCTCAAAACAGAAACTGTGATACTTGAAGATGGCTATATCATGGAACAACCAATATCCTTCACGCCTACTCTGATAGGACCACTGCTAAAGCTAGAGTTCCTTTTATTCAAAAATACCGTGACGGAGAAGCCGTATAAAGAATTCGTCCTATGGGTATCTTCCGAAATAGACTATAACAATTTAGCTGTGCTTAGCGAGTATGTGGTGTTCCCGCTACCAGAAATAGAAAACGGCGACATGGAATCTTTTGGCGGATGGACGACCGAAAATGCAACCAACTTTACCGTGTTTCTAACCGATTCCGCTTACGTTTCGCCGGTTCATTCTTATGCGACCAGCTATCAGTCCACGACCGTAGCACCACTCGATAGTTATGCCTGCATTTGCCAGAACATAACGACAGCAAAATATCCCGCCGTAGTTGTTTTATCGTTCAATGTAAAGGATTCCTGTACCGAGAATAGAGCAGATGCTTTTATAAAACTGGTCCGTTTTGACGACAGAGTAATATGGACGGAGGACGTAGCAGGAGACGATGGCTGGCGGCATATTAAAGTTCCGGTCACTCTGAATGCAGCAACGACAAAACTGATGTTGAGTCTATATACAAAAGCCGAAGGTACGGCTGATTTCCCTGTGGACGTCTGGTGGGATGACGTGGAGATAGAACCGATAACAAAGGCACCTGAGAAGGCTACTTCTTCGTTCTATGTGCTGGATGCAAACGGGACAGAGGAGAACTACCCCACAAAACTACACCTTGGCGAACCTGCTGAGGTCCTCGTGGGGATACAGAACGACGAGCATACCGAGATGAACTATATCTTGCAGATAAAACTGGATGACCACCTGCTTAGAACAGAGAGCCGATGGCTTAAGCGTTGGGACAGTGGTGAATGGGTGATTCCATTCGTGCCGGACCATGTGGGCGAGAACCAAAAGCTCGGGTTCTTGCTATATGAAGAGTTTGTAAAAGGAGAGCCATATAAGTGTTTCTATCTCTGGGCCTCTACGGATGTGAACTTTGACAATTTAGAGCCGTTAATGAGCTACGAGATTTCTCCGCTCCCAAAGATAAAAGGCGGCGACATGGACAGCCTATCTGCGTGGACGGTTACACACAAGGGAGGTTTTAGAGGCAGTTCTAGCACAGAAGAATACGTTTCACCGTTATACTCATGCCGTGTTGAGCAGTACGACGATACCGCTAAAGATGATTACATGGAACTTTCGCAGCAGTTTTATGCACAGGATCCCGGAGTTGTGGTCATGTCGTTTAATATACGTGATTCGTATACGGAGGATGTACGTGATGCGTATCCGGAGACTGCAACGGATGCGAAGAATATAAGCAAGCAGGTGCTGATCAATGACGAGGTAATCTGGGACGATGACCTATTGGGTAAGAATGAAGGGTATGAGGGCTGGGTAGTGGAGGAATATATATGGGGGGCAGATACATGGGATATAAAGGAGCCCCGTGTGAAATCCGGCTGGAAACTCGTGGATATTCCGGTGTATCTGGTAGAAGGGAATAACGAGTTGAAGCTGAGGGTGTATGCGAACGAGGACGTGAATAAGCTACCAAAAACTGTGAATGTTTATTGGGATGATGTGGCGATCAAATCGCTGTCCCAACTGGTGGAGACGGGTGACACAGTGCGGATGAAGTGGTATTCAGGAAGTGCAGATTATTACGGTGAAGACGAGTGACACAGTGCGGATGAAGTGGTAGGGGTTGTTAGTTTGGCCCACTATTCGTCATTTCACAATTTTCTGTGCGAAAAAGTGAGACATGAATGATCGTTCAATATCTGTTTATGCACATAAAAGCAGCTACAACGCAGCACCACAGGCCATACGCACAAATGCGTCAATATAGCGGTTCAAAACTGCATCATCATCGCAACTACAGAACCAATCATAATCAACGCCATTAAAAGGCCCATTGCTGTTCTTTGCCATCTCGTTGTATCTTTCTCTTTCCCCTTCTTCTTCACCATTTTCTCGTGTTCACCATTCTAACTTTTATTATACTACCTTTTATTCTTTGTGGTCAAAAATGCCGCAACTCTTCCCGTGCTATCACCAGTCTCTGTATCTCTGACGTTCCCACTGCGATACTGAGTATCCGTGCATCCCGCAAATACCGCTCGGCGGGACATGCCTTCGTACAGCCATAACCGCCATGTATCTGCACCGCATTTGCAGCCGCGCGGAACGCAACTTCCGAGGCATAAAGCTTAGCCATTGACGCTTCTTTTGTGAATCTCGTGCCGCTATCCGCAAGATACGCCGCTTTGTAGGTAAGCAGCCTTGCCGCTTCTATTTCCACAGCCATATCCGCAAGCATGAACTGAACTGCCTGGAAATTAGCGATCGGCTGCGCGAACTGCTTCCGTTCTTTTGCATACTGCTTTGAAACGTCCAAACAAGCCTGAGCAATGCCGACACCGATACAGCTTGTCGCTATTCTATCCCTATCCAGAGTAGCCATGCCTATATTGAACCCGTCACCCTCAGCACCAAGCAAGTTCTCCTTTGGCACTCTACAATCACGGAACTCCAATCCACCAACAATGCAACCTCGCATACCCACCATATCCTGTATATCAGTAAACGAGAACCCTTTTGTCCGCTTCTCCACGATAAAAGCACTCATCCCTTTCCGCTTCTTGTCCTTGTCCGTGTATGCAAAGACTATATAGATGTCTGCAACGGCGGTGTTCGTGATAAACGCCTTTTTCCCGGTAAGCACGTATTCATCGCCTTCTCGCACCGCGACAGTTTCTATAGAAAGCGGGTCTGAACCGGCAGAAGGTTCTGTTAAGGCGAAAGCACCTAGTTTATCGCCCGTACACAAAGGTTTGAGGTATATCTCCTTTTGCGCTTCGGAACCCGCATACAGTATGGGGAACATGGTAATAAGCCCTGCGGAACTCAAAAACCCAATGCTCGCACTTACCCTTGCTAGTTCCTCTAACATCACGATATAGCTCATCAAAGTCGCACCTGCACCGCCATATTCCCGCGGGAACGGAATCCCAAAAAGTTCGAGTTCCGCCATCCTTCTCGCTATGTCAGAAGGGAACTTCCCTTTACGGTCTATCTCGGCTGCTCTCGGCAATACCTCCGTCTCGGCAAACTGCCTCGCTACGCTCTGAAACTCCCGGTCACGTTCGTTTAACTCTAATTCCATCTTCTTCACCACAACCCCTACAATATACAAAACTTTTATTAATCGTGTTTGTTTAAAAGAGAAGTGGAAATAAAAAGTTTAGCTAAAAGGGGGTAAGAAAAACGACAAAGCCTTCGGTTAATATCGGAATGGTAGGGCACGTGGATCATGGTAAGACGACCTTAGTGAATGCTTTGTCTGGTGAATGGGCGGACAGGCACAGCGAGGAGATAAGACGAGGCATATCTATCCGGCTGGGTTACGCAGATGCCACATTCAGGAAATGCCCGGTTTGTAAAGAGCCGGATTGTTATACGGTGGACGAGCTATGCACGCATTGTGGGTCAAAGACCGAAGAGTTACGAACTGTTTCTTTTGTTGATTCGCCGGGCCACGAAGCGTTAATGGCGACAATGTTAAGTGGCGCTGCAATAATGGACGGTGCGGTTCTGCTTATTGCTGCTACGGAACCATGCCCACAGCCACAGACGAAGGAGCACTTGATGGCTCTGGACATAGTTGGGATAGCGAATACGGTAATTGCACAGAACAAAGTAGATCTCGTATCGCGCGAGGAAGCAATAGCGCATTATTCACAGATAAAGGAATTTGTTAAAGGCACAATTGCCGAGAACTCACCTATTATCCCGATCTCAGCACAGCAATCCGCGAATATGGACATGTTGATACAGAGCATAGAGCAAACAATACCCACACCCGCTCATACTTCTGATGAAACTCCACAAATGTATATCGCACGCTCTTTTGATGTGAATAAGCCCGGAACGCCGATAGAAAACATACGAGGTGGCGTAATCGGTGGTTCATTGCTATTGGGCACGTTACGTGTGGGCGATAGGTTAGAGATAAAACCCGGTCGCATGGTGACTTCGGGGGGTAAGGAAAACTGGATACCGATAGAGACCGAGGTAACTTCTATAATGGCGGGTGGTGAGAATCAAAACGAGGTGACGCCCGGTGGACTAATAGGTGTGGGCACAAAGTTGGACCCGAGCATGACTATTGAGGACTCACTCGTGGGGCAGTGTGTGGGCCTGGTTGGCTCTTTGCCACCGACCCGGACTGAACTTTCTATCCAATTTCATTTACTTAAGCGTGTTGTCGGTGTGGCAAAGGAGATGGAGATAACGGCGATAAAAGTGAGTGAAAGTTTAATGCTAAGCGTGGGTACATCAATCACGATGGGCGAGGTAAAACGAGTGACGAAGGACACGGTAAATGTAAAACTAAGCCGCCCCATATGTGCAAAAGAAGGCACTCGTGTCGCAATCGGCAGGAAAATAAGCGCAAGATGGCACTTGATAGGTGCGGGCTCTATACTATAAGGAAAACCAGGGATTGCCTTTTACTTTTCCTTAAAGAGAGTTATTCAAGGAAATAATGATGAATTCTTCGATCTTCCGTAAGTTCCGGGTGAAAAGAAAGTGCTAGTATGTTCGCTTGTTTAGCTGCAACTATATGCCCCTTTAGCGTGGCTAACACTTCTACGGAATCAGCGGCATGAGTTATAATTGGCGCTCGAATGAACACAGCCGGAAAAACATCGTCAAAAATACTCAGCTTTAGCAACGCCTCAAAAGATTCCTTCTGCCCGCCAAATGCGTTCCGCTTCACTTTCACGTCCATTAAGCCGAGTAATGGCTGGTTGGTCTTTGCGACTTCGGCATCTCCTTCTTTCGCGAGTAATACCAGACCGGCACATGTGCCCATTATCTTTTTACCCTCGTCCGCGGCTGCTTTTAGCTCGGCAATGATACCTTCTCGGTCCATTAGCCTACCAATGGTTGTGCTCTCTCCGCCAGGTATGACAATGGCATCGCAGGACTCAACTAGTCCTCTATGCTTTATCGTAACTACCACGCCTTTTTCTTCGCGCTCTGCTAGCGTCTTCTCCAGTGCCCTGACGTGCTCTTCCACATTCCCCTGTATCGCAATTACGCCTATCTTCATCGCAGTCAACCATTCCCTTTATCTGAATACCATTGCGTCGCAACAGTTTAGTCGTGTTTTCACGATCTACTAAAATGCTAAAATATTTACCTTAAGAATATTAAAAGAGGATTTAGCGAATAAGTAAATCATGCGTTGGCATCATGCCATTTATGGATGAGGCGAATTCAGACCAAAGATGAAACACTACCAACAAATTAGGAAGAGGTGAAATAGATGGCGATATGCTACTAAAAGCGATAACACTACGGAATTACCGGAAATATAAGAATGCGGAAGTCGAGTTCCCGGATGGCGTTATAGGTATTATCGGATTGAACGGCGTAGGGAAAACGACTTTAGTAGAAGCGATAGGTTGGGTCCTGTTCGGGCATCACGCAGCAAGGACGAAGAAGGAGTTCATAAAACGTGAGGGTACGCCACAAAATGAAGCATGCCGTGTAGCCCTGGAGTTCGAGCTGGAAGGTGACAGCTATAAAGTGTTAAGAGAAATGGCAGGCAAGAATTTAGTGCCAAAAGCAAGCCTTCTTATTAATGGTAAACTACTAACTAACAACGCGGAAGAGGTAACAGGAGTAATAGAAGATAAAATCGGTATGGATTACCAGTCTTTCTTCACTTCGGTTTTCGCGCGACAGAAAGAGTTGAATGCACTGTCGTCAATGAAAGCAGCGGAACGTAAAAAGCTCATACTGCGTATGCTTGGTATAGAACGGATAGAAAAGAGCGTACAGACGATAAGGACAGATAAAAGAGACAAAGCAAAGAAGATAGAGGGCATAATATCAGCAACCGTAGATAAAGAAGGTACTACGAAGCTAGAAGTGCTTAACACCAAATACGAAGAACAGAGTAAGACGAAAGAGGTGCTTTTGCCTGTTATAACGGATATGGAAGCTTCGAAGACGGTGAAAGAAACTGAAACCAAAACCGCCAGGCACGAGCTGGAGACCGCGACACGAAAATACGATATTTACGTGGAATTGAGCACTAAGTTAGGCGAGAAAAGACGCGACTTAGAGAATACGAGGAAGAGGTGCGATGAAAAAGAAAGAGAGCTTACGGATTTGCTTGCTAAGACTAATAGGCTTGTTGCGATAGAGAACAAAGAAGAGCAGTATTTCGCGGCACGGGCTAAAAAGGAGGAGCTGGTGGCGCTACGTGAGAACTATCGGCGTAAAAAAGAGCTGTTGACGCGAAAGGAGAATACAACCGCGGAGATACGGAACCGAGAAGAAGTGCTAAAAGGGTTGAAAACGGAAATATCGGAGTTCGCAGGTCTCGAAGCTGCGATTGAATCGCAAGTGCATCAAAAGGAAGAACTGGAGGTTATACGTGCTAAATATCAGCAAAAGGAAGAGCTACAGAGAAGAAAACAGAGGACGATACAGGAACTAGGTGTAAGAGAAGAGAACGCAACGAGTTTGAGAGCCGAGCGCAAAGAGTTTGAAGGTCTCAAGGAACGGTTGGATGATGTGCGGGGTAGGATAGAAGCGTTAAGAAAACAAAAGGAGCACCTGCATTCGTCACTTGGCGCACTTAAATCTACGGCGTTACAAACGAAGCAGGAGATAATGGAGCGCATAGCGAAGAAGAAGCAGATAGTGGAGTTAGGTCCTGATGGGGAATGCCCGATGTGCGAACGGCAATTGGAAACGCACTACGAGGTGTTGATAAAGAAGTTGCGTGATGAGATAGTAGCCAAGAAGGAGATATATCATTCGGGTGTTCGCGAATACAAAACTAAGAAAGACGAACTGGCGTCTAAGGAGAAAGAAGAGAGTTCAGCAATAATTGAGGACAAGGACCTGGAGAAACGGCTAACGAAAAAGCGTGCTTTGGACGTGAAGATAGAGACAGAAGGAAAAGAATTACGAGGCAGGAAAGCAGAGTTAAATGCTTTATTAGCAGAGTTAAAAGTTTTTGAATGTATCGAATTTGACGAAAACGTATATAAAACAGTTATTTCAAAGCTAAACGAGCTTGAGAAACGAGTTATGCAGCGGAAAGAGTTAGAGGTGAAGATAAAGCAAGAAGAGCGTGAATTGAATCGCTGGAATAAAGAGTTGGAATCGGTAATAACCGATTTGGCGCCTATCATGAATGTAGAGTTTGATGAGAACGCATACAAAGACGTTGTTTCTGTATTAAAACGGCTTGAAGTGGTATATCGAGATATAGTGGGGTTACGTGCGGAAATAACGAGGACGGCCGCGGTTAAGAATGACGTTCAGCGGTTAAGCGACTTGGGACGCGAAGTTGTAGAGGGTATAACTGCGTTGCAACGGCAGATAGGCGATTTAGCGTTTGATAAGATGGCGTATGTAGCACAGAAGACCGGATATGAACGTAAGCACGAGGAATTGAGCCAGATGAAGCTGAAGCTATTGGAAAAGCGGAACGAATTCGAGAACGTCTGCAAGGACATAGAGCATGTGCTGGCGGAGATAACGGAGCAGAAACGGTTAATAGCCGAGAAAGAGGATGAAGAGACGGCGATTATGTATCTGAATTTGCTGGAGAAGATAATGAACGACTTCAAGGTGTATATGGTGGGTATGATTCGGCCGATGCTTTCTGATTCCGCATCGGATATGCTAAGGATGTTAACGGATGGCAAATACAATAAGCTTGAGCTGGATGAGAATTATGATGTGTTTATTTACGATGATGGGACGCCGTACGAAATAAACAGGTTTTCGGGTGGTGAGGAGGACTTAGCGAATTTGTGTTTGAGGTTGGCGATTTCTGCGGTTGTCACGGAAAGAAGCGCGATTCAAACGAATTTTATTATTCTGGATGAGATTTTCGGGTCGCAGGACGCGCTTCGGAAGCGGAATATAATTACGGCGTTGAATGAGCTGTCGAAGAAGTTCCGGCAGATATTTTTGATTACGCACATAGAAGACGTGAAGGATTATATGGAGTACGTGTTGAGGGTGACGGAGGATGAGGAAGGGGTGAGTTGGGTTCGGATGGAGGGGTAGGCGTGCAATGTGAATATAAGAAATGGGATGGAAGTAGATGCCATAGAGAAGCTCTTCATAACTCAGAAAAGGGGTTTTGCCTTCTTCATGAGGAATGGGATTATAAATGTGCAAACGATACACTGAGTGAGTTTTATAGAGAAATAGGAGAAGGAATATCGGATTTTGAAGGATGTATTCTCCCGGAGATTGATCTTTCCGGAAGGAGACTTAAAGGGGATTTAAACTTCAAAAAGACAAAAATAGGAGGTAATGTTAACTTTGCTAATGCCGAGATAGATGGGGAAATCAACTTTGCTAATGCCGAGATAGAGGGGAGATTTAGATTTAGAAAGGTGATAATAAACGGAGGTGTTATTTTTATAAACACAACCATAGGATTAAATGTTTCATTTGAAAGGGCAAGAATAAATGGATATATTTTCTTAAAAGAAGCGACAATAGGTAAATCAATGATAAGAGCATCCTACGCTGTTTCTTTTAAAAAAGCAATAATAAGTGAGGTCATGTTTTCTGGAGCAATAATAGAAGGCAGTGTCCTTTTTGAAAAAGCAACAATAAAACGGTATTTGGATTTTTCCAATGCAAATATTTATGACCTCTCATTTAAAGATGCAAAATTTCATAAAATAAAAGCACAAGAAATAGCTTGCCGAGAAGCAAAAATAACAAATGAGAGGAGAGGCAATCGAGCATTAGCTGATTACCATTTCTATCGAGAAATGGTAGCAAAAAGAAAACAAAAGTATAAAATGTTCTCTTTAAACCCGTTCTTAAAGCTAATACGTAAATTGAGATTAAAGAAGCTAGAGGATAAACATAAAGAATTTCTTGAGAAAGAAAGACGTATAGATTGGGGATTTTTAGAGCTTCCTATCCAATATATCTTTGGCTATGGTGTTCATCCTTGGCGGGTTATAACAACCTGGCTCGTAACCGTTTTTGTCCTCGCATTTGTATATTGGCTTGGACATGGAGTAGAAGCAGCAGATTCTTTTTGGGAATGCCTATACTTCAGCGTAGTAACAGCAGCTACGCCTGGATACGGCGGTTATCACCCAAACCCTGGATGTTATCAAGGCTTGGCAAGTTTTGAAGCTATATTCGGAACTTTCATGTGGGCTGCTTTTATTGCAACATTCGCACGGAAATATATGCGGTAATGGGAATTACATTAGGAGAAAGTGGGGATTTTGATCGGATGAGTTACAGGGTGCTGTAAAGCGGCAGATATTTTTTATTACGCATTTAGAGGATGTGAATGATATTATAAGGGATATGTGTGGAAGGTGACGGAGGATGAGGAAGGGGTGAGTTGGGTGCGGATGGAGGGTTAGGCGTGTAATGCGAATACAACGTTTTCAAAGGATGATGGAAATGTGATGGTGGAGATAATGAGCATTTTTGTACAATAGTCTTTTAGAGAATGCCGAGTAATAAGAGGTTAAATGGGAGAGACACACACACAACTTTAATGTTGAGGAAAGGACTTGCAGAACGACTCTTCACTATTGCAGAGCGAGAAGGAATGAGCGCAGAAGATTTTTTAAGCCGTGCTCTTGAGCCTTACACGGGGAAGCTCCGCAGTGCGGCTGAGGTTCTTGAGTTTGCAAAACAGCAGACAGGTAGAACACCAAAACTTTTGAAGAGCCCCCTTGAGGTCTTTAGGATGGGCTACAAGGAGAACGGGACTTGAACCGCTTGCCCTTGACACATCTATCCTCGTGGCCTTTTCTCTCGAAGAGGAAGGGTTACATGAGAAAGCATTTACGCTTGTAGATTCGACTTTTGTGGGGTTTTTTGCGTGCATTTCTGCTGTAAACGTTGCTGAACTCGGTTACGTACTCGAGCGTGTGACAGAAGACAAAGAGTTCGCACTGTGACAATGCCACGCTTGCTGCTGCAACCCACCAAAGCTGCAAGGCACTTCTTCACAAGAGAAAATGAAATTGTGGCAAAGGCAATGCGGTTATCCGGTCCCGAGTTTATGTTCCTTGAAGAACTCTAAAATAGTCGGCGATACGTTTAGTAAGCTATAAACAAAAGCTCCAGCACTATTAGCCTTTCGGTTTCTTCAACCGCTTCAGAAGCTTCTCACCCGTTTCCGGTACACGCTTAATCGCCTCTAAAAACTCACTCTTCACTTTGTCGCCCAGATCTTTCATTTTATCCGTTATCTCTTCTGATTTTTCTTTTATTTGCTCCTCCGTTAGGTTTCCCATAGGGATGTCAACAATAATTTTTGGTGAAATAGGTGAAATGGAAGAAATAAGTGGCGCCTGGAATTCTATTCGATACCTTGCATTCGCTACATCCTTTTGCAGCAGAATATTTTTTGTCTCATAGATTTTCTCTAAAATCTCCCTGTGTTCCACGCTAAGTTTCTCGAACCCTGTTGAGATTATCGCATTTGTTTCAGCAAGTCCACCCCGCATTTCAGCAAATCCCGCTCTCGACTCACTTCTCATCTCTCTTATTTCTCTTATCAATGTAATATTTTCAATTTCACAGGTTGAGATACCATTCATTATTCTTATGACGGGACCGAGTCGTGACCAATATTTTTTTAGTATCTCCACTGCCTTCTGTTTTTTATTTGGTAAATGTTCTATTATTCCTATTTCTTCTTTTGTCGAGTTTATAACGTCTACTATATCCACAATTGCCGTCTTTCCTTTGGCGAAATTAACGGATTCAAACGCTTCTTCCACTTCTTTTGAATCACCAAGCAATTTAGTAAGTTCTGCTTTAACCACTCCCAAATCCGTGTTCTCATCAATGCCCCTCATAGAGCTAATAAACTCGCTTAAGATTGCAAAAGAAGAAATTCTAGCACCAAATATCGTTCTCTCAGGGTCAATTAATCCCTCAACCTCAGGAGGATTTTTTAATGCGTTTTCAATCTGTTTTAACGCTTCTATTGGATCAGGGATGTTTAAAGCGTTATCTAAATCCTCATCAAGATAAGAGAATTTTATAGAAGCGGCAAATGAAAGAGATAAAGGGTCATTGATTTTCTCAAATATTCCTTTTGCTTCGTTCATGCGTTCTCTAAAATCATCCCAATCCTTCATGTTCAACTCCTTCCTTGCCTTTGCCCATTCCATAAACCCAAGCATCCTTTCTTTATCGTTTCCTTCAAAAAGGTCTCTTGCTTGCTTAAAATCTTCAATCGCTTTGTCTAAATCTTCATTTGTTTGAAGCTGAGTAATTCCACGATTTGCATAAGCATGAGGATGTGTTGGATTGAGTGCTATTGCCTTGTTGTAATCTCCTATCGCTTTCTCCTGCTCCTTTAATTTACCATAAGCAGTTCCTCTGTTGTTGTAAGCATGAGCATATGTTGGATTGAGTGCTATTGCCTTGTCGAAATCTTCAATCGCTTTCTCCTGCTCCTTTAATTCATGATAAACGGTTCCTCTGTTGTTATAAGCCTGAGCATATGTTGGATTAAGTTCTATTGCCTTGTTGTAATCTCCTATCGCTTCATCATACTGCTTTAATTCACCATAAGTATTTCCTCTGTTGATGTAAGCCAGAGCATATATAGGATTAAGTTCTATTGCCTTGTTGTAATCTCCTATCGCTTCATCATACTGCTTTAATCCACCATAAGCAGTTCCTCTGTTGTTGTAAACCAGAGTAAGATTTGGATTGAGTTTTATTGCCTTCTTGTAATCTTCAATCGCTTTCTTATGCTCCTTTAATCCATCATAAGCAGTTCCTCTGTTGTTGTAAGCCTGTGCATCGTTTGGATTGAGCTCTATTGCCTTGTTATAGTCTTTGATCGCTTTCTCATACTGTTTTAATCCACCATAAGCAAGTCCACGGTTATAGTAAGCCTGAGAAACGTTTGGATTGAGTTCTATTGCCTTGTTGTAATCTTCAATCGCTTTCTCATGCTCCTTTAATTCGCTATAAGCATTTCCTCGTTTGATATAAGCCACTGCTAAGTTTTCCCGTGCTCCTTCCGTGATTTCGTTATTTTCGCTAATTTTTACAGCAAACTCTAAATAAGAAATGGAAAGTTTATAATTTCCAATACTACCAAAATAGATTCCCTCATTTATTAAAATTCCAGCAGTGATACCTTTATCTTCTTTTATTAATTCGTATGCCTTTTCTTTATCGCCTCGGTGCAGTAAACCTTTCAAGTCGTCAAGATTCGTCATGTTATTTTATCCATATACCTCTAATTATTAATAAGTTCGCTATATGTCCTAGAGGCTTATTTAGAACTGTTTCTGATCCAACATCACCCTGCTTCTGACGCATCGAAGCTATATTCGGAACTTTCATGTGGGCTGCGTTTATTGCAACATTCGCACGGAAATATATGCGGTAGTATTGTTTAAGCGAGATACAATTATATTTTTAAACGTTAAGCGTAGGATAAAAGCAGCAGAACACAACCGCGAAGAATGACCGAATAAAAAGGGCGTTGGAACGCAGAGTAAAAGATTTCAAGGAGCGGACAGACACTTAAAAATGAATAAAAAAAGAAAGAGGATTTTGAAAAGGTTAAACAGGCAACTGAAGAACATAGATGCTAGCTTAAATGTGATACGAGCCGTAAAGGATGATTTAGAAGAGATTACAAAGGAAGCAGAAGAAAAAGAGGAATTAACAGGCGCGAAAGAATTTGATGACATTTTAAAGGATGCAAAAAAGAGTAAAGAAAAGGCTATCCAGCAAGAAGAGGAAACACTGAAACTCAAAGAAGAAGCTTTGAAACTGAAAAAGGAATTAGAGTAAAGAATATACACGTGGGAACTCACAAATAATAATTTACCAGAACTGTATCATTTTCCAATGATTTTCAAGCCGATTAACGCTGATTAACGCAGAATTGAATCGGTGGCAGTTAGAGTGTATCTACCCTAAAAAATAGAACAAGGGGTTTTAATCCCCTTAATCACATGCTTTCTCGTTTATTCCAACAGTATCGCCGGTAGCCAATCGTAATATCTATTCCCATTCGCATCCACGAACTCCGTGCAGTTAATTGTACCATTTGCATTCGTAAGCGTTGGCTTGTGTATAACCTGCGGATACGAGCCTGTACGAATAGAGAAGTTATATTGTTCGTCTGCCACCAAAGTAAACGGTACCGAGAAGTTGATATACGACCACTCTGCTTCTTGATAGCCCGACCAACTTCCTTCTGCGACTGTGCCGGACACGTTCCAGAGTAGTACGTGCTCCGAATGCCCGCCTGTGCCTGCACAGGGATACGTGTACAGTTTGTTTACCGTAATCGTTTGTGTTGGCGTGAATGTACCGTTGTGCGTGCCTGAGATGCTGGGATATGTTCCGGAGCCTGTGTCGAATTTGATTTTTGGTGTTGGCGTCAATGTTGCATGTACGTGAGATGTTCCACCTGCCGTTACCTCTACCGAGGTTGACCAATCCTGATAACCAGCAAGAGTGAACTTAATCGTATGGGTACCGGGGGACGTTGTAATCGTGGTTGGTGTTGTTGACATAGGACCAACAGCCCTTTCGCCATCTAATTCTATCGCGGCACCAGAAGGTGACGAAGTTATGTGGATAGTGCCGGTTGTAGGTGGTGTATCCACAGAAACCGCCCCGTACCAGTATCCTGCACCCATACGGTAGTTACTGCTCTCAGAATACCCGATAACCTGCCCGGTGGTGCTTCTCTGTACGTAGCTGGCAGAATCCATCTGACCACCACCACCGCTTAGAACGTGCCAGCTCAGGTCGTAGTTCGTGGATACCTGTGCATATGCGTTGCTCGTGAGACAGAGCAGCCCTACAAGTACCACTACGATTTGTTTGTTCATTTTCCCTTTTCCCGTGCTATTGCAGCGTGACCAGCACTTCTATCACACCTTTGCCCGAGTCAAGCGGTTCCAGTGCCTTACCGAGGATCGTGCCGATCTCGGGGTCTGTCGCTTTCATCGCATGTCCCAGCGTATCCGAAGTTGTGAGCAGGTCGCCTGGCATTATCTGTGCGTAAGTCGCATCTACTTTGCATGGCACACGACCTGCGACTGCAATGAGTTTCTCGCCTGCGTTGCCGGTTTCGTTTGTGCCGAGTGAGACGCCGGGTGCCGTGGACACGATGCCTGCGACTGTGGTGTCGTAAGCTGTGGTGGAGCATTGTAGTTTGCTATCTTCTCCGATGACCATCACGGTGCCGGGTTCGGGGTCTTCGGCAACAGGGAAGTACTCGGCTATGTCGGCGCAACCTGTGTCGTAGCTCATGGCGCACATCTTGTCCGGGGTCTTTACGCCATATTTGTGGTCTGATCTGCCGGTAATTGCATAGATTCCGTCCGATTTAACACTGGATGCAAGAACACCATAGCTGGTGTCGCCAGAGGCAGTTACATGAACACAATTGCTGTTGTCGCCTGTGGTAATTACACGAGCTCCAATGCTGTAGTAGCCATCGGTACGTGCAAGAATACCCTTGCTGTAGTCGCCTGAGGTAGATGCATCAATTCCATCGCTGTGGTCGCCAGAGGTAGATACACGAACTGCATCGCTTTTGTCATAAGTGGTTGTCGCATTCACGCCCTCGGTGGGATTGCTCGATGTTCCACCCTGATTAGTCGTGAAGTATCCGCCGGACTTGCCTTTTCCGTACACGCCGTAGTCTTTGACACTGTATGCACGAACACCCACGCTGTTTCCGCCCCATGCAGATGCAGAAACGCCATCGCTGCTGTCGCCAGTGGTATACGCATCAACACCAGGGCTGTTTTCGCCTGTGGTAGATGCTTGAACTCCTAAGCTGTGATCGCCTGAGGTAACTGCATCAACTCCAGTGCTGTAGTCGCCAGTAGTATGTGCCTGAACACCAGTGCTGTAGTCATAAGCAGTAGTCGCATTCACGCCCGCTGTTTTATCAGACCAGCCGGTTCCCGCCTGATTTGTCGTGAAGTATCCACCTGATTTGCCTTCTCCGTACACGCCGTAGTGTTTGTCACTGCGTGCCCAAACGCCATCGCTGTTTTCGCCATGGGTAATTGCCATAACCCCATAACTGTTTTCGCCCATGGTCTGTGCAAAAAACCCATAGCTGTCGTCGCCTGTGGTACTTGCCACAACTCCAAGGCTGTTGTCGCCCGTGGTACCTGCCACAACTCCAAGGCTGTCGTCGCCCGTGGTATCTACATAAACCCCATAGCTATTGTCACCCGAGGTACGTGCACAAACACCAGCGCTGTAGTCATAATCAGTTGTCACATTCACGCCCGTAGTCTTATCTTTCCACGATGTTCCACCCTGATTTGTTGTGAAATATCCCCCGTACTTGTCGCCTTTCCCGTACACGCCTGTGCCACCATCGTTGTTGTAGAAGTATCCACCGTAGCCATCCGGTGACTTCGATTCCCCTACGACCCCGTAGTTAGTACCCGAGGCTGCAGACGCATAGCCGCGAATGCCGCTGCCAGCAGTATGTGTAGACTCAGCCTGGAGCGCAACAGATGACGCTCCTACGATGTTCGCACCCGGCTTGAGGCTCAGCGCATACGGCACCGGTCTCAGCTCCTGCCTCGGCGACATCTCTGAATCAATCCCGAGTGTTACCCCAAGCCATAGCCCGCGACCGTCAAAGTATTCCGGGTCAAAGTCTATTTCCGTATTGAACAACCCATCGGTAACCTCTACCGCATGCGTATCCGTATCCAGCGCCGTGCCACCGGAAGCGACTTCGTACAGCCTGAAGGTCATAGTGTATGACCCGCCCAGCGGTTCGCCTGCGCTGTCGGTCAACCTGCCCTGGTAGTTGATGCTCGATGTGGTAACAGCCGAAGCTGCTACTGTTACACCTTCGCCGTTTTGGTCTACAACTCCACCGTCACCGCCCGCTGCTGCAATTGCAAACGCAAATGCAAGAATTGCTATCGCTGCTATTGCTCCTATACAAAAAAACATTTTATTCTTGGTTTTATCCATTTTTAAATCTTCCTCCCATTTTTTTGCTTCTCGCTCCTACCAGCTCTGTCTGTGATGGGCGATGAGAGAAGTATGAGTATATTGAGATTCATGAGATTTAAATTTTTCGCTAAAAATGAGGCCCCGGCGGTAATTTTAGCTGCAGAAGCGTAGCAGAATTGCAGAGGCAAGAATTAACTTCTAACAGATATGAGATCAACATAGAGGTTAAGGTAGTAATACTTCATATTCTAGTAATACCATATGTTTCAAGTATTACAAAATGTTATTATATTATGAGGTATAGGTGAGAGAGATGGAATCGGCAGTAGTTAAAATAACAAAGAAGGGGCAGGCGACAATACCAAAGAATTTGCGTGAAAAAATGGGATTCATAGATAGAGCAATCGTGGTAGAGTCAGAGAGGGGCATTTTACTGACGCCATTTCCGGATATTTCTGAAGAGAAGGGCTCACTGCGAGAGTTATTCAAAGGCAGAACCACGAAAGAAGCTGTAGAAGAAGCAAGAGCGGCTGATATAAGAATAGCGAAGAATCTGGAGCTGAGATAAAAAGTGCGTAATTTGAGAGTATCCCGCCTGAAAATAGTTCCTATTTACAGATAATGCGATATGGAAAGAAGCGGGTAAGATAAAGGGGGTGCATACAATATCCCTTGCAGACGCATTTGCAGTTGCTACGGCAATAATTAAGTACGATAAGTTAGTTGTTGGGCGAGATGATGATTTTAATAAAGCTGACACGCCATTAATAAAGGTCAGATAAAACCTTTCTTAAAAAGAAAGCTTTACCAAAGAAATAATATTCGTTCTATACAAAAATAGAATAAGGGGCTTAAATCCCCCTATCCCCCTGTTTTCGCGTTTATTCCAACCGTATAGCAGGCATCCAATCGCTGTATCTTTTCCCATTCGCATCCACGAACTCCGTGCAGTTCATTGTACCATTTGCAGTCGAAAGCGTTGGACTGTGTATAACCTGCGGATACGAGCCTGTACGAATAGAGAAGCTATATTGTTCGTCTGCTACCAACGTAAACGGTACCGAGAAGTGGATATACGACCACTCTGCTTCTTGATAGCCAGCCCAAGTTTCTTCTGCAACTGTGCAGGACACGTTCCAGAATATTACGTGTTCCGAATGCCCGCCTGTGCCTGCACATGGATACGTGTACAGTTTGCTTACCGTAATCGTTTGTGTTGGCGTGAATGTACCGTTGTGCGTGCCTAAGATGCTGGGATATGTACCGGAGCCAGTGTCGAATTTAATTTTTGGCGTTGGCGTTGGCGTTGGCGTTGGCGTTGGCGTTGGCGTTGGCGTTGGCGCAGAAACAGTCCCGTACCAGTATCCTGCACCCATGCGGTAGTTACTACTCTCAGAAGACCCGATAACCTGCCCGGTGGTGCTTCTCTGTACGTAGCTGGCAGAATCCATCTGACCACCGCCACCGCTTAGAACGTGCCAGCTCAGGTCGTAGTTCGTGGATACCTGTGCATATGCGATGCTCGTGAGACAGAGCAGCCCCACAAGTATCAACACGATTTGTTTGTTCATTTTTCCTTTTCCCGTGCTATTGCAGCGTCACCAGTACTTCGATTACGCCTGTGCCCGAGTCAAGCGGTTCCAGTGCCTTACCGAGGATCGTGCCTATTTGCGGGTCTGTCGCTTTCATCGCGTGACCCGGCGTATCCGAAGTTGTGAGCAGGTCGCCTGGCATTATCGGCGCGTAAGTTGCATCTACTTTGCACGGCACACGGCCTGCGACTGCAATAAGTTTCTCGCCAATGTTGCCGTCATCGTTTGTGCCGAGTGAGACTCCGGGTGCTGTGGACACGATGCCTGCGACTGTGGTGTCGTAAGCTTTTGTGGAGCATTGCAGTTTGCTATTTTCTCCGATGACCATTACGGTGCCGGGTTCTGGATCTTCGGCAACAGAGAAGTACTCGGCTATGTCACTACAACTTGTGTCGTAGCCTTCCCTGGCGCACATCTTGTCTGGAGTCTTTACGCCGTATTTGTGATCTGATTTACCTGTGTCTGCATAGATTGCGTCCGCTTCTGCACTATATGCGCGAACTCCCTTGCTGCTGTCTCCTGAGGTATGTATAGAAACTCCATCGCTGTTCTCGCCAGAGGTACGTGCATAAATTCCAAAGCTCTTGTATCCCGTGGTATCTACAGAAAATCCATTGCCGTAGTCGCCAATGGTATGTGCACGAACACCATTGCTGTAGTCGCCAGTGGTATGTGCACGAAGTCCATCGCTGAAGTCATAAGCAGTTGTCACATTCACGCCAGCGGTTTTATCAGACTTGCCCGTTCCACCCTGATTAGTCGTGAAGTATCCACCTGACTTGCCCTTTCCGTACACGCCGTAGTCTTTGACACTGTATGCACGAACACCCACGCTGTTTTCGCCCCATGCAGATGCAGAAACGCCATCGCTGTCGTCGCCAGTGGTATACGCATCAACACCCGGGCTGTTTCCGCCTGTGGTAGATGCCTGAACTCCTAAGCTGTGATCGCCAGAGGCAACTGCATCAACACCAGTGCTGTAGTCGCCAGAGGTATGTGCCTGAACACCATAGCTGTAGTCATAAGCAGTAGTCGCATTCACGCCTGCTGTTTTATCAGACCAGCCCGTTCCCGCCTGATTAGTCGTGAAGTATCCGCCTGATTTGCCTATTCCGTACACACCGTAGTGTTTATCACTGTATGCCCAAATGCCCGGGCTGTTTTCGCCATAGATACTTGCCATAACCCCGGGGCTATCGTCACCAGAGGTATATGCAAAAACCCCCGAGCTGTTGTCACCCGTAGTAGATGCCTGAACGCCATAGCTGAAATCGCCAGTGGTATAGGCACGAACTCCTCTGCTACGGTAGCCAGAGGTAGATGCAGAAACACCATCGCTGTAGTCATAATCAGTTGTCACATTCACGCCTGTAGTCTTATCTTTCCACGATGTTCCACCCTGATTTGTTGTGAAATATCCCCCGTACTTGTCGCCTTTCCCGTACACGCCGGTGCCACCATCGTTGTTGTAGAAGTACCCCCCGTAGCCATCCGGTGACTTCGATTCCCCAATGACCCCGTAGTTAGTACCCGAAGTCGCAGACGCATAGCCGCGAATGCCGCTGCCTGAAGTATGTGTAGACTCAGCCTGGAGCGCAACAGATGACGCTCCCACGATATTCGCGCCTGGCTTGAGGCTCAGCGCATACGGCACCGGCCTCAGCTCCTGCCTCGGCGACATCTCAGAATCAATCCCTACTGTTACCCCAAGCCATAGCCCTCGCCCGTCAAAGTGTTCCGGGTCAAAGTCTATTTCCGTATTGAACAACCCATCGGTAACATCTACCGCATGCGTATCCGTATCCAGCGCCGTGCCACCGGAAGCGACTTCGTACAGCCGGAAGGTTATTGTGTATGACCCGCTCAACGGCTCGTCTGCGCTGTCGGTCAACCTGCCCTGGTAGTTGATGCTCGAAGTGGTAACAGCCGAAGCTGATACTGTTACACCTTCGCCGTTTTGCTCTACAACTCCTCCGTCACTACCCGCTGTTGCAATTGCAAACGCAAATGCAAGAATTGCTATCGCTGCTATTGCACTTATACAAAAAAACCTTTTATTTAAGTTCATTTTTTTTATATTATTCCTCCCATTTTTTTGCTTCTCTCTCCTACCTGCTCTGTCTGTGATAGGAAACGAGTGACGCATGAGTATATTTGTATTCATGACATTTAATTTTTTCGGTATTACGAAGAAAGAACCCGGTTTTTTGTGGTTGTATCGCAGGGGGTAAGAAACCACGAGATTTCACGAGATTAACACTAAAACTTTTTAGAAAAACTTTTATCAAAAATCAAACTTTCTTTGGGAAAGAAGGGTTGTGTGGAAATCTGTGAAATCTGGTGGTTTACTAAACAATTACAAAATAACCAGTACACTGCTGCTGCAAATTAATCACACAAAGTATTCTATTTTAATTGATGACGAACAATCTCGGAATGGTAGCAGTAGCGATTATGGCGCTAGCACTAGTTGCCGGCTGCGTTGATAAAGAAGCACCTCGGCCTACAGGTACACTAAACTCTACATACGCGACTCCGGTTTACGGCTACAACCTGGTCAACACATACGTTCACGACCAAAACGCATTTACACAGGGTTTGGTCTTTGCCGATGGGTACCTATATGAAGGCACAGGTATTTACGGTAATTCTACAGTGCGTAAAGTCGAATTAGAAACAGGCGAAGTCTTAAAGCTGTATTCTCTGCCAGATCAATTCTTCGGTGAGGGTGTAACCCTTTGGGGCAATAAGCTGATTCAACTGACCTGGCGGTCGAAGGTCGGTTTCGTGTATGATAAAGACAACTTCTCGCTACTCACAGAATTCGCTTATCCTACCGAAGGCTGGGGGCTCACGCATGATGGCACGCACCTGATCATGAGTGATGGCACGCAAACGCTGTACTTTTTGGATCCTGATACATTCGAGGAACTCAGGCGGCTCGAAGTCCACGACAAGGACGTGCCTATTGCCAATCTAAACGAGCTTGAGTATATCCAGGGCAAGATATACGCTAATGTCTGGCCAACAAACCGCATTGCTCGAATATCACCGGAAACGGGGCAGGTACTCGGCTGGCTTGATTTGAATGGGCTGTTACGCGAGGAAGAGCGCTCGCCACGGTGCGGTGTTCTCAACGGTATTGCGTATGACGCAAAGCATGAGCGGCTCTTTATAACCGGTAAAAACTGGCCCACGTTGTTTGAGGTTGCGTTGTAGTACGCGTAAAGCAGTTTTACACATTTTAAATTGATACAATCAAATTCAAGTATTCATAGCCCTTTTGGGAATATATGAAAACGAACTTCAAAGAGATTATATATTCCCAATACAAAGGGTTTACGATTATATGTCCCATTTTTCATCGCTTTTCAACAATTTAATCTCTTCCAAGAACTCTTTAAAACTTATTTCATTCGTTAGCTCGGTGTTTTTCTTCCCTTTTCCGTGAAAATGAGGTATTCGCTCATCAAGATGATGCACGTAGTCCTTACCATATTTCATCTTTAAGGCGTTAATGTCCGGTGCATTATCAAAACCAATTACCACCAAATCAACATTTATGATTTCATCAAAATGTCTTCTAACCTCATTTTCCATTCTTCCAGTTCCTTCTCCCAGTATTCCCACTCGATCACATCCCCTTCCCAATCTTGGCTTATCTTTTCAAGTCCTTTTAGCCTCTCTTCGTTTGATAATATTTTGATAAAATCAGCATAGCTACTGTCGTATTTCTTCTCAAGTTCTGCGATTTTTCGCTTTGAGTTCTCAATCCTCTCCACACACGTATCTATTAGATACTTCCGTAGTGCTTTCTCAACGATAGCATCTGCACTACCTAAAGTGTTTACAATTTCCAAATAACCTTTTTTGATGCTGACTGTTGCCATATTCTTTCTCCTTTTTTAAAAAACTTCATTCCAGCTTTATCGCCGGAACACCCTCTTTGTATCTCTTCCCGTTCCCATCTACGAACTCCGAGCAGGTCATGAATCCCGTAGGAGTTGACAGATTAGCGGTATGATGAATTTGCGGATACGAGCCGGTTTGGATGGTGTAGTTGTAGGTGTGACCAGCAAGCAATGTGACCTGCTCGGGAAATGTTATGCTATGCCAATCACCGTTGTAACCGTCCCATGTGCCACTAACATCCACACTGTCGCCCCATATTCTCACGGATTCGCTGTGGCCGCCAGTTCCCACGCAGGGATATGTGTACATCTTGCTAACATTGAGATTATCGAACGGCTTGAATGTACCGTTGTGTGTGCCCGAGATGGAAGGGTAGGTTCCCGGACCTGTATCGAAAATAGTTTCTGCAGATGTGAAGTAAATCTCAAACGGCTTCATCAGCGGATAAATGTCCTTGTCGGAATCTATGGGATAATCTGTGTCGCCTATTCCATCATCATTTGCATCTGTTCCGTTGTAATCGTACCAGTAGTTGCCTAAGTAGTTTGTGTGTGTCTTGCCGTTGTATGTGTAGAGTATTTTTGAGGTGGAGTTCCAGATGTTGGTTGATGCGTAAGTCACAATGTTTTCTCTGTTGTGTATAAAATTGTTAAGGTAGATAATGTTATTGCTTGATTCATAGAACGAAATCCCCCTATAATAATTGTGCGAATTGATATTGTTGTTTGATATAACATTGCCAATAGACTTATCGAAGCGAATTCCACAAGGACCAAAACTAATATTGTTATTTGAGATAGTATTGTTGGAAGCCTCCCTGAGAGATATCCCAACCTTGTTTTTTAATACATTCACGTTTTCTATCCTTGAATTTCTTGTGTATGCAAATAGAATCCCATCAATATTGTTTGTTAATATCATATCTTTCACCACAATATCCGTGGAATTTATAATGCCAACATAGCCGGCATCCTTTGGTATTCTTCGATCTCTCTCACCAATCCAGTAATAAATTGGTTTACCATTAACTCTGTTAGTAGTGTCTATATCGTGAATAAAATCAGAAAGTTCAACACCCCAAACGCCAAAGTTGTACTCATTTTCTGACATAACATTTTTAGTTAATGTGTTGTTGCTGGAACTCAGAAGTGCAATCCCATCAAAGTTCGTGCTGACATTGTTGTTCGATATGACGTTATTGCTGGAAAAGTGGAGTGAAATTCCAGTGTTAACATTTGAACTAACATTGTTGTTTGAGATAATGTTGCTATTGGAATAATACGAGAGACGAATACCATAGTTGTTATTCGTGGCGATGTCATTTAAAATATTGCAATTATTCGTCCCGTTAAGATATATTCCGGCAATACCCCAGACCATTTCAGTCGCTCCTGTCAGTGTAACACCAATTATACTCACATAATCCGCAGTCACTTCAAACACATGGTCGCTAGAATTCATCGCCTGAACAATCGTATCCGCAGGATTTCCCGAAGTTGACATGACCGTTAAAGACTTGTAAACCTTCACATTCTCTGTATATGTCCCCGCATCCACCGTAATCGTATTCCCATCCTTTGTATCGGTATCATCAATCGCAGCTTGAATAGTTGCGAAGTTCTCGCCTGTATTCAAGTTGTGAACTCTAAAATACAATCCAATATTCACCGTTGTCTCATCTGTATGTCCACATCCGTCATCTGCTTTCACCGTATACGTTCCCGCTTGTGCATCCGTTGTATCAATTGTTGCATCAAACGTACCGTCTGTGACCGGAACGGTCGCGGGGACAAGCTCTTTTGGTCCTTTCACGGTAACAACAATCGTATGCCCATCTTCACAGGTTGTTATACCGCTAACCTCTAAGGGCTCTCCAATTCCTACATCAGCGACCGGGTTCAGTTTAACCCCGGTTATCTCATAAGTAACAAACCCCTGCTCTATGCTTTCTTTTGTATTCCCACTCTGGTCAGTGCTGTTTACAACAAAGTAATAACCAGTGCCTGGCAACAATCCTGTTAGTTCAATAGCATGATTTTTCACAAATAATGAATCCACTTCGCTTTCTGTATAACTCCCTGATGTTTTACCATATTTCACCAAACTATCAGCAATTTCATCTGTATCCCATTTCAGCGTTGCCGAATTGTTCGTTATCCCTGTTGCGATTACGTTTGTGATTAGCGGCGATGTAGTATCGTGTATAAGCTCTTTTGGAAAGGTCAAAGCTTCATAACAGTTCGAGTTTGCATGTACAATTGTTATCTTCGGTGGCACTTCACCTGTGATATTGGCGAGTCCTGCAGGAATTTCTTTTAGCTCATTGCGGTAAATAGTGTTTGCATATTCTGCCAATAATCTTGGTGTTACGTTAGTTGTCACGTTAAATAAGTCTGTTGCTGGATTTAAGTTGTTGTGATAGATAGTATTTGCGTATTCTGTTTGTATTCTTGTTTTCACATCGCTTGTAACATTTGTCAGCTCTTCTGAATATGCGGTAGTAGTATTCCAAATCGTGTCTGCATCTTCGAGGATTATCCGGGAAGCACTAACTGCTGTTATTTGCAGATATAACGTTAAAACTACAACAAATACGATAAGTGCCTTTGCTCTCATGTTCTATCCTTATGCCTCTCTATATACGAGCACAATAGCGTCAAATGATTCTCCTTTATAATTATTCAAATTTCCACTATGCCAAAGGCTCACGGTATGAAATGTATCAAGCGAAAGCTGAGTTGGACTGAGCTGTCCGTAATGCGTTACCGGATAATCATTACACGCCCCAAGACTACTAATCTCATTTTCATCAATTTTCAGTGTCGATCCCAGAGAATCGTAGGCATAGTGTGAATAGGATCTATCATAGAATACGAACTCGCCGGGCAGTTTTATGTTAAAAGTGTCTGTTCCTTCGGTCCATTGTGCATCTGCAATGATTATTAGTTTTTCGGCATTTGGATATCTAAAGTCGTAGTATTTCAGATCTCTTATCGGAACGCCTGCAGCGTTGCAAACTACACTTACACCGTCTTCAAGCTTTGTGCCCGTTATTTGTTCATCCGTGGTATAATCATTCCAATCTAATATCTTCGCTACAACCTCTTCTTGTAGATAATAAGTTACAACCCATCCCTCTTTGTGGACATATACGTGAACGTCCTCGGTCTCTTCGTAGTCTGGAAGCGGGACAGAGCCGATGATGTACTCGTTGGTTTCGTATTCGATAGTTCTGAATACAGATTTTACTTTTCTATGTCTATTGCTTCTCCTACGTTTGTGTATGCGGATATTCCCGCTTCTTCTTTGAGGAATGTTGTGCCTGCTCGCTGAGCAGCAACGTCAACGGGACTTGCGCCTGCAACTCCGATAAAGGGCGGAGTCACAAGTGCGATAACACCATTTCCGCCGCCTTCGCTGAGCCCTTTTCCCATATCTGTTGCGCTATACATCGCTACGCTACTTGCGACTATCACTAAGGCAATCGCGATTGCCAATGCCTTCATCCCAATTTTAGTTATCATCTTTTCGTATCACCCCTTTTTAATCTTTCTTTTTAATCGTATTAAAAGCCCAGCCATGCCACCTCAGAATAAATCAGAGGCTTCTCCTGTGTTTTTTGTATCTAAAAGCTATTCTTTGGTTTAGTGCTTGGGCGTACACCCACCGAATGTGGAGCCGCTACTCATACTTGGAAGCGCATTTAATATCAAGTTGTGCCGCAGTCACATGATCTGGCGCATCCAGCACACCGATAGCGCCTACTTCCTGGCCTTTCTTAACGTTTTGCGATAGGCTACCCGTGTACGTAACTGCGATTGTCGCGTTACCATCCGTAAGTTCAAAATCTAAGCCTTCTTCGCCCCAACCCGTGGGTGTGTTGACGACAGAGCCTAAAATCTTGACTTTTTCGCCTACTTGTGCACCCTCAGTAGTAATCTCAGAAACTCGCAAATACGGGCAGATGTCTGACGAAATAGATTCGTACGCGAGAACAGCAGCTATGATTACCAACGCGGCAACAACAATATGGACCGTTTTTATTTTCATCTCTTTGCGTCTCCTTTTTCGGACGTTCCTGCTTCAAGGAATGCTATCCGCTCCTTAAGCGCGGCTAACCTACGATTCAACCACACAAAAATCGCCAGCAGCGCCAGCCAGTAAATTACCGACACAACCAATATTTCGTACATCTTAGTTTACATACCTCCTTTTTTGTATATTAATACATTCACACGTTCCTCTAAATACTTGACTTCGGATGCCGTTATCATGAGATAAACGAAGAATGTAGCTGCAGCTACGATGTTCAGTAGCAATGCCGCCATTATTTGCGGTGTCATCGTGAATTCCGACAGCGTAGTGTGTGGAGTCCACCACAGCATTGCCGATAAGTAATTCAGCGGTATGAGGAAAAAAGCCAGGATATTGTACACCGCACCGACCAACGCTCGCTTCTCGACATTGCCTATTGATAATTTTATTGATACATAACCCATGTATGCAATCCAGAGGATAAGTGTAATTGTTTGTTTGGGGTTCCAGGTCCAATACGCACCCCACGTGGATTTCGCCCAAATAGCACCCGCTATTAACGCCACGGCGCCGTAAACCAGCCCTAACATTGCCGATACCTCTGCCGTACGGTCATACACAAGCTTCCGTTTAGCCAGGAATGCGATGCTTGCGATAAGCGAAATAGAAAAAGCGAGGTAGCAAACCGAGATAGGAGGCACATGTAGATACAAGAAGTATATATCACCCCGTTCGGCACTTACGGTAGAAGCATAAGCAGCGTAAGATGCAACTACGCACATTGCTACTGCGATTACAAGAATAATGTTTCGTTTATTTATCATACCTTTACCCCCTCTGTTTGGTGACCCGTAAGCATACCGGTCAGAGAGAAACTCAGATTCTTCAGTTCCACCACCTTTGAGGCATCCAGTATCTCTATTTCAAGCACGCTGCCGTCCTCTCCATAATGGGCAATCAACCCTTCTGCAACATCTACCGAATCAACGAGTTTTCCTTCCCTCAATTTCACCAATAGAACATCAGCATCAGGCGAATATTTTATCTGCATACGTGCCTCCTCCTTTATAATATCGTTCTGCATACGGGAAATACACCGTTATAACAACGGGATGCCCATTTTCATCATATTCATAAATAACCCGGATTAAATGCGTACCCTCTCTTTTATGGGCTATGTATCTGCTACGATGACCTCTAACAACCTCTTCAGGATATACCAATGCCTTAATCACATTATCCGCATCTACCCCCCACATCTCGCTCCTATCTATCGCATGCCACGTTATCATTAGCTCAATATCCTCATTAATAATCCTTATGTGATATATCTTCCCCCGTTCTTTTTCCTCTATCTTGAATATGTTAAGCATTACTGGTTAATAATGTTTTTAATATGGCCTTGGAGTAATAGAATAGAAGCAGCCCAAAGTCTCCATTTTCTTTAATATGCCATAGCCACATAAAAGTATTTATTGAAGTATAAGACGCGCTTATAGGGAATGCCAAATGTCGAACAACGCAATAGCCGTGGAAATCCGTGAAGTATCGAAACGATATGGTTACTTGCAAGCGTTGAACTCCGTGTCGTTGAACATAGCCACAGGCGATTTTATGGCTTTTTCCGGGCACAACGGCGCGGGAAAGACCACGCTGCTGCGGATAATCGCTACGCACATATCGCCTACTTCGGGGACGGTAAAGATATTCGGTACGGACGCCCTCGAGAACTGCAAAATAAGACGAGAAATTGGGCTAGTAACGCACGATAGTTTCCTGTATGACGAACTGACAGTCCGGGAGAACTTACTGTTCTATGCGAAACTGTTTGACGTGAAAGAAGAAGCGTTCCGGGATACTATTGAGTTTTTAGGCATGAACCGCTGGTATAACGTGCAGGTGAAGAACCTATCGCATGGCTTGAGAAAGCGAGCGGACATTGTGCGGGCGTTACTCCATGATCCCGGTTTGATATTACTGGATGAACCGTTCTCCGGGTTGGACATGAACACGTGTGACCTGCTCGTGAACTATCTAAAAAGCCAGCACGGAAAGACGCTGTTAATATCGTCTCATTCGCTGGAATGGACGCGGAAGATTTGTGATAAAGGTATAGTGCTGGAAAGGGGTAAATTAGTGGGTGAGATAGATATTTAATCCTGTTTGCTCTTTATATTTATACCATCAGAACATTCGCATAATCTATCGCCATTTTATTCTAAACATATTCTCGAATCAATTGTTTAAACCTAATCCTTTATTCCCAAACTCACCTTCAATCTGTTATCAATTTCCTTCATTGTTTCATAGAGTAAACGTCCCAACCTTCGCGCAACGAGTCTGCGTGGTACCGTCATTATATATTCACACCGAACTACCGGTGTTTTTGCCAAACCAGAAGACTTAAAAGCTTCTGTCCCATCAACGATCATGTATTCAGTCTCTTTTATATCTTCTACAATACGCGAAGTTATTCCAACCATGATGAGGTCCTCAAAACGTCTATCAATCGAATGGTCAGAGATAATCAATGCTGGTCGAGCCTTCTTCGATGTTCCTTTCGAAGTTACAAACGGAAACGGAACGAGGACGACATCGCCACGATCATAGTTCATAGATGTCTTCCTCTTCGCTATCCCAGATATTCTTTAGCGCCTGTTGTTGAAGCAATAAAGAACCCTTATCTACCGGGGTCTCAGTCTCTTCTTCACGCACAAGCCTTAAAACCAGAACATCATCTTCGTCCGCCAACAATTTGAATTGCATACCGGCCCTCAATCGCATCTTCTCGATGCTTCGCTTGGGAATTGACAAAAAACCATCTTCAGTGATTTTTACATATAGCGTCATCTCTTCATCAGTTCTTTGATTAGTTTTATCATTTAAAGTTTTTTGGGGCGCAAATAAGTTTGTTTTGATTTGGGATTTGATTGCTATTTAAAAGGTTAGAAGAGAACCTAAAATCCAAAAGAGTCAATCACTCGCTTTTAACTCCTGCTACTTTCAAAACTTGCCCTATTAGCTCGAATTCCCGACCTTCGCAAATAACACACCTCATCTTCTCCTCCTATAAACTATCCATTCTATAAAATTGAATTTGCTGATCTGTTATATCAAAATGTGCGGAATGTGGAGTAAACACATCAAAACAGAACTCAGTGAAAAAGACTTACCAAAGCCAACAACTATTATTTATCTTGAATGATTTATCATTATTACAAGGGGCAAGTGAGCGAAATTGGTAGTACCAGGATTAGGGATTTGTTTGGCAGTACTGGCATATGCAGGAATTTATGAATTCCCGAAGACTGCATACCTGATAGCGGAAAAAGACTTGAGAGCCGAGTTCAGACGCTCGTATGAGATGCTATCTATACTCACGTTCGTGCTGGGCTCCGTACTGATCTGCAGTTTCGCATGGAGCGGTGGTGCGCTAGGCACAAGCCCGGAAGTAGGTGCTGCTACAATCTGGATAATCACATTTTTTGCCAGTATTCTCACGTTTACCACTTCGTTTGCACGCGAAGCGGATAAAGGCACGCTTGGCGGCTTGAAGACACTGCCCTGCTCACCTTTAGCGATCCTCACGGGTAAAATCATTTATGGGACTGTACTGCTGTTTGTCGTGGAATGTGTCTTAATCCCGTTCTCAATTATCTTTTTGAACCTCGACTTGGGCGCAAGATTTCCGGCTCTTTTGCTCGTATGTCTATTAGGTGCGGTGGGGCTCGCATTTGCCGGCTCTTTTGTATCTGGGCTCGTGATGTTCTCAGAAGGCAAAACATTGCTACTCTCGTTTCTGCTTATTCCTGTTTGTATCCCCGTGCTTATGCCCGCGGTATCCGCGACCGAGAAGATCATCCGGGAATCGGGCATCGCAGAAGTATTGCCGGAATTGAAGCTGCTAACCGCATTCCTGTTTATGATAACCGCGGTAATGATCCTTACTTTTAAGTTCGTGCTTGAGGAGTGAACGTACCTTCGGCTTTCGTTTTACTCTTTTTCACTCTATATAACGTATAACTGCCACCTATTTAGGACGCATATCACACGGATTTACGCAGATTTACGCAGAAAAATAACTGCCTTACGTTTAACTTCCGGATTATTTGCGTGCATCTGCGTCCGATTATCAAATTTTATGCTTCCTTGTGCCGTCTCAAAAGATATGCTACCGTCAACAATCCCGCAATTGCAACTATCGCTTCATATCCTGGTGGAGAAGGTGTTTCTGCAGGTACTGACGGTGTAAACGTAGCCGTAGGTATTTCTAATAGCGTTGCCGAAACAGAAGACGTTTCATTTGCTTTTACCACTTTCGTGGCCGTCCAGTTTTCATAGCCGGTCATTGTCAATCGTAACGAATGGTTACCCGTAGAAACATTGGCAATACTTATCGGGCTAACGCCTTTGTAATCGTCGTCAATGTATATTTCTGCTCCCGCCGGTGTGGATATTACATCTAAATGCCCTACTTCTTGTGTTAATAGCGGAGTTGCGGGTGTCGGAGATGACACAGGAGTTGGTATTTCCGAAGGTGTAGCAGTCTGGATAATTGACTCTCCGAGCGTTAAAATGCCTATACTATTGCGTTGGTCTTTTTCCACGCTAAATATGAGCTTAGAGCCGTCTGGACTCCACCCTAAATCCGAGAAATAGCCCTTAAATAGTGTTGTCCTTTCTTCGGGGTATAGTTGCACTTTGTTGCTGCCGTTTGCGTCCATTACCCTAATAACACTATTCCCTGCACCAGAAATACCTGTTGTGAATGCTATTTCTGTGCCGTTTGGACTCCAGGTAGGATTATTGTAGCTGTAAGCGCTAACATCTGTATAAGGCCGTGTTTTACTGCCTTGTGTTTGTCCTGTGAGAGACGTTGGATTACTCAAATCAGAATTTACTATCCAAATATCCCAGTTACCGGGTCTATCTCGTTGAGACAAGAACAATATTTTCGTGCTATCTGGGCTCCAGTTCGGGTCTTTATCATAGCGATAGTCAATAGAAGTGAGCCTGGGGCGATCTAACTGCCGTGTGTTGCCACCATTAGAATCCATGATTCGGATATTTGGATTTGCCGTTGCATAAGATACGTAAGCGATTCTCATGCCATCTGGGCTCCACAGGGGCTTATAAATGTTCCAACCGTATGTTAATTGGGTTTTGTTGCTACCATCTGCATCTATCACCCAGATAGTATTACTGTGCTCCTGGCCTCCTGCTGGATTACGAATACTATACGCTATCTGCGTGCCATCGGGACTCCAGGCAGGGTAGTAGCTACATCTGGCGGTTGTTAACCGTGTTTTGTTGCTACCGTCAGAGTCCATCACCCCAATAGTATTGCTATATCCGGATCTGCCAGTCGGATCGTGGATAATGTAAGCGATTTGCGTGCCATCAGGACTCCATTCTATTCCTGTTACCTTGATGTCAGGATCCGTTACCTTGAGGTCAACATAAGTTGTTAACTGTGTCTTATTTGTGCCATCAGTATCCATGACCCACACATCTGCTCTTTCGGTGTCGTCCTGGATATAAGCTATCTGCGTGCTATTAGGACTCCACATTGGAGCATAAGAATTAATGCCGTACCCGGCCATGTGTCCCGCAATGTAATCAAACCCTTCGTTCGTTATAGTGGCGGATGCCAATCCAAAAGATGCCAACACGATGCATGCAAGACCCAAAATTACAAATATTTTCTTTAACATTGTTTTGTCCTTTCCCCCTTCTTTTTTTAGGCTTTTGTGTTCTGTAATATAGGTATTTTTGGCATACTATTTAAAGTCAGTTGAGGGTGCGGCTTTACACTTTAAGTCGCTTTTACGTTTGGCGAGAGATCAAATGATTTGCAGGGGTGGTTATCTTTATATGGCCCCCGTCTTATTATGATAAGATGATAAAAAAATACGAGGTCGTTATCGAGCCCGGGGAGGATGGCTGGTTGGTGGTGACTGTTCCAGCATTACCGGGATGTATCACGCAAGGAATGAACTTAGAAGAGGCCTTGAAAAACGCAAAAGAAGCAATAGAGGCTTATTTGGAGTCTATTGAGAAGAACAATCAGCCGGTCCCTGAGCCTGATGTCGTTAGCATCCAAGAAGTGGCTGTTAGTGTGTGATTGGAATGCCAAAACTCACGTTATTACCAGCTCGGAAAGTTGTCCGAGCATTGATCCGGTTGGGTTTTTATGTTGACCATCAGAAAGGGAGCCATATTGTCTTAAAAGATGAAACCACGAAGACAAAAACTATTGTTGTCCCAAATCATCCAGAAATTGACAGAAAAACATTAAAATCAATACTTAAACAAGCAGAAATTGATCTGGATACTTTATTGGAAGTCTTAATCGTGGTCAAATGAAATCAAAGAAAATAATTGAGATGCCAAATCCTTGCTAGGGCTGCCTCGGAATTTATTCTGATGTTGCACTGCCGGTGCTTAATACGGCTGAAACTGACAAGACATGTGAAACTTCAGCAACGGTTTATATGTATTGTATATCCGCGGAAGCCGAAGAAATACATGCACCAACTCCTATACCTGTGTTTGAGGCAGTTTCGCAATGGGTATTTACGAAGTAACATATCTGTTGAATAAGAGGGATTGAAAAGGAGACAGTAACAGTGAAGTTGATGATATGGGTGGGCTTGCTGGTATTCCTCGCAGGGATGGTGATTCTGGGCGCGTATAGCATGTATCCGCTCTTTAACACCGCGGTAGGAGATTATACAGTGCTATTTGGCATAAAAGTCAGCATGGCTCTGATGGGTATCGGTGCTGCTATTTTAATATTAGCAATCTGTTTTGAGCGGTACAAAGAATGGAAAAGATTTAAAGATGAAATAAAGGAGGATGATTTGAGACCATGAGCATAGTAGTTGTGAATACCGATTTTGTTCCGGGGAAAGAGGTAGTAGCGGTTTTAGGCCTTGTAAAAGGGAATGTGATACAGGCGAAGCACCTTGGTAAGGATATAGTAGCGGGTTTTCGGACGATTGTCGGCGGTGAGATAAAGGAATACACGGAGATGATGAGTGAGGCGCGTGAAATCGCATTGAAGCGGATGACTGATAAGGCGGAGGAGATGGATGCGGATGCTGTTGTAAATCTGCGGTTTATGACTTCTATGGTAATGACAGGCGCGGCTGAGATACTGGCTTACGGGACTGCCGTGAAGTTGAGATAACCGCAGATAGTACTCGGGCACTAAACGGATGCCTTGCATAATTAATGTAGGGCGCCTCGCGATTCAATCCCCCCTATGGTTAAAATCCTGCCTGTGCTGTTCACCCGCGACCTTTATTTCAGAAAGAAAGTTTGAAGGTTGCTGAGACTAGCGGGTTGATTCCACTCCAGGTAATGGGGCAACGCCAAACACGTATACGTTAAATCCGTACTTACTGTTCGATAAGGGACGGAGATCGAAAGACCACTTACTACTCTACCGGTTGGTGCAGGATACCACCGCAAAAAATAAGCTGAGCTAGCCTTTCTCCTTCACATAAATCATATCCCCTTCTCTCAGCTTGCTGAGGAACGAAATAGTAGAATCCGAGAAATTCGAGAGAGAAAGGGCGATGTTAGCACCATCAAAAGGTTCACCGGTGGGCCCATACGTATCGCTATCCGACAGTCTGATACCCATCAACCCTCGGTTTGCCCTGGACATGTTCGTGACACCTAAAATACCCACATCTACTTTAGTTTCCGGTAAGTTCTCGGGCATGAGCGTCCCCGCTTCGTCGCCACTACCTTGAAATAACACCATTGCACCGGGAACATTGAAATGCACCTTCAAATTCCCGATCGGACGGTGTATCAACCCTGTAAGCTTCTTGAAATACCATACGGTCTTAGGTGCAGCTTCATAAAATAAGTTTACCTCGAACACACCTTCCGCATCTACTCCCACCGTCCTTACCGATCCTCTATCCATAATATCCATTGTCAATGCTGGCATCTGGTCCACGACAATTGCATCGTCGCTATCATTCCCTTCCCGCACCTGCTCAATGTCTTGCAGCGCAAAAAACGCTTCCGCTTCCTTTTGCGTTTTCCCTACCACCATCATCCACTTCGGTTCTGTTATCGTATAAATAGTATCGCCCTTCTGTGCGTGATCTATCAATTCACCACCCTGTACTATTTCGGCAAACACATTGTGTGCCGGATTGGGCAGTCTGCTTTCCTTATATAAAAATACTTTCCCTTTCTCTACCCCGCTATTCCGTGCGGACAGATAATATCTCGACCGGTAATTGAGGCTTTCCACCGGCAAACTAAGCCCTTCTAAAGCTTTCGTCGCTACGTAAGAATAGGCTAGGTCATCCACACTAAAAACGCCTTTACTTACAAGAGAAAAGAAATGTTCACTCGACATCGGTGCCTCGCGAAACAGTTTTACCTTGGCAAACGTGAATATCTCTTGCTTCGGCTCTATCGCCGTATCCAAATCAGAAGTGCAAAACCCCACTCGCTCCGCCTTTGTCACGATAGGCTGTATCTTCTCTATTTCATCACCCGCGGGTAAATCCAACATAATTGTTCTACCCCTCGTTAATCTACCTATCACGGCATCGGCACCCGTACCATAAGCCGCTTTATGGTCTCGTTTACTTATCATC
Organism: Candidatus Methanophagales archaeon; assembly: GCA_028572065.1. GTDB lineage: Archaea > Halobacteriota > Syntropharchaeia > Alkanophagales > Methanospirareceae > QENJ01. Next base: position 37,190 of record JAPVWK010000004.1, read on the forward strand.
AGGTAGGTCTGACTTGGGTCAAAGCCGCCGAAGCCTAAGAAAACATCCCACTTCTTGTAACTCTGCTCACTCTTTTCTACTGCTAAATTCGTTGCTATTGGCCCAATAGCGGTTATATCCTCGGTCTTCCAGGCTATCGTGCCACTACCATTGTGGAATTTATTATATTCCTTAAGGAATAAAGACAATACTGCACTTTCTACTTCCTCTCCCCCTTCTTCTTTAATTATCTTTAGCCTCACTTCGCCATGTCCTGTTTTTATAGCGAATTCATTTTTTAACTCCAATACCTCTTTCTCTGATACAACAGCGATTAGACAACCCGGCTGATAATCTACGCTAAGTTCCTTTATAATATCCCCCAACTTTTTACCGCGGACATCTTGAATCTCGCCATCAAATTTAATCTTCATAGTAACTTTTTAAAGAGGGGTTGTTTTTAAAACTTTTCCTTTTTATCTCAGGAACATCAAGATTTTGAGAAAGAGTGGTGGTTATGAATAGTGAGGGTGCCTGTGTGACAGCGGAAGTATATGAGGTTATTGAGGGACTTAAAGAAGCAACTAATAGCCTGATTGCAAACGATAAAGAAGAGGTTTTTAATGTGATGTTTGGTTCTTTCAACTATCCCAGCGCAGGGGCGCAGGCGAAGAAAAAGGATACTTTCTTGTCGCCTCGTATCAAAGGTGAAATTATACGATGGAAGTAAAGCTACTAAAAGTGACTAAAGGCGGGTTAGACATGGTTGCCGAAGCGGCGAGGATAAGCGGTGTTTCGGAGACGCGAAGTGCCAACGAAATAGTAGAGTTGATTACGTATAACGACTATTCTTCGGCGCTTGAGCATATCTACTTCAGTTTTGATATTGCGGATATAAGCGTTGCATTGAGCCGAGAGCTGTTAGAGCACAGGATAGCCAGCCACACCGCGCGGAGCACGAGGTACATGGAAGAAAATGGTTTTGAATACTATCTGCCTCCTGACTTAGAGCGAAGAGAAAATGATGAGGCCGTGAAACTATATCGCGATGCGATGAAAAGCGCCAACGAGACATACACAAAACTGAGAGCGCTCGGCGTTGCAAGAGAAGAGGCTCGGTATGTCTTACCTATGGCGTTGCATACGCACTATGTAGTGACGATGAATGTTCGCAGCTTGATTAACTTCTTCATGCTCCGGCTCTGTGTGAGGGCAGCGCCGGAAATGAACGCGCTTGCTATACGTATGTACAAGCTATGCGTGGAAGAATACCCGGCTGTTTTCGTGAAGGTATGGTGTAGAGGCTACACGCTGGGTGTGTGCCCCGAGAATGAAGTCCGACCCAAAGAATGCCCATTCAAAAAGATCTTACCGACAAAACGCGCGATTAAAGATGAGTTTGAGGACAGAGCACGTGAAATAATAGATAAAAAACTCGAAAAGTCTTGAGCCATCCTTCAGCTTCCTTTACATCCCTTTTGCTTTCTTCTAAGCCCAGCCTATAGAATGGTTTTCCTCGCTCTGCTATGTATCTTGCCATTTGTTGTA
>JAPVWK010000005.1 GCA_028572065.1 Candidatus Methanophagales archaeon
ACGAATATCTACGCAGTTTGCCTTTTGAAAGTAGCGGTATCCGGAACTATTTGCTTATTCATCTGTGTTCGCTTAGCCCGATCCCCCCTGCGCGTTTCGCCTTCATCCCTTTTTATATCCGTGTTGCCAGAGTAGCCACATCATCAATTTTAACTTCTGCTTGCTCCACTTCGCGTTCTGCTTCGGAAATTGGTGCTGCACAGTAATTTTCGGACGTTAAAGCCAAATTGAGTGTTAGAACGCTTTTTATGCCGGTACAACGAAACAGGCACTATTTTATTGTGGGTTATCACAAACGTCTGCGAACGAATAATGTGTCCGGGTAAAACGGGACGTCCCCCCAAAAAATACGATTACTTCAACAGCACCAGCACCATAATAAACATTGCAACCGATAAACCCGCACTGACGAAGAAAGTGCCTTCAAAGCCCAATACGAGGTAGATTGCACCTAATAACAGAGGACCTATAGTCTGCCCTAATCGAAGCGTCATCCCGTTTAGCGACATAAAGGCAGCACGATGCTCAATAGGTGCAAGTCGAGCTAAAAGAGTTTGAATACTTGGCGTGTTCACGCCTTGAGCGAAACCGAGAATTGCTGTTGGGATTATAAACAGCCAGATGCTACGTACGAAAGGGATGATGAATAATGCGATGGCATAAATGATAAAAACGCTTTTTATGAGCGTCTTCTCGGAGTAGCGCTTCGTTAATTTACCGAATTGAGATGATGTTACCGTGGTGGTCAAGCACACGCTGGACAGGATAATCCCGATGATAAAAGGCGATGCCTGGAATTTGTCGCCGAGTAATAGCGGAAAAGTGGTGATGTATGCACCGTACATAATGATGAAAGTAAAGAGTGTAGCGGAGAAGAGTACGAGGACTTGCCGGTTCTTTATAGTCTGAAAGGCACTGCTCAGATACTGCTTGAAGTCCTCATGATTCTTCGGCTCAGGACTCTTAAGAGAAGTCAAAACGAGGAGTCCCACAGGGACTGCAATTACAGATAGTGCAAAGGGATAGTACCATGCTAAGGATGCCAGTGCGCCGCCGATGAGGAAGTAACTTGGTACTGCAATATTGATGACGCTGGCGTTGTAGCCCATCGCGGTCGCAAGCCGGTTACCGGAATAGAGGTCACCAATAACCGTGGCGTTTAGCGAGCACAAAGCCGCGGCACCTATGCCCTGCAAGAAGCGTAGCGTTAGAAGGATGTTGAGATCACGCGCAAATGCGCAGGCGCCACCGGCGATACCAAATAGCAGTAACGAAGGTACCAATACTTTTTTCCTGCCGAGTCGGTCTGCAAGCACACCTAAAACAGGGGTTAAAAGAACACCCGGAATCGTGAACACTACAATGAGCAGGAGCACCGCCCGCTCTGAAAAAACCTGTTCAATATCATAGAATGCAGGCGAGATACTGGACACACCAAGAACCGCAATCAACGTTACTGCAAAGATGATTTGTAGATTTGTGTCGTGATAAAGGCGATTTTCTCTTTTCTTCATGTCTATCACTTAAGCATGCTCGTTCTCGTCTATCTGATGGAGCCACGGTTTGCACCTTTTTGCAGTTAAAGCTAAATAGCAGGATAAATACACTGTAATAAGTGTAAGGGCACTATGAAAGAAGAGCTTATACATGTCCTACACGTTTAGGGTCTTTATACCCTTTGTACACCTCCCGCTGCACAATAAACCGCATTATCTCGTTCGTACCCGCAGGAATCATCGAGAGTCGCGCCATCCGGAACGCCCATTCCGCGGGATATTCGTCGGTAACCCCGCGGCCACCCAGTATCTGCACCGTGTTATTCGCTACCTCGTAGAACGCTTCCGAAGCAAGTAGTTTCGCCATCGCCGATTCCTTCTCAGCATTAAACCCCGCATCAATCAGCCGTGTCGTATGATAAACCATCAACTTCGCTGCTTCTAACTTAGTCGCCATATCCGCAACTTTAAAACTTACCGCCTCGAACCTGCTTATTTTTGTGCCAAACTGCTCCCGCTCCAGCGAATATCTTACCGCAAGCTCAAGTACAGGTCTTGCTTCGCCAACCAGCATCGCCGCATATAACGCCCGCTCAATGGCAAGTTCATCGAACAATATCTTCGCGCCCTCATTCTCGTAGCCAAGCAAGTTCTCCGTAGGTACACTCATATTATTAAACTTGAGATGCGAATTTACCGTTCCCGGGAAGCCGCCCAGCAATTTATAATCCTCCACCACTTCAAATCCCGCGCTGGGTTCTACAATAAAAACGCTCAGCCCTCTCGCAGGATCAACTTCCGGATTCGTTATCGCCCAAACTAAAACTAAATCCGCTTTACTACCGTTAGTAATATTCCTTTTCTCGCCGGTTATCACGTATTCGTCATCTTTCAGCGCGGCTTTCGTCTCGATACGCATCACATCGCTCCCCGCTTCGGGTTCTGTTATGGCAATCGCACCTACTTTTGCTCCGCTTTTCATCGCTGGCAGGTACTTCTTCTTCTGCGGCTCGGTACCATATCGGGCAATTGTGGCGTACACATAAGAAGAAGTGGAATGTATCCACGCAAGCGGCACACAAGCAGCACCCAGTTCCTCCGCCAATATCGCTTCACAAGTTAAGCTTCCGCTACCGTCATAACCCGTCGGTAACACCTGGGCTAAGAATCCCGCATTTCCAAGCTTACCGTAGAACTCTTGAGGATAGTAATCCTGTTCGTTTATCTCCTGCTCTATCTTCTGGGCATCGGCACTCGCAAGAAAATCTCTTAACGCTACTCGGTATTTGTTCTCAGCCACGGAGAAACTAATATCTTCTCGGTTTTTCATTTCGTTTCACTACACGAATTTAGCCACTAGTTCTCCCTTAAGTACCCCTAGGTCACTCGCTATCGGTACACATTTCGCTCTTAATACGTATATTAACCGGCCTATCAACCCAAACTCGGGCTCTGCCACGAACTCAGAAATCGCTTCGTAGTTCCCCATCCCTTTCGCTATCACCAAATAGCGATCATCACGGAACACATCCAGGAACTCTTCACCCGCCTCTTCTAATGATACACCGATGCACGCACCGCTTGGAACTACCTTTATCTTTTCCCACAACCCAGAATTTGAATGGTGTACAGAAGAAGCCGCTTCTTTCAGGTCTTTTACTGTAGCATCGTTCAGAACAGGACCGCTCTTTGGCGATACTACCACCTCTTTACCGCTTTCTATCAACTTTTCTATCACAAACGCATCAAAAAAGACTTCCCCGGCGTTATCCGTCAAATATAAAATCTTATCTCGTGCTTTTAGCGCCTGCATCACCAAATCCGCATTCCAATTAAGTTTCTCATTTAGCGTATGCTCGAACTTATCTTTAAATACTTTATCGTCAAATGAATAGCCTTTTACACCATATTCCATCGAATTCGCCGCTGCCGCTATTCGCATCAACGCTTCTACTTTGTTCGCGGCTGTTGCGTAAAAATCATACGCATCCGGGAGTAACGCTTTTGCCACTTCGTTGCTCCGCATTTTTAGTGCCTCATGGGGATCTTCCGACCCACTACACCGCCTTAGTATTCTCTCTCGCTCTGTACCAAAAAAGGCAGGCGACACTCTTTCTTCGTCCAGATGTTCCAAAAGAAAGGCAATAACCGCCTTCAGTACAATTAGTTTATCCTGATCGTTATCAAGTGCTAGATCACACTCATATTTCGTTCGTTCGATCAAACAAGCGATACAGTCAGATTTTGGTTTCATAATCGTTATGCGGAGAAAGTTTTAAATGGGAACATGATGAATAATATTAGAATAGGATAGAAACAAATAAAAATATAAACGACATATTCTAATAGTAGGTTGTAAGTTAGAAGAAAAAGTAGGAGAAGAAGAGAAAATGGTAGAGAAAGAACACATGAATCTGGCAATGATTGGCCATATAGACCACGGCAAGTCAACACTTTTGGGACGATTACTGATGGATGCAGGAGCGATAGATCCCCACTTGGTAGAGGAATACAAGAAAAAAGCAGAGGAGTTGGGAAAAGCGACATTCGAGTTTGCATGGGTAATGGACTCATTGAAAGATGAAAGAGAGAGAGGTATTACCATAGACGTTGCGCATCAGAGATTAGATACTGATAAGTATTACTATACAATTGTGGATTGTCCAGGCCATCGCGATTTCGTGAAGAACATGATCACCGGAACATCACAGGCCGATGCTGCGGTGCTTGTAGTAGACGCGAAGGATGGGATAAAAGAGCAGACGAAGGAGCATGTATTCTTATCCCGAACTTTGGGTGTGACTCAATTGATCATAGCTGTAAACAAGATGGACCGTGTGAGTTACGATGAGAAGAGTTTTGTTGAGTTGAAGAAAAGCCTTCTAGCACTTTTGGGTACCGTAGGCTACAAGGAAGAGCATCTGACCTTCGTGCCCGTTTCCGCATATGAAGGCGAGAATATAACAAAACCCAGCGAAAAAATGACGTGGTTCAAGGGCCCCACATTTTTAGCTGCGTTAGACCTGATGGAAGTGCCGGATAAGCCGGTTGAGCTGCCACTCAGGATACCAGTGCAGGACGTGTACACAATCACAGGTGCGGGCACAGTACCCGTAGGCCGAGTAGAGACGGGACGGATGAAGAAAGGAGATAAAGTCATCTTCAATCCCGCTGCAAATTCTGGCGAGGTGAAAACAATAGAGATGCACCATGAAGAGATTGATGAAGCAATACCCGGAGACAATATCGGCTGGAATGTTCGAGGGGTAGGCAGGACGGATATAAGGCGAGGGGATGTATGTGGACATGTGGACAAACCGCCAACGGTTGCCGATGAGTTTACGGCACAGATAGTGGTACTTCAGCATCCCAGTGCAATTACTGTAGGATATACACCAGTTTTCCACTGCCACACCGCTCAGGTTGCATGCACGCTAATAGAGATTTCGAAGAAGTTAGACCCGAAGACAGGGGCAACGCTGGAAGAGAACCCGGACTTCATAAAAGCAGGCGATGCAGCTATAATAAAGGTGAAGCCGACAAGGCCTCTGGTTATCGAGTGTGTAAAGGAGATACCACAGTTGGGACGGTTTGCAATACGAGACATGGGGCAGACAGTTGCCGCTGGCATGGTAATGGACGTAAAACCGAGGGCTTAGTTAGTAACAGAGTAAGAAACTAAAGAGGAAAGGAAGAGGGAATGATTAACCAAAAGGCACGGATAAAACTATCGAGTGTGGATCATAAACAGTTGGATGGTATCTGTCAACAGGTGAAGAAGATAGCAGAGACAACGGGAGTTAGAATGGCAGGGCCAATTCCTCTTCCTACAAGGAAGCTGAAGGTTCCATGCAGGAAAAGTCCGGATGGTGAAGGTTCGCCAACGTGGGACCATTGGGAGATGCGCATACATAAAAGGCTGATAGATCTGGAAGCTGATGAAAGGGCTTTACGACAGCTTATGCGCATACCAATACCAAAAGATGTTCATATAGAGATAGTGTTGAAAGGATAGATCGAAAGGAAGGAAAGAAGGCAAAAATAGAAAAATATAAATACAGGGGTAATCCAATCCTGTATTAAATAAAATAGAGGTGACAAAATGGGTGTAGTACCTGATGAATTAATAAAGGAAAAGGATGAGGAGATAGTGGCTGTGACCAAGGAAATAGGCGAGTTGGTGGGAGAACTAAAAGCGGCATCGGAAGAGGAGCAGAAGAACGAGGTAATAAATAAAATAACAGAAAAGGAAAAGGATCTTCGTGCCCTGAGACAGAAAAAAGGTCAGTTCAAAGCGATTCTTCCCGAGCCTACAAAGCTGTGGTAGTAGATATAAAAAAATAAAAATAAATAAAAAAGAAATGTTTTTTTCTTTTCTATTTTTTCTTTTCTATTTTAGTAACTTGTCTGGCATTTTAGTTACTTGTTGATCCAGACCCACCTCTTTTTCACTCATGCCCATTGCGAGCCCGAGGAATTGCGTGGCGAAGAGAATAGGGAAATTCAAGAATATGCCGTAAGCTTTCTCCATCTCTTCTTGCCCTCGATCAAGCTGTAAGTGACAGAACGCACAGGGATGAACCATGCAATCACAACCCGCTTCTATCGCACTCACCAGCTTCTGACGCATCCATTCCAGAGATTGAACGGCGTCTGCAGTTCGGTTTCCACCACCTGCACCACAGCACATCAATTTGTCCTTGTATTCTGGCGTCTTCGCACCTGTTGCCTGCATAAGGTCCTCCAGGATATAAGGCGTTTCAGAAGAGCCATGCCCCCTTACCTCACTCGGCTTAAGGAAGTGACAGCCGTAATGTACCGCTACATTCACGTCGTTCATCGGTTTCGTTATCTTCTCCTTTAGCCTATCCAGACCGATAACGTCATGAAGTACCACGATTGAATGGTTCACCTTCGTTGTCCCTTTAAATTCTCTACCAAATTCACCTAATATCTTATTGGTCTCCTCTTTTAACTTTGGATTCCCTCTAAGTAAATGGTCGGCTTCCTGAAGTGACCCGTAACAACCATTACATGTCACCACTATATCCAGGTCCATCTCTTCTGCAATAGCGAGATTCCGCGCGGCAACAGGAAGCCACGTGTGCATGTCAAACGATCCAAAAACTCCCGGCGCTGGACAACATGAAGCACCAATCATCTCCTCTGTCTCTATCCCAAACTCTTTTAGTATCTTCTTCGTCGCCGATTCTATCCCCGGATACCTGTTCGGTGTGATACACCCGAGGAAATAAGCATATGTCTTCGATTCTTCGCTCATTTCTTTCCTCCTTTATCCATCCCTTTTAAAGTCATCGTACCCCAATCGAAATCAATCATCGCGTCGTAGTGTGTCGCTTTGAATATTGCCTGCACCTGTTCCAGTTGATCTTTGTGTTTCTGCGCGGTCGGCGGCTGCGAGTCGAGACCTACCGCTTCTCGTAACTTCATCTGGTCCGGACCAATTGGCACGGCATGCCCTGTTTTCATTACATACACGCCTATCATCCTGTGTGGAACAGACATGTGCCCCTCCTTCGCCGCTAAGTTCCTTATCGTTCTTATTACATCTGTCACCTTTACACCCTTCGGGCATCGCTCATAACAAGTGTAACAAGTTGAGCAGAACCACAGTTCCGGGGAGTTAAAAATCTCCTCGCGCATATCCAACAGAGCCATTTGCATTAACTTCCTCGTCCTTAACGCCGTATTCCTACCCGATGGACAGCCCCCTGTACACTTACCGCATTGAACGCACTCCCTGAGTGTTGCCAAGTGTTCCTCGCCAAAAACTTCTCCGCCATAATCTATTATGTCTTCATATAAGGTTCCCATAACATACCTCCTTTATTTTGATTTACCTTTTACTAAATGCCTTACCATTTACATTATAAATAATTTGCTGTTTTTTCGTGTCAACCATTCTTCGGGAAAAAAAAAACTTGACCAAAGAAACGATTAATCTAACGTTCTTTTCTTGCTTGCAACCGTATTTTTCCCCGCTTACGCACACAGTTACAATTCCACGATTCTTGATTCTTCCGTTTCTAAATCGAGTATCGCCACTGTCTTTCTACCCGTAACGTACCCACAACACTCTCCGGGATTTATAACCAAGGTATTGCCCCTCTTCGCTACCTCCGCTTTATGCGTGTGCCCATATATCACCACATCATAACTGCCCGATACCGCTAAAGCGTCCACGATCATCGGTCTGTGCGTCACAATTACCTTCTTCGTGCCAAGTTCGAACTCATGAGGATCTTCGTGGATCTCCCCTACCCCTTTTTCTCTATACATCTCACGTAATAGCAGCTTATCGCCGTCATTATTGCCAAATATGCCTATCAGTGGTACTTTTAGCGTTCTGAATGGCTTCTCGGTGAACGGCGCTACGAAATCGCCCGCGTGGACCAATAGCTCTATGCCCTCGAGCCTAAAAAGTTCCACCGCTTTTTCTATTGCCGCGAGATTATCATGGGTATCTGCTATTATTCCCAGTTTCATTTTATTTAGTTCCACATAAAAATGAAAGAAGAGTTTACCACTTTATTGCTGTGGCACTACCTCACCCGCTTCGCCTTTCACCAAGAAAATATCTATATCGTCTATCGAAGCCTCTTCGTCTTTTGCCGCTATCAACGGTGGTTTCTGCTCAACATCCATCCCCGAGACGTAATCGAACATCGGGCTGAGTTTAATGTTCAACATGAGATACAACCTCGTCAGTGGAATCTCCGCTGGACAAGCATCCTGGCACTGCCCACAATTAACGCATGAGTCTCCATCGTGTGCAAGCCTGGTAAGATGGAACATCCTGTCCGGAGGCACTTCGCCTCCCTTTACATAGCCTCTGTCCGGCTCGAGGAAACATTTCTTGCAATAGCATATCGGACAGGCATCCCGGCATGAGAAGCATTTTATGCATCGGTCAAACATATGCAGCCAGTATGCTAGTCTATCATCAAGACTGATCTCTCTCAGCTCTTTCAAGTCCTCAGCCTCGCACTTGTTTGACAGTTCAATCGCTTCTCGGTCCTTCCGTTTCCTCTCCTCTATCGCATCTTCACCCGGCGGTTCTACTTTGATGACACCGGTTTTTATCGCATTGTCAATGAATTCCGCGCCTTTGTCCGAGCAAACCTCAGTGAATGTCTTCTTCTCGCCTTCTTTCACGCCCCATTTTCCACATGCTATGTCTGCCATCGTTGGTATATTGACATTACAGCGTCTGCAATTATCTCTCCTTCCATATCCCTTCTTCTCCAGTTCCAACAGGTCCTTCGCTATTTTCGTTCCATCAGCAAGCGTGACAATAAGTTCTCCGCCTTCTATATCTTCCATTACCACTTCATTTGGGTCTACTTCGTACTCGCTGATTAGCATTTCCTTTGCAACCACAGGGGGTAAGGTTCCTGTGCAATTCAGCCCAATTAAAAGTAGGTTGTCCCTATTTATCTGTTTTCTCTTGGCTATCTCTATTATCGCGCGAGCATCACAGGGTTTACAGAGCACTGCTATTTTCATCTGCTTCGCACCGCCTAAATATTCTTTTACATTCCTTGCAATGTTCAGAGACACACAATGCAAAGAGCCTGCACAGTCTATTACCTTCTCTGGGTCGGTAATCAAATCCAAGACAGCATCGTATCTGTTGTTTCCATCTCTCTTCTTCACTCCCAGTACCGCATCCACTACTCCACTGTCAAGAGCGAACTTAAGCAAAGCAGTTACTGCTCCCCCGGATTCTCCTTGTTTCAATATCTCCTCATCAGATGCTTGAGCAAGATACATATCGCCTTTTACCATTTTTATTCCCCTCCTTTCTCTATATTTACAGCAACGTATTTATACTCGGGCATCTTCGATGGTGGTCCCGCAGAAGGTCCTGTTAAAACATTTGCCGCGCACTCAGCGAAATGCCAGGGTATGAAAAGCATGCCTTTTGGTACCTCTTCTGTTAATTTCACAAAGGGTCTTATCTCGCCTCGTCTTGACTTCACTATTACTTCTTCTCCATCCACTATTCCCTCTTTTTTCGCATCTTCCGGATTTAGTTCTGCAAACGCTGATAGGACTTCGTAATTCAATCTCTCTGTCCTCCTCGACATTACCCCTGTATGATACTGGAACAGAACCCTACCTGTTGCTAATGCGTAAGGATACTCATCATCTACTGGTTCTGCTGGCGGTTTATGCTCCACGACCTGGAAATGTCCGAGACCATCAGGTGTCTTGAACTTACCGTCTGCGAACATTGTATCGGTTCCAGGATGGTCTTCTGAGGGACAGGGCCACTGAATTCCTCCCGCTTTCTTCAATCTCTCGTAAGTTATCCCCGTGTATGTGGGAACGATTTTCCTTATCTCCTCGAATATCTCCTCGGCAGATCCGAACGTGAATTTATCTTCGTATCCCATGATCTTTGCGAGTTCGCAAAAAGGCATCCAATCGGGTTTTGCTTCTCCATGTGCTTCCACCGCTTTGTTCATAAATTGCACTCGCCTATCGGTCTCTGTTACTGTTCCCTCCTCCTCTGCCCATGTCTGTGCCGGAAGAACGATGTCGGCAAGTTTCGCGGTCTCTGTCATAAACAAATCCTGAACAACTACAAGGTCTTTATTCTCAAGCAATCCCCTCACTCTGGTTATATCAGGCGCAGACATCATTGGATTTGCACCCATGATGTATAAAATGCTGCAGTTCTCTACCATATCCATGTAACCTATCCCAGGATCCGCAGGCAAACCGTCTACACCCCATAAATCGCCGAACTTCTTCGCTGCCACCCCACTCACGGGCACAAATCCTGGATAGAATACCGGAACCGTTCCCATATCGCCGAAACCTTCTCCATTTATATGCCCTCTCAGCGGATTTACACCCGTTCCCGGTCTACCTTGATTCCCGGTGAGCAGTGTAAGGTCAGCAAGCAACTGGATGTTTCCCACTCCCTGAGCATGCTGTGCTATGCCGGCATTAAAAATGATACAGCCCCTTTCCGCTTTCGCATATGCCTGCGCAGCTTCTTTCATCAAATCTCGAGGAATTCCTGTTATTTGTTCAAGTTCGCTCATATCAAGCTGGGATATGTAAGACTTCAACTCTTCAAACCCACTGGTTTTACTCGCTATGAATTCTTTGTCCTCTAATTCTTCTTCTACTATTATCTTAATCAGCCCGTTTAAGAGCGCGATGTCGGTAGCGGGATTAAGTTGAAGAAAGATGTCGGCATAAATTCTCGCTGTTATCGTCTCCCTCGGGTCTATGACAATAACCTTTGCACCCTTCTCTTTCGCTCGTTCCACCCTTCGGCCAATCAGCGGATATGTTTCGTGTATATTTACACCTGCGAGGATGATGCAATCTGCTTTCTCTATGCTTATTGTCGAAGTCTCCATCACACCTGCGCCGACTGTGGAGAGCAACCCGGGAACAGTCGTGGAATGGCAGAATCGCGATGAATTGTCCATGTTGTTTGTCTTCATCACACATCTTGCAAACTTCTGCAATACGTACAAATCCTCATTTGTCGTCCTTCCGGAATTTATGAATCCAACAGAACTTGGATCAGCACCTTTTAACTTATCGGCAATCAGTCCCAATGCTTCATCCCATGTCGCTTCTTTAAAGCTACCATTCTCCTTTATTAGTGGCTTTTCCAGCCTGCCTTCCCCATATATGAATTGATATGCGTTTCTCCCCTTCGGGCAGTTCTTACCTTCGTTAACAGGGTGCTCTTTCCAGGGCTCTACACCAACTATCGCCCCGTCCTTTATCACTAAGTATATCCCACATCCAGTCCCGCAATAGGGGCAAATAGTCGGTACATAGTCTAATTCTGTCATTTTTGTTCTTTACCCTCCGTTTCTATATGCCTGAACGGACCAGGTCCAAGTCCCTTTATCTGTGCTGTAAATTCCTTTACCGTATCTGAAAACTTTATTCCTTCAGATGCGGAAATCCACTCCATACGCAGTCTTTTGGGATCTATGCCCACCGATTCAAGCAACTTCTTCATCATTGAGTACCTCCTTCTTGCAGATAAGTTACCTGTCATGTAATGACACTCACCCGGATGACACCCGCCGATAAAAACGCCATCTGCTCCACGTAAAAAGACCTTCAGCACAAATAGCGGGTCCACTCTGCCGCTACACATCTGCCTTATCAACCTTATGTTCGGTGGATATTTCATTCGCGCTGTCCCTGCAAGGTCTGCTGCGGCATAAGTACACCAGTTACAAGTGAAGCCGATTATTCTCGGCTCAAATTCACCTTTCACTTCTTCGCCCATTTTTACACTTCCTTTCTCTCTTCTACTTTTGCATAAATAGCTCTCTCTTATTTTACATCAAAATTGTAAGTAGTTATTGCTTATTCCAAATGTTTGTGAACTCAGCAAGAACAATAGTAAATGTACATATATTATATTGTACATATGTATTTGGCAAGTACAAACTTGTTCACGAGAGAATTAAATTAAATAAGTAAATTTTAAAGGTGTAAAAAAATGGCGATAGGAGAGAAGGAGGAACCGGAAGAGGAAGAACCGAGGATTGGCGTGTATGTGTGTCATTGTGGGATAAATATTGCAAAGACTGTGGATGTAGAGAAGGTCAGGGATTATGCAGCGACGCTGCCTAATGTAGTGCTCGCTCGTGACTATATCTACATGTGTTCAGATCCGGGACAGGGCTTGATAAAGAACGACATCAAAGCGGGAAAAATTAACCGAGTAATAGTTGCTTCTTGTTCGCCACGGATGCACGAGCCAACGTTCAGAAAAACCTGTGTGGCGGCGGGGCTCAATCCTTACTATTTTGAACAGGCGAACATAAGAGAGCAGTGTAGTTGGACATCAGAAGACAAGGAAGCAAACACGAGTAAAGCAGTGGATTTAGTAAAAAGCGCCGTTGCAAGAACGAACCTGCTAGAGTCACTTGAGTATCCGAAGGAAGTGGATGTCGTTCCGGAAACATTGATAATCGGAGCAGGGATAACAGGAATGTATGCAGCATTGGATATAGCGGGCGGAGGGTACAAAGTGCATTTGGTAGATAGAAACCCCTACGTTGGTGGGCACATGGCTCAGCTTGATAAGACATTCCCAACGCTCGATTGCTCTGCATGTATTATAACACCGCGGATGGTGGACGTTGGCAGTCATCCGAACATAGACCTGATGACTTACTCCGAGTTGGCAGAAGTGGGAGGCTATATAGGGAATTTCGATGTTAAGATAAAGAGGAAGGCAAGATTTGTAGATGAGAAGTTATGCACGGGCTGCGATCTGTGTGCCCAAGCTTGCCGATTGCATAATCGGTTTCCAAACGAATTTGATGAGGGCTTGGGAAAGCGAAGCCCCATATATATCGCATTCCCATACGCGGTTCCCGCTGTTTATACCATTGACAAAGACCAATGCTTGATGCAAACGAAAGGTAAATGTGGAAAAGCAACGCTTGTGAGCACGAGAGAAGGGATAGAGAAGAAAGGTAGGGGCGAAGAAGTAACGAAGAATGAAGTCCCTCCTTGTGTTGCTGCATGTGGGCCAAACTGCATAAATCATGACGCGAAAGACGAGATAGTGGAATTGAAGGTGGGGACGATCGTAGTTGCCACGGGATATGACATTATTGACCCGAAAGTATCGGCAGAATACAAGTATGGCGTATATCCAAACGTAATTACCGGCATGGAATTTGAACGTTATTCATCCGCGAGTGGACCCACACTGGGGGAGATGGAAATAAACGGGAAGGTGCCAAAAGATGCAGTCTTTATATCCTGTGTCGGTTCAAGGAATAAGCAAACCGGATATGAATACTGTTCTCGTGTATGCTGCATGTATTTAGCGAAACAAGCGCATCTGCTCATGGACAAAGTTCCGGATTGCAACGTAAGTGTGCTATATCAAGATGTAAGGGCATTTGGAAAAGGGTTTGAGGAATTCTATGATCGTGTGCACAAGGAGGGTGTTCACTACCGACGAGGACTTCCTGGAGAGATATACAAAAAGCCTGGCAGTGATAGGGTAGTGGTAAGAGGAGAGGATACGATGCTTGGTGAGCCTTATGAACTCGAAGCAGACCTCGTTGTTCTTGGTGTGGGGTTGAGACCAAGCGATGGTGTGGAAGAGCTAGTAAAGCTGACAAAACTGTCGCAATCCGCAGATAAGTTCTTCTTAGAAGCGCATCCCAAGCTCAGACCGATTGATACCGCGATAGATGGCATGTTTATTGCCGGATGTGCTCAGGGTCCAAAGGATATACCAGATAGCGTAGCACAGGGTAAAGCGGCTTCTTCTGCCTGTCTTATGTACTTATCCGCGGGTAAAGGGGAAATAGAAGCTGCAATATCTGAGATAGACGAGGAACTCTGCACGGGATGCCGTCAGTGCGAAGAAGTTTGCCCTTATACTACACTTTCGCTTGACGAGGAGAAGAATGTGATGACGGTAAACGAAGCTATTTGTAAGGGATGTGGTGCTTGTTCCGCAGCGTGTCCTTCCGGCGCGGCATCAATGAAGCATTACAGAGACTTACAGGTATACGCACAGATAGGAGCGTTGACAGAAGGATTAACGAGTTAATGTGAGTTCCGGTTAGGTTAGAATAGGGAGGGCAAAATGTCTTCCCAACATTTTAATTTTTATTTTTTTTTTTATGGCACGGCAAATTGCAATATAATAGATGGCACACGTGAGACGAAAATACACCATCGTGGGCATTGACCCCGGCACCACGGTGGGATTGGCAATGCTCGACCTTGACGGAAATACCGTGGATGTGTTCAGCTCAAAGAATTATTCGGTCTCCGACGTGATAAGGCGGATAATATCACGCGGGAAACCGCTGGTAGTCGCTTCTGATGTTACGCCCACGCCTTCAATGGTAAAAAAGGTGAGCAACGTCTTTTTGTCCCATGTTCACGAGTTGAATGATTGTTTGACAGTAGAGGAGAAGTTCGCATTGACGAAAGGCGAGGGCTACGAGTATAAAAACGTGCATGAACGCGATGCCTTAGCCGCATGCGTTAATGCCTTCAAGAACTACAAGAAGAAATTCGCGCAGGTGCAGAAGAAGACACCGCCGGGCGTGGACGTGGAAGAAGTGAAGGCATTGGTAATCAAAGGCGAGTCTATAAGTGCGGCGATTGAACAGTTTATCCGTGAGAGGGTAAAAGCAGAAGAGAAAGCAGATGAGGGGACCGGAGTAGGGCAAGCGAAGAGGGAAAGAGCAGAGGAAGAAGTAGATAATAGTGTAACCAGAGAAAATATCAGATTACGCAGGCTGCTAAAAGAAAGAACCGAGCAAATAGTGGCAATGAAAGAGTCCACACTGGCTTTAAACATGGAGTTGGCAGAGAAAGAACTCGAAATAGAGCAGTTACAATCAAAGCTTGAGTTTATCAAATCCGTACGAAGGAAAGAATTGAAAGAGGCGGATTGGATAAGAACGAAAGATAGCGAGATAAAACGGTTAAGAACGGATTTACGAATTAAGGAAAGAGAGAATACAGAATTGAAGGAACTCATAGCGGAGTTAAAAGGTTTAAGGGCTGTGAAGGACGGTATAAGAATAAAAGTGATACCGGCATTCAATAGAGATTCGATATTTGGAGTTGACAAGAAATACGGCTTTAAACAAGGTGATATTGTATTCTTGGAGGACGGTAGTGGTGGCGGTGCGGTAACCGCGGAATTACTGGCGAATAAAGGTGTTGCAGCCGTGATATATGGTAAGGAGATGTCGCATTTCGCTACCCAGAAGTTCCGGGAATATGGTATCCCCGCTTTTTCTACCAAAGAGCTACCGCTATTATCTTCGGCATGGACAGATTTCGCGTTCGTGGACCCGCGTGTGCTGAACTACAAGATAGCCATGTGGCGGAGCGCGAGAAAGAGGGATAGTGATACGATAGAGCGATTTGTATTTGTCTAATTCATTATTCTGCCAATCGTATCGCAGGTATCCAGTTGCTGTGTGTGCATCCATTCGCATCCACGAACGAGGAGCAGGTAATCGTTCCGCCGGTTACTTCTTTACTGGCTGCGTGTAATATTTGAGGATAAGAACCCGTGACGACTGTGTAGTTATACGTGTGCCCCGCGAATAAAGTTACCGAAGGTGTGATGGTTATGTTATCATCCGGGTAGCCGGTCCAGGTGCCGTTTGCTATTGAAGTGCTGTTTTCGTATAGTTTTATAGACTTTGTGTGGCCGCCGGTGTCGGTACAGGGGTAGGTGTATATTTTGCTGACGGTGATATTTTGTGAAGGTATGATTGTGCCTTTATGCGTGCCCGCAATGCTTGGATATGGCTTGCCTGACTCGCCCGTATCGAAAACCACCACAGACGGAGTACTGTCTGCAAGTCTTCACAACGATATTGTTTATACCACCGAATTCGGGTGTGCTGTTCCACAATATGCGAAGTGAGGCATTGGCACCTTTAGTTACGCTAACGTTATTCCCGACCATCGCCCCGTTTATGTCGAATATCACTACCGGGCCATCCGTCATTATGGAATTGCCGTTACGGAGTGCGTCAAGGATTTCGGCTCGTGGTGGTAAACTACACTGTGAATAGCCTGGTACATACACGTAAGTTTTAACTTTGCCTGCAACTGTATTGAAATTGCCATGTGCATCCGTACCGCCTTCTACATAGACATGCCTTCCGCGTAAGAGGAGTTCACACCACTTCGCCAGACCATCCGGTAAATGCGTGGGTCTATCAGAGCCATAGTTCCAGATTTGATTTTTAAAGATATTGCACCGTCAACCTGAACAAATAAATTCTTGTCCACGTTAAACAGATAGAAAAAGGGTATGTTGCTACTGTCTATCGTTTGCGGTGCATCCCAATTTGTGGATGCGACAATGCTATCACCGTTATTGTGGTCATAAACATAAATGTTGTTTATGTCGGCATAAGTGGCCCGGTCGTCATCCACAGCCAGAATCGGGATATACACTTCCGAGTTCTCGATTCGCCATGGTACGTCTAATATATAACCTTCCGAAGGTGAGTACACCATCGGTATTACAATTTGGCTCTCTGAAGTGACTACATAACCCACGCTGTTATTGTTATATTCTAAAACCGTGTCGTCACCCGCAAGTTGTGTATAGACTTTGTAAGTTCCGGAATCTAAAGGTATTGAAGTATCACCAAAAAAGGTTTCATTCAACTCGAAACAGGTTATTCCCGTATCATCTTCGACTTTAACTACTCTTATATTCATAGCTGTGAATTCCGTTGGTTCTTCGGACTCCAGGGTTGCAATACCATATGACGGATTTTCTAATTGGTTGGCTATCTCCAATTGGTCTGTAAACTGAGAGAAATCCAGCGTAATGCAGCCCGCAGCTTCTGCAGTTACTGACGCGGTCGTCCCACCTAAAACCAATACGACTAAGCAAAGTACTAATAAGTTCTTCATTCGTTCCTCCGGTCTATTAAATAACCAACGGTTGCACCTATCAAAGCATAGAATGTAACTACGGCGAGGAACTCAAAAAGGTGAGATAAGAATAATAATCCCGCACCAAATAGTGAGAATAGAAGCACCACGGGAACTGAGATGAAACTAATATCGCCTGTCACGTATGTGACAAGCGTACCAATCACTCCAATCAGTACGCCGGTAAGTGCGCCTTTTTTGCTGAGTTTACGGGTTTTACGGTTTTCCATTGTACCAGATAGATATGACCCCTTTCGCGAAGAGGTGCCATATAAATTTAGGCTATCTACGTGCCCGTTTTCCTTTATGTTTGCTGCATCCTGCAACAAAAGCCCAGCATTAAAAAACGAAACCCACATAGATAACCCTGTTTTTTATTGTACTATCTTCTCCTTCGTACGAGATAAGCAACCACTAACAGCCCTGCAATAGCAAACACGGATTCAAAACCGGGCGAGTGCGTATATTCGTATGGTTCTATGCTTTTTGGTGTTGGCCTTGCTGTTGGCTCTGCCGTAGTGGACCTTGCTGTTGGCTTTGCCGTTGGCTCTGCCGTTGGCTTTGCCTCCTCTAACAAAGCGTGGTAGCGCTCACGTAAATCGGTTGGCTTTGCCGTTGTTTTCATTCCTTCTGCGGCATTACTCACTTCCCCTGTCGTTTCCCTTGTGCCTCCCTGTTCCGTACATGTAGCATGCTTGATGTTACTACAGTCTTTCGCCAATATGTCCCCACCACATACCGTTCCGTCCGTCGAAATACCTAACAGACATATAGCACCATCCAATCTATCGAATTCACAACTGCACGTCACTAACTCGTCATCCGGCAGTCCGATGTTTTTGGACAGCGGAAAGCAGCGAATATCGCCTGTCTCCGGATTTCTTGTGTCCCAAACTCGCCACTCACTGAACGTGGTGCCAAGACTCTCACGTATTTCAGCCCCATATCTTTCCCCTTCTTGCTCGCAAAGCCATTCAACTTCTTCTAACGCAACGGCAGGCACTATCATTAGCGAGAACATCAGCGCAATCACTAATGCAGCGACTACAAAACTTTTTCGTTCCATTTTTTCCGTTTTTTCCTCCTAAAGTATTAAACCCTCTCCGCGGGGACGTGGACAGAGCCCACGAGTTTAGAATTTGGTGCGTATGATTTAGGATTTACCACACTTCATTGAACAAATATGATTAGCCCCGATCGGTATGTAGTAGTTTTACACCACCAGTTCTTCTCTACGTAACGGCTCCTTTTGCACTGGAACCCTGGCACGCATGCCTTTGCCTATCGCTTGCATCGCTTCACTCGCAGCATCATGCGGCAGACCGCGCATATTGGCAACGCCAAGCCGGGTTATGAAACTGAGTTTACTCGAAAAAAAGCCGCGTCTAACGCTTATGTTGTGAAAGAAATCATAGCCATAAGTGTCTAAATGGTAGCCAAACCACGTTGTAGTATAGAAAATCACCTGGACATCCGTTACGATTACCCAACCGGGCCAGAGCAATTTATACCACCGTTTCTGTGTGGTTGAGTACAGCACTTTTTCGTCCTTGGCAATCACTCTCTTTTTGATAAGCTTTTTGATAACCGGGTCTTTTATCTCTTTTTCTTCTGTCTCTTCCATTTGTTTTCACCCCCTAGTTTTGTTTTCCTCGCTTCACATCATACTAAATTGATCCATTCCATAAATTTGTAGAACAACAACCCCCCTATTAGTACTACCGAACCAGCCAAAGCAACCCACCCTAAAAAGAATGATATTATTAAAGGGTCAATCCGGTGAAGGATTAGTGAGATGTACAACAATCCTGAAATAACAAATAACGAGATTGCAAGGAGCTTATTCCACTCGAAGATTATCGTGCCTTCTTTACCGCCAAATGGGAGTAATGAAGTGAACAACAACATCGCCACTACAGGTATGGCTACATTTTCAACCAAAATCACCCATGAGTCGTCACTGAGCCATTTAGAAGCGGCATAATGAAAAAATACGAACAAAGAGCCCAAACACAATATATTTCCTAGACAAATTAAACCTTTCACTCGTGGACTCAAATCCTCCCAGATAATAGTCCTCAGTGGTTTTCCAAAAGGAGACCCGAAGAGTCCAGAGCATAATACAAGAATTGTAGAGGTCTTGTCAATTACAGCTCCGACCTCTGCGTCCAGTACCCAGGCCATGAAATGCTGTACGAACTCTCTGCCCAGGAGGATAATGCCCATCAGAGCTAATATCGAAAAGAAAGTGCTAAGTGCATTAGGCCCGAAACCCTCTAAAGTTGGTACCTGGAACAGTACTTCTTTATAAAATATTGAGAACGTCTCTACTGTTCTCTTAGGTAATTCGCTTTGTAGCGTGTAAGCGAATGATAGAATGCCAATGCTAAGCATAACCCTGAGAATATCACCGAATATTGTTGTGCGATACTTTCCGTATAAGATGCTGTAATTAAGAGAGAGTTTTACATCCCACTTGCCATTTCCATGCCGACCATGCGTTTCGGTTGTAGTACGCAGACTGGTGGCAGCAGCGCCCGCAGCGACCCCTATCGCGGTGATACATACAATCAAAACGCCAAACAAAGTAGCGGGTGGGACCATCGGCTTCTCAATGTCCACAATTATGGTGTCTGTTACAGATACGTCACCGTCTTGATCCACAAACCCCGTTGCTTCTATCTGATATGAACCACCCGATACATTGGTGTCATTCAGGTCCCAATCAAAATAAAATGGTGGTGGGTAGTTGTCCCACCGTTTTTCCCAACCCATCCCTTTAATCAAGAGCGAAACTCTTTGTAGGTCATCGCTACCCCAAACATTGATGGCCGTGGCATTACGAAGTTTAGCACCTGATGGCGGACTGCATATCTTTATCCAGGGATTTATTGTGCCACTAATAGTGTGAGTAGTCTCGGGAACTATATCAGCACCCACAAACGTCTCTGTGTACTTATCCGGGAATTCAATCGTGACCGTAGTCGGTACAATACTTATATTCGTCAAGTTTTGGTGATATTGTTGATAACGTTGTTGTATCTCTTGCAGGTCCAATTCCGGCATGGTGTACGTGTTATCCGTGGGCACGACCAATTTCGGTATCATAACTGTGGTTTCTCTAGCCGAAATCGTGATGACGGCTGCATCGTCATATATCCGCCTTAACTCGTGTTCTATAGTTTTGGCTATCGCAAACCGAGCAGCTAGCCAAGCGGCTTCCTCTAGGGGTGATAGATCGTAGAAGAAGCTGATTATAGTATCTCCGCTCTCTTTTATCGCGACATTGCAGTTTCTCAGTTGAGATTCTTGTTCCGAAATAACTGCCGTACCCTGCAATGGCACATTCAGGATCGGAGTTTCCGGATCGTTAGAGAGAATACATAACTTTGCTCTTTTTTTGCCTTCTGATGTTGGCGCAAATAGGACTTTAACTGTGCATGCTCTTGATTGTGCTAATGTCTTACCGCGGCAGTTGTTGTCCTGAATACGGAACTCATCATCATCCACATCGGTAATCGAAAGATAGCCAATCCAAAGGTCTTCACTGCCTGTGTTTGTGATGGTAAACATCATAGGTGACGACGTGCCAGTCACGTACATACGACCAAAGTTGTGAGATGTAGGTAAGACCGAGATAGCGGGTTCTAAAGAGGCAGAGGGGCTTGGTAGTGGTTTTTGTGTTGGCGTTGGCGTTGATGTAGGCACAACTATTCGTGTTGGTTTGGGCGTGCTTGTATATGTTCTTGTTCGTTTAGGAGTGTGGGTTGGTTCTCGTGTTGGCGTTGCCGTTTCCACGTCCGATGGGCGGGGAGTTGGTTCACGCACCGTTACAGTGACCTTCTGAGCCTCTAATACGGTACCATCACCCAACACATCTATATTGAACTTATAGGTGCCGCCTTTCGTTCCATCAGGGACGGTTACTTTAACAGTAAATGTTTTTGTCGTCTTAGCACCGACATTGGTATGTTTAGTGGGTGTAAAGGATACCCAACTTTCATAGTCGGGCTCTGCTCTTAATGTGAGCTCTCCTATCGTCTCCACCTCAGCTACCAGCATGCTGGTTACTTCCTCTGGTATTTTCGATGCCTCGGTTAGCTTGTAATAGTGACCCCCCGTCTCGTCAGCCATGTGCTTCCACGGTCTATCATCCATGCCTGAATGCAATGCCAATACCGTTATCCCCTGGGACTTCAACTCCGCTACCACATCCTTGAAGTCTAAGTCGTCGGCTGTGCCCACCTTACCGTCTCTTCCTGGATCTATATCATGTGGGATATCATCACCGAACATAATGACTATTTTCTTAGCTCCTGTTCTCCAGTTTACTCCCGAGTCTGCATAAGTCTCATACAACGCTCGTGTGTATGCCTCGGGATCATTACTACCACCAGTACCCAGCGTCAAGTCGTTTATCGCATCACGCACCGCATTGGTATTTGTCGTTATCCCCTTTTTCAACAGATAGACACTAGGACCCCCTCCATAACAGTGGTAGTCCATAAAACCTGCCACACCAAATGCGCTATCAGACACCGACTCAAGTAGGCTATTCATTATGTGCTGTGACTCCGTCTGCATAGTGCTCAGCTCTTTGGTCATGCTTCCTGTAAGGTCAAACTCAAACAGTACATCTACTTTCGTTATTGGCTTTCCCTCCGCGGTGGTGTAGGTCTTCGTTTCTGTGACGGACTCACCGGGGTTTAATGTTGCTATCAGTGTATCAGGACTTAATATTCCGCCTTCACTGGGAGTGGTAGATCTTGTAGGGGGTGTTGGTTCCGGTGTTGGTTCCGGTGTTGGTTCCGGTGTTGGTTCCGGTGTTGGTTCTAGTTTCTCGGTTATTAATATGTCAACGGAGTCATATGAATCTGATTCATCCAAATCTGTTACTCTAATTGTGTAAAGTCCCGGATCTTTGAACTCAACCACGTATCTTCTTACGCCGTCATCGTCAATTATGTCGTTGAGCGTGAAAGTTGTTTTATCCATTGGGTTGTCATCAAGTCCCGATGGGAAATAGGCATTTGTGCTAAAAGGGTCGGATTTTATTTCTATACTGTGTCCTGGTACACCCATTACTGTAAGTTTCACGTTTTCCAGTTCAGGTACTTCTGTCGTATCTGCTTTTATCTTCACCTCACTTTTCAATATAGTCAGTTCTCTTTTTACGCTCTGGGCATCCAATCCACATGCGTTATCGGGTTGGGATTTCACTTGGAATGTGTAATATCCGGCATTCCAGCCAGTGGTGTCAATAATTAAATCTTTCAATTTACTCACTGTAATTCCTTTGAATTGTTGCGTATTTTTTTCTGTTATCGGGCCTTCTGGACCTATTATCGCGAGGTCAACTCGGTCCTCATCATTCAGGTTTATACCACCAACGTCTACAGTAAGCATTGTACCACGTGCAAGTGACGACACGTCCCCACCCATTACTTTTAGTTTCAGTGGCATATCTGGCTCTTCGGCGGAAAGTTGTGCTTCGTAACCCCCAGGTTCACCGTTCACATAAAAAGTTCCTGAAGTCCGCCAGTTCGTGGTATCGATGTAATACCGCCCGTTTTTTTCTGTCGCAGTATATGTAGTTTCTAAATACCCGGATACGTACAGGTTTACTATAGGTGGTGCGGTCCAATCAGTATTAATAAATTCCAAATCTTGCCCAAGTAGTACGGTTTGTACCGACGGTTGCTTCTCAATAATATTGTACGGTCCGCCAACACTGTAAGCGCTTATGCTACACATCATTGAGGTCGTTACCGAAGCGATTATTATCGCTACTAGTACAAAGCTCAATAATGCTTTCCCGCTCACCCTTGTCCCCATTTTCGATCTCACCACCCTATTTCTTTCCGATGGATATAGTATCTATTATTGATACGTGGAATCATGATTCAGATGACCAAAACACGAAAGCGTCAGGATTATCCTCCTGCCCGATTAGTTCTTCGGGGACGGTGGTAGCATAATATAACATGACAACGCTATTTTCTGTACTATAACTACTACCCACATTAAATAAGGCGTCACCCATCCATCCAGGAGGAACACCCACATCCAGATTAACCTCGCCACTTTGCTTGACCAACCAGTACAATTAAGAGAGTTAGTAAAAGAAGTATTTGACTTTTTTTCATGACGCTACCCCACTTAACATTTATGCATCATAGCAACCCGCCTTAAAAGCTTTTCGGTTTTTTCATTCTCAAGCATACTACACAGGATATTTTCACACTAAACACGAGCTTCATCAAGAATAGTGTTACAAAACGTTATTCACACCCGTTCAAACCGTCGTAACACAACACCTTCTGCCACTTTAGGCAAAAACAATGTGGACTTCTGCGGAAACCCTTTCCGCTCCACCTGTGCCTTGTATTCCACATCTGCTATCCGCAGCGGTTTCAGGAAAAATGCAACTCTGTAATCACCCGTATCCACCTTTTCAATTGCATCCTTCGGACTGGCCGTGAAAACAATGCTTTCCTCGGGTTTGCCGATAAGCGTAGGATCAATAAGCCACTCATGCAGACTAATTACATCCAGCCCCACCCGCTCACCTCTCACCTCTGACAACTCCCGTATCCGCTGCTCATCCGCCCGCAGCAAATAGAACTGTTTGCCGTCATACATACACAACCTAACGTCAAAATCGTTTGTGTGTTCGTTTAGCTTTGTATAGACATCACACCGGTCACAACGTTCAACGTTAAAATTCGCTTTTAGTCTATCCCGGAGTTCAGGCATGCGGCATTCTTTCACACATCGGTGCCAGGGCAGCAATAACAGCGCTCGATCACCACCTTCCACAAGCATCATCAACGTATCCGCCGTTCCGCCGTCTTTGCTCAACTGGTAAGAAGCGGTATATCTGTGATGCCCATCAAGAATCATAACGCTCTTGTCACGCATCAACTGCTGAATCTTAGCCATTACCTCATTGTCCGAAACTTCCCAGAGCAGGTGACGATACCCATCTAACATGACATCCACAATCGGTTTTCTATTCGCATTTAGCTGCAAGTCCGGTCGGCGAAACCCTAAATACTGCTCGAGAATATCGTTTATCGCGTGGTCCGGCATATTGTATTCCGCAACAATAGGCGAGAAGTTCATACCGCATTCTTTCATCAACTGGTATCGCTCCCGCATGCTCGAGTCAAATGTCTTCTCGTGCCCTAATATATGCTGGTCGTTGAGTTTCTCAAGTTTTAGCAGTGCTATCAGCCCGAACATGAAATAAGTGTCTCTTTGTTCTTCTTTTGGAATTTGTTCCCGAATCTCATCCGAAATGCTGTATCTGATCCCGTAGATATAGAAAGCGGGTTTTGTACACTCTTTTAAAATACCGTCATTGAAGAAACGCACCACACTTTTTTTCGCGTGCGCCACAAAATCTTGCTCCTTTACGCCCGCTCTTCTCGTGGTACACTGGATTACATTATTCTTCTCGGCCGAGTATTTATCGTACCGCGAGGCGTCTATTGTGTCATAGACAGGGCAAATAAGCTCCGCTCGGTCTTCCCGTTTCGGGTTCAGTACTGTCGCTTTGAATGGTTTTAAGAATACCATGGCGTTTGTAAAATATCAAATGTTTTGTATATATCATACCGGTATATCTATTTGTAGAGTCCCGAAAATATTCCGTCAAGAAAGAATAAAATTGATGATTGGACGCAGATTAACGCAGATTAACGCAGAAGAAATTAAATCGTGTGAAAGCAAAATAAAAATAGAACGCTACTATACAACACTGAAAGTCAAGGTATAAAAGATGAACAGAAGAGTATCAAAAGAAGAAATAGGAGACAGATTCCAGCAAGAGACGAAGTATAAAAGAGGTCATCTTCCCGCCTGGCACCTGGATTGGACAAGCAAACCCGGTACGTATAAACGGTATCCAACAGCGCCAAAAGTCCTGCTCGAACCACAAGAGGCAGAAGGAGGGAGCACGCCGCTATGGGAAGTCCTGAGACGCCGCCGAAGTGTTCGGCGCTTCACAGATGAAACGGTGACAAAATCAGAACTATCTCAACTGTTGTGGGCAGCACAGGGCATTACCAATCCTGAATCTGGGTTCCGAACCGCGCCATCCGCAGGGGCATTGTACCCCGTGGAAACGTATCTCGTGGTCAATCTCGTGGAGCACATTGACCAGGGAGTTTATCATTATGCCGTGGATAGACATGAACTAGAACAGTTACGAGCGGGCAATTTCCGTAGCCAAGTTGCACAGTCTGCCCTTGATCAAGAAATGGCGTACCATGCGAGCGTGGTCTTCGTCTGGACTGCCATCTTCGCACGGTCGAAGTGGAAATACAAGCAAAGAGCCTATCGCTACATATATCTGGATGCTGGACATATAGCACAGAATGTGGCGTTAGCTGCCGTTGCATTAAATCTCGGCAGTTGCCAGGTGGGTGCGCTCTACGATGACGAGGTAAACGCTCTTTTGGACACAACTGGCACAGATGAGAGTGTGGTTTACATGACGGTTGTCGGTAAGGAGAAATAGGAGGGAAGTGGCGTGGTTAGCATTCGACATGCTGAGGAATCCGATGAAGCATCCGTGTATGAGTTAGTTACTGCTTTAATGGCTGTATCGCTTGACCGGAAGTCGTTTCATGAGGTATTTGCCCTGAATCTTCATGACGACAATGTGCTGTACTATGTTGCCGAGCGTGATGGGTGTGTTATTGGCTTTGCAAGCCTCCATATCGAGCCTCAGCTACATCATGCCGGACTGGTAGGCGAGATACAGGAATTGATTGTGCATGAAACAGTCCGTGATAAAGGCATCGGCGCTAAACTCGTATCGCGGCTTGAGCTGGAGGCTGAGAAACGAGGGTGTGTCTCTATCGAAGTGACGACAAAGAATTTTCGGGTGGATGCACAACGCTTTTACGAGCAGGTGGGGTTCAAGCGAACGCATGTAAATTTTACAAAAAAAACGTATATATCCCTATAAGTAACGTACCGTTTCAGTGTCCTTCTAAAATACCCCGGCAGCGCTCAATCGGATTATATTTACTGTGGTAAGGTGGATAAAAACCACCTTTGTTCCAAACGATCTACAATGAAGTCACGGGTCGCGATTGACGTGCCGAAGACAACGGACAGAAAAACATTTGCTGGCTCAAAAATACCAGAAGGCAGCAAGTGGGCATCTGACACAGCATCGTGATCTAAAGCCACCTCAGGTTCATTTTCTCTTGTCTTCCCATCCCGGGAAAAATCACCGATCTTCGCTTTAGCCTTTGTGTCACACGAAAACTACAAATACCTGTTTACCGTATTGAGCTTCATTTTATTGCCGAAAACAGTTTTTTGGCTCTTCCTGCCGAAACAAATCCCGAGCGCTTCGTGCAATGTGACCTGATCAAGATTGACGGTATTTTGCTTTATCGCTTCCGAGATGTCCATATATTCTACAACGCCATTTCTTACACCTGTAACAGTAGCACCGGTAACATTTTGCATCAATAATATAACTGCTCCTGCACCGCATTCTTTACCGAAATTGGCATCATAACCGGACGAATCACCGCACCGAACCAGATGTGTTGGTCGGATCACCCGGATTTCGGGTATCTCATATTGGCCCGGAACATACATATGCACCTGCTCCATAAATCCTTTCAGGTCCTCATCGTTTTTCATCCGTTTCGTTAGTTCCGCTTCTATTGTCTTTCCGGAACCCGCAAGCGGATAGTGCCCAAAGGCATCTGCACCTCTTGATTTATCTATTAAAAATCCGTGCTCGTCAACGTCATCTTCTGGCTTATTACCTTTTAGCGCTTCCGAAACGACAATCAAATAACTGCCGGCTTTTACGTCTGACTTTTTTATTCGCTCGGTATAATTAGCAAACAGATCTTCGTAAATAACATCGAAATCCGGGGCAACTTCCGGTATGATTATACAGTCTGCATCGGCTGCAATACCACCTCTAAAAGCGGCATGCCCGGCATATCTGCCGAATACTTCTAAAATCATTATCCTGTTATGGCTTCTTGCAGTGGTCCTGAGATTTGCAGCCATTTTTGAGATGGCGTTAATTGTGGAGTCGCCACCAACGCTATATGACTGAAGATCTAAATCCATTGTTTTTGGAACATGGTTTACTGCAATGCCCTTATTTACTAAATCCAGAGCAACAGAGCCGGTGTCGTCTCCACCACTTACTACTAATGCGTCAATAGCATGTTTATCAAGTCCTTGCTTAATCCGGTTATATTTGTTCTCATCTTTTAATTTCGAGATTTTCACTCGTGAATGCCCGGCTTCTGAGCCTGCTATATTCGAATGAAACAAACCCGTGCGAATATAATCTAAACTGATTAGATCATCGGTTTCAAAATCAATTAAATTGTAGAGCCCTGCATAGCCATTGGGAATAACAACATTTTCCAGGCCATAATAATTCGCCATTGCACTGACACCTTTGATAACTGCATTTAATCCGCCGCAATCACCGCCACTTGTGATTAGCCCTATCTTCTTTATTTCGTTCATACTAGCTCAGTATCTTGTTAGAAGTTAATAAAGTTTTTACAATGAAGATTGCAAGATACAAACTACCGGATGTAGTTGAATGCAATTCAGATTTTTGGTTGCTTTTGCCTGAAGTAAGAAATGTATAGTCCCTTTATCTTTGACTTTATAAAGATTGTTATTTCTCCGCAATATGAGCTGTTCGCTTTCGAGCTGTTCGAGAAGCCAGGGCTGCTGCTCGTAGAAACAGCCCATACCAACCCCGGCAAACGGAACGCCCCGCTCTTCTGCTCTTGTTTGGTCAAAATACCATGATGTACTCTTCTCGATGTGATAATAAATTCGAGCTGAAAACGCGCTCGGAAAAGGCTATCTCTGGGCAACAGTAGAAAAAGAAGATTTCAGGAGTAAGGAGGTTAGCTATACGCAAAACGATGAATATGACGTTAATATGTGGAGTGTCTTTACATGGCGTTCTCTGATTTTGTGGGAACCGATAGGAAAGAGAAAATGATGAACGAGCTGTACGAGGATGCAACACCGCCGGATTATACCAATGAATGGGTGGGACAGAACCTGAACGATCAAACGCAGCGACAGGGTTGATATTGAGAATCACTGGCACGCTATTCCTGATAAATGGATGCGCGTGGATTGTTCTGCCGCTCCTGCCTACTATGCCTTTTCTCCTGCTCGCTCTCGGCTGCTACGCCCAAAGCTCGGAGAGATGGTACCGTGGACTCATCACAAACCGCTGGTGTGGTGAATATATCAAAACATAAACGAAGTAAGAAAAAATTTGAAAGACGCAAATCGGTTGTGGTGTTTCTTATTGAGTAAAGTTTATAAATCATCTAAAGCTCAATATAATTTATAAAGAGGTAGCTAAAAATGGCAACAAAAACCGTTACGATAAGTCGTGACGCACTTAAAGATCTTATACGGATAAAAAGAGGATTTCGATGTTGTGATGGAATCGCTGGAACTTATGGAGAACGAAGAGTTCATAGAGTCATACAAAAAAGCGAAAGAAGAGATAAAAAATAGGGAATTTGTTGATTGGGATGAGTTATAATATATTACCAACTAAGCAGTTTTCCGTGGATTTCAATAAACTTTTTGATCATAAATACAGGAAATAGAGGTGATCCCTGTTGATGGTATTTCCCTCCACCGCGTTTATATATAACAATTGTTATATTAAATGAAGCGTGTGATACCAGAATGAGGGACAAAGTAGAAGAGGTTATTAAAAAAAGAGCTGAAACCGCTTTTAGCGGTGGACGGTGGCGGTATAGAACTGGTGAGCGTGGATGATTGCACGGTGAAGTTGAAATTAAGCAGTGCCTGCGCCGGATGTCCTATGAGCCAGTACACACTGGCAAACATTGTCGAAGCGACACTGAAGGAGAAAGTCCCAGAGCTAAAGGAAGTAATCTTGGTAGATGACATCAGGGACAGGTTTAGAAGAGGGGAGATTTGTTGTTGTAATTGAGGAGGTGATAAAAATGAAAATGCGAAAAATGTGGAATAGAAACGGAATATCCAAAGGAGTTTGATGGACAAGTGTTGTGCGGGGATTGTTATGTAAAGAAGTCGAGAGAATGTTATGGTGGATGCGGATGTGGATGGCGGTGAGCAGTATTTAAAGAGATACGAGAGACGGATAAGGCTATTTGGAGGCACTGTCGAATTTTCCAGTGAAATCACTATACCCTTAAGTTTTACCGCAGAGCGCGCAGAGAACGCAGAGACATTAGAAATACCAAGCGGGGTTTGGAACACTCTTAAACTCTGCGCCCTTGGCGATCTCCGCGTTGATAAATCACTAGTTTTTTGACAGTGCCTATTTGGAGAGGAGGGGCAGAATAAGCTTAAAAGAGCGAAGATCACAATCGCTAGCGCTGGTGGGCTAGGTTCTGTCTCCACAACTTATCTAACAGTTGCAGGGGTTGGAAGGATACGGGACGTTGAGATAATGTCGCTGAGATACGCCATGATTCTTATTTAATAGTAGCTGCGCTGACCAACACCCACACAAATACCAAACACACTAACCAGACATTATCTTCTGTGCCGTGTCATTTCTGATTTTCTGTTCTTCTTCTATCAGCTCTGCACGCTTGATATACTGCTGTACCTTCTCTTCATCGTCTATTAGCCGGTAAACCCGAACGAGATTGTAGCATGCCGATATACCGTCATCCAATAAATAATCACTGAGATTCAGCGCAGCATTGAAGAAACTGATTGCCATATCATATTGCTTTAAGCTTGCGTACGCAGCGCCACAATCGTTACATGCCTTAGCCAACGTAGTAAGAAGCGGATCTCTACGCACTATTTCCCTATATACTTCTATTGCTTCCTCGTACTTGCCTTCCGCAAGATATTCCTCACCGACAAGAATTAACTCTTCCGCGGTTTTCTCTTCCATATTTCCCGTATTCTTTTCTTCTGTCATAGTAAATAATGCTACTTTATGCACCCGTTCCCAGGAATGAAAGCTAATTTATTCCCATCTGCTTGCCCCTTTTTGTATCTTTGTCATGATGAGAAACTAAAACTATTGTTTTTGCAGTAACCCATGCGATTACAAATACAAAAAATAAATATGAGGGAGAGAAAAAAAAATCTCCCCCACCCTTTACTTGTATTGTTTAGTGTCTGTTTGTTTTACAGTCTTGCACCAGGTTCTCTGCCGTAGTGACCCGCTATAATCAGATCTCTCTCTCCGGCGACCTTGGTGAATTCTCTGTTTGCGCCCAGTCCGTACTCTTTGGTCACGTAACCACGGTCGAACGGTAGGTCACGGTCCGAGAACGCTACTTTCCACAACGGTGACAGCACCCATGCGTCTTGGTTCGCAGCGTGTGCTCCAGCAACTAGACCTGCGTACGCACTCTGGTGCCCGACGTTCATCGCGTAGTTCGGATAGTTCACACCTCGCATCTCAAATGGCATTCCCTCATCGCTCTGGTATGAATACGAGCCGCATGCCGTACACTGATCTTGCAAGTCGTACCCGAAGAATCCGAGTCTTCCAACACGCTCATAGTGCCCTAACTGAGAAAGCGACCACGCGCTCAATGCAGGTTGTGCAAGTCCTGTTGCGCATGCAACTGCACTACCACATCCCGCTGCTGCACAGCACGCTCTAACAGATCCACCGAAGTGAGATTCCGCAGTTGTTGGATATGCTTCATACTGCGTCAAGCAGTAATCGTTCTCTGCTCTTATTATCTCCTCCAGAACGTCCATGTTGAGCTTGTCGCCCTTTATCGAAGCCATCTTGCCGTCTGCGTAATCCAGTCCGATTTCGCAGCCCTTGTAGCAGAAGTCCTCCAGGATGTTGTCCGTGTAGGTCGCACTTGCGTACTGCGTAAATCCTACACCACCTGACATGTACGTTCCGAACCACAACTGGTCATAGACCATAGCCGCAATTGCGATACTCTCCAGCTCAGCTCTTATCGGGTCGTTCGGGAATAACGCCGGTGACCGTGTACTGTCTGCGTTTATACCTAATGGCATACCACCAGGCTCATTGTGTGACCTTGCCCTCTTTACTGGCATGTAGTTCGACAACTGAACAACTGCGGCGTGCTTCGCGTAGTATGCGAATTCACCCGTGACTGATTCTCCTGCACACAGCTTGTATGCGTTTATCATTGTCATTCCGACCTGCATACCTACCCACCTGAACATCGTACCTCCATCTGTCTGTCGTGCTACAACCGTAGGCATCCAAAGGATCTGCCAGATCTTCTTGCCGATTGCATCTTTCAACTGGTCGGCCTGCTCGCCTGGTTTATCATAGCCTGCTGCGAATTCCTTGTTTATGTCCAGAATGAATCTCCTGTCCACAGAATCTACCAGGTCGTCATCTCCGGAGAATATCTTGGCATAGCTGTCATTCACCAGCATCGGCTTCGTCTCTACCATGTGCTCCTGAATTACCGCACCACCCGGCAGCGCGTGGTTCAACACTTCCATGTAGTTGCTTATTGTATCTGGCGTAACTTCCTTACCCAGCCTCGCTTCTAACAGTCCGTGTGCATCGTCCAATCCCAGAACAATTCCTCTCTTCATATCATCCCAGGCCTGCTGCATCGCGGCATTGTTGATCCAGTGCAGGTCATCTGCGTTTACCATGATGTCCGTGTGGTTCATCATGTATGGCATCAGGTATCTCTGCCCTTGTGGCATACCCGCATCCGGATTGTATGCTGGCGTTGAGTTGACTCGGCTATCTACTATCTTCTGCGCTTCCGCTATGAACTCCCTCTTTCGCATTCCTCCTTTCTGCGCTATACCACCGTACGTATAGAACTCGGTCGTTGTGCCCTCGGGCTTCTCCGCGAACTTATCTGACATCGCTTTCAGGAAACTGTGCTGTATATCATTATATGGCATTTTATTCTACTCCCCCTCTTGGTGTATATAATTTCAAGTTCTTCACGCCTACGTCCTTCTTTCCGCCTTTTATGTCCGACATCTTTGCCCATGGTTGGAATCCACCTACTGTTCTCTTCCAGTGTATCTGAGCAGTCACGTCCATTGACTCGGGGTCATCCGCTTCTTGCCAGACTCCGCCTTGTGCATTCCTGTACATAGTCGTCTTCTTCAGCAGCTCGGCATCAGACAATGGCTTTCCTAACACTACTTCTTTGTCCATTGCACCGCCGATCATATCCTTCACGTAGGTTACCGTTCCATCTGCACCTCTTGACCATCTTCGTAGTGCATCAAACATCATCCCGTCCTTGTCCAGTCGGACTGCGTGCCCGTGCACTGTCCTTCCTCTCAGACCGGTTCTTGCTGTATCAAATAGCTCGGAATCAACCTCCATCTTTGCTATCTTCTCTACGTCTCGCTCTCGTGCTTCTATAATAACTCGGCCTGACAGCACTCCTGGGTCCACACCCTTATATCGGTTCAATGCTTCCCATGCACGCTGATATGGTGTTATCGGTGCGAAGAACATCGAGTCGGTGTACTGCGTATATCGTATCCTGTCACCGGCTGCTGCGCCTTCTGTTGGCTTTACTATCTGACGAACCGCGCAGTCCGGCTCTTCCATCTCCTCCAATGGTGGATGGATGCTCTTGTACTCCTCTCCAGGTGCACGGTGTGCAAGCAATCTCACAATGTCTTCTTCTGGTATGTCTCTCAGTTTCTCTAATTTGTATTTTGGGTCCATGTAGTTTCTTCTGTTTTGTGCTACATGGCTATTTCCCGCTGTAAATTGTGGCATTTTTCTTTTTCTCCTATTACTTGGCAGCCTCTGCAACTGCCTTCATTGGCTCTGCAAATTCTGGTATTGCACCCAATACTTCTCCATACAATGCTGATGTCCTCGCTGGTGAGAAATACATCGTGTCCGCATCTATGCACATCGCTGCACAGAAACATGGTATAAACTGACCCTTCGCATGCCTCGTAACGATGTGGTTTCCATAGAACACACCCGGTCCACCGCCACCATATATGGAGTGCGAGAAGAACGAACTTGATACAGACGCACCCTGAGCCATTCCAAAGTCCGGTCCAGGCAGTCCTGTCTCTTTCTCCATCAGACAGCAAGCTTGCATAATGTTACCCGGTACTGGCTGACCTGCACGCATTGATGCGCAGTTCACACATACACCCGCAAGCATAGTCGCGCATGCGTATGCGTTCCACAACTGCATGTCATCCGCGTCATACACTGTGAATCCGGATGGCATCTTCTTCAGTGACTTTATCACACCGTCTGCTTTCGCTTTCTCCACACCGGCGTACACCACATCGCCAAGTGTCCCGTCCTGCCCGTTCTCTTTTATCAGGCTATACAACAGGTTGTTCGCATTCAGGCCTTCATACGCAAGGTCCAGAAGGTGACCACGCTCATGCGGTCCCATACAGTTACCCATCTCGAACTGCGCTGCCTCTTCCAGAATCATGGTCAGTGCCGCACCTTGCATCGCTCTCTTCCTCACTGTCGCTGCTAAGTGGTTCACAGGTATGTTCCTCAGCGTGAAACCCGGTCCCTCGTTCTTCATCGGTATATCCACGAGCATCTTTACAGCCCCATCACCTGGATCAGGATTTTGCGGGTACATACCCCACACACCAGCATGCACATACGGTGCATCCCACATACTCACGTTGCAGACATCAATAATCGCATGCGTTAGCGCACCCATTGACGCGGTCAGACCAACCGAATAATCGGATAGTATTCTCGCGGTTGGTGGCTGCACCATCATTCGCTTTCCACCTGCGATTAAATCTACGTTCGTGTCGTCACCTTTCTCAATGCGCAACATGTCCTCTACTGATTTCGCTATTTCTTTCGCTTTGTCTACTAGTGGGAAGTTCTTCTCTACGCCCCGGATTACCATACCTCTACCTGCAATCGCGCCGGTTGCGAACTTCTTCTCCAGACCTGCTAAGTCAACAGCACCTGTCCTTATGGTCAGGTTAACTATTTTCTTTATCGCGGCATTCCTCAGCGGACTGATGTTCTGCACTGGTACACCAGACGCTAACTTCTTGCCTTTGTCGTCAAATAAATCTACTTCATCTGCCATATCTTCTTTTTCCTCCTTTTACTATTTACCCACTAAGGGTAAGTACACCTTTAGTGTAACCTATATATTATGAGTTTCTATTTCGCTCACCATTCCAAAATTGAGATGCTCGTTTAAGAGGCGTTATCTCATACTGAATTAATACTTCGTCATACAAGTTGTGATTGATTCTACAAAAGTGTGAGCTTGCGTTCTAGGATGTGCTACAAGTAACGCCGGATAACCGTTATGAGTGAGTTCTAGGTCTTTTCACCCTCTGCTAACATCAGTTCGCATTCCTTATTTGCTTCTACATTTACCTTTGCGAAACCTGCCTTTGAAAGTTCGTCTTCTAAACGTTTCATCGTGAAATATTTAGTCGCATGTGCTTTGCTTTCCATCGCGAAATACTTCTTCGCATGGCTATGACTTCTTGTCCTTGCGACTCCGCCTATCCAGTCAATAGCGAAAAAAATACCGCCTGCTTTAAGCACACGTAACGATTCCTGCAACGTATCCCAAAGATTCGTCATCTCGTGTAGCGCCTTTAGCGATACTACTACATCGAAGCTTTCGTCCGCAAAATCCAGCTTCTCCGCAGATTGTACTCCAAACGCAACTTCGCTTGTTTGTGCTTTCTGCTTCGCTGTCACTATACGCTCATGCACCGGGTCAATTGCTGTAACTTTGCCTCCGGTCACCTCGTTCAAGTGGATTGCCAATTTGCCCGATCCGCACCCGATTTCAAGTATATTTAATCGTGTATTCGGCTTTTTAGCTTTTTCTAGCAGTAGTCGCTCGCATAGTTTCTCCACCAGTTCGATTTCGTTCTCTAACAACTCCATTATAAACACACTCAATAGCCAGTAGTCTCAATTGATAAAGTAATATTACGAACTCACCGCTAATATAAACTTTTATATTTGTATAGCAGCGGGGTAAGTTTAGAAAAAAATATCAAAAAAAACAAACTTTCTTTGGTAAAGAAAGGTTATGTGGTAATCTGTAGAATCTTGTGGTTAGCTAAACAGCCACAATTATTATATATGATTATATATGGCAATGCGAAATGGTAATATGAGGGTGCAAAAAAAAAATGAACTCGGAAGTGAATTTAGGAACGCCGGTTATAGTGTTGAACGAGAAAGTATACGTGGAATCTGTAGGTAACAAGGGATTGGAACTCGCGAAGATCTGTGAAGAGGTTGCCGAGAAGCAGGGGGTAAGTATTGCTATATGCCCTCAACAAGTAGAACTTGCGAATATCGTATCTTCAGTAAATATACCCTGCTTCGCACAACACGTGGATGCCGTGTCACCGGGCAGTCATACGGGATCCGTAACGCTGGAATCTGTAAAGGAGACGGGAGCTACGGGGTCGCTTGTAAACCATTCGGAGCACCGACTGAAAATAGCGGATATTGATTTTATCGTGGGTAAAGCGGCAAGCTTAAACCTTTTGACTATTGTTTGCAC
>JAPVWK010000006.1 GCA_028572065.1 Candidatus Methanophagales archaeon
CATTTGTACGTGAGCAGAAGCGATACCGCAGGAGAAAGAAGAGGAATTTAGTACAGCGACCTTATATTGAGGCTTTGAGGGTATTTGACGAGTTGAAGGCGGAAATAGATTCTTTTGATAAGCACGTTCAGAAGCGGCTGATAAAGATCGAGAAGGGCTGGGAGCATTTTACAGCGTTCTATTTCGTGAAAGGTGCGCCGGCTACGAACAATGGGGTCGAGAACTACTACTCAACAAGCCTGAAGACGCATAGAAAGAAGCAGCTCAGGAGCGATAGAGGGCTCGACAACCAGATAAAGCTTTCGGCAATGAAGAGGGCTGGGCTACTGGGTAAAGGCAAGAAATCCTTACTGGAAGCGTTTTTAGTGTTTATACCGTTTTTGGATTCGTGATAAGGCGTTTACGATTCAAGTTGGTGTGAATGAAGAGGGGTGGTTAGCGGTAGCTATCACCTTTTTACTCGTGTAATGGCTGTTTTTGATGTTTTTGTACAGTTTTGGGTAAGAATAATGTGGGTTTTGACAGGAAGTCGATGTGGGATTACTTTATGGTAGTTTACTATTTGCAAACACGATGAAAATGTGGGGTTCAATAGATGAAAAAATAAAAAATCACTGACTTTTTCGATTGTGCCCTCTTTATCCCTTTGCTCGTGATGCCCGGTATAAAAAGCGACTGCTTCCCAAGAATCAATGATAATGATAGGATGTTCCATCTTTTCTGTCCTTGTATAAACCGCTTTCAGGAACTCAGGGACATTAGAATACTTAAGCGCTTTTATCGAGACCTCTTTTGCTACCGATGTCGGCCCACTTGCGGACTTTGTAGCATCTATGATGTTATCAGGAGCTATCTTTTCCTTTATCCAGGGATGTTGCATATATAGCGTATCCGAATCAACCCGTGTGGAGAGATACGCGCCGTTTCCCTTCAGCGTGCTTAGCAAAGTAAGCGCAAATACTGTTTTCCCTGATCCCGGTGCCCCCTTTATCAAAAGCGTTTTCCCGTAATCTTCATTGAAAAAACATTTTATCTCTGCCGGAATCCATGAATAATCCTCTATCATTTGTAGTGTGAATATCCTTTATAGCATTTATTTATTTGCCGTCTTTAATCTTACACAATCATCTATACATTTGTATAATCCTTTTATAATTCAAAGATCTAAAAACTCAAAGGCGAAGAGATGCAAAGAAAGAAAAAGACGGACCCAAGGATTGATGGGTTAGTAGATGAACTGAAAAAAATTGCGAGAGAGAAAGAGGTTCCTATTTGGCGCGACATTGCGAAGCGTTTAGAGAAGCCCCGGGGGACTTATGCCGAGGTAAACCTGAGTAAGATAAATAGGTATTCAAATGCGAATGATCAGATAGTGGTACCAGGGAAGGTACTAAGCACGGGTGTGATTGATAAGCCAGTCACGGTTGCCGCTTTGAGCTTCAGCAAAAAGGCACTGGAAAAGATTAGCGAGGTCGAGGGGGGAGCAGGAAAGTGCATGGGTATCGAGGAATTAGCGAGAAATAACCCAAAAGGGTCGGGTGTGAAGATAATCATCTGAGTATTAAAAATCAAAAATAAAGCTTTTTAAAAGTTTTATCAAAAATGTGATGAGTGAAGAGATGGAGATAATAGATGGGGAAGGACTTATCCTAGGAAGATTAGCGAGCGAAGTAGCGAGTGAGTTGCTAAAAGAGCACGGGAAGAGAATAACTATCGTTAATGCCGAGCGCGTGTTAATAAGTGGATCCAAGGTGGCGATACTCAAGGACTACAAAAGAAGAAAGGATCAAGGCTCGAGAGAGCAAGGCCCCTACTTCCCAAAGATGCCGGATAGAATACTGAAGCGGACTATAAGGGGGATGCTACCGTATAAGAGAGAGCGGGGTAGAGATGCTTTTTCAAGATTGCGCGTGTATCTTGGCATACCGCGGGAATATGCGGGGCAAGAGCGGAAGCGCGTAGAAAATGCAGATGCAGAAAGGTTATCAATTGCGAAATATGTGACTTTAGGAGAGGTGAGTGAGAAGTTAGGATGGGCACCAAAGTAAAGGTAAAGAAGATAATAAACCAAGTAGGGAAACGGAAGACGGCAATTGCACGAGTAACAGTAAAAGAAGGTAAGGGCATTGTGAGAATAAACAAGAAGCCTTTGGAACTACTGGAACCAGAAGTGGTGAGGACAAAGATTTCTGAGCCGCTGTTTATTGCTTCGGAGCATCCTGATGTTGCTGGAGATGTTGGCAGTATCGAACTGGATGTAGAAGTGAAGGGTGGTGGTTTTATGGGTCAGGCAGAGGCAGCCCGAACTGCTATTGCTCGTGGGCTAGTGGACTGGACAGGGAACGAAGGACTAAAGGATATATATCTTGAATACGATAGAAGCTTATTGGTCAGCGATGTAAGACAGAAGGAGCCAAAGAAGTTTGGTGCGAAAGGTGCAAGAGCACACAGACAGAAGTCTTATAGGTGAAGTATGCGAGGTAATTGTTGAACTATGATTCCAGTTAGGTGCTTCACATGTGGAAAGCCAATATCAGAAGTGTGGGAAGACTATAAAGAGCGGATAAAACAGGAAGATCCTGGTAAGGTACTGGATGATTTGGGAGTAAAGAGATATTGCTGTCGGCGGATGCTATTATCGCATGTAGAGCTAATAGATGAGCTAGCGCCGTATGGCTGATGGAAATGAGAGGGGGGGTTGTAGGGTAGCTTGGACTATCCTTCGGCGTTCGGGACGCCGCGACCTGAGTTCAAATCTCAGCAACCCCATCTGACTATAGAAGGGCTAAAGGTTGGTCTGTTTGGAAAAAGAAAGAAAGAAATATACGAAATATGAAACCGCACGTATTATAGGCGCAAGGGCGCTGCAAATAGCCGCCGGTGCACCCGTGCTCATAGAAACGGATGAAATAGACTCCATAGAGATAGCTATGCTGGAATTCGATAAAGGCGTTATCCCAATAACTGTGAAGCGAGAAGGCTAGGCGGAAGACTACAACGGACGATTAAAATTACGTTTCTACCCTCTTGAATAACATCTTCGGTTTTCCCAACGCTTGCCCGCTCTCTATTGGTACCATTAACTCATCTAGCTTTACAGAATGTACATCACTTTCCATACCTATTTGATGCCACATTTCATCCATCTTTTCCGGCATCACCGGCTCTAGCAATATACACACCGCTTTTAATAGCTGTAATGCGTTTTTGATTACGATTCCTGCCCTAGCCCTACCTTCTTCACCTTGTTTTATCAAATGCCAGGGCTCCTCACGATGGAAAAAACGGTTCCCGAAGTCCGCAAGTGCCATCACCGCATCAACAAGCTTCTTGAATTCGTACTCTTCCACCGCGTTTATCACTTCCGCGCGCCTCGCCTCTATCGCGGCAAATACCTCTTTTTCTATGTCGCCTTCGGGTACCACGGCGTAATTTTTACGAGCAAATGTAAGAACACGATGAACGAGATTTCCGAGAACGCCAACCAACTCATTGTTCACACGCATAGAATAGGAGTCCCAGGAGAAATCCAACTCCTTCGTGTGACTCGATTGTGCTACCAAATAATACCTTAACGTATCAGGATGAAAACGTTCTAAAAACTCTGTTGTCCATATCACGTTTCCCCTGCTCTTCGAGAATTTTTCACCATTTATTTTTACCATACCCGAGGCAACGACCGCATCAGGCAGCGAATACTCTGCCCCTTTAAGCATCGCCGGCCAGAATATGCAGTGATGATAAATGATGTCGGTGCCAATGAAATGAACAATAGCAGCTTCATCATCCTTCCAATATTTTTCCCAGCCCCCATTTCCCATTAGTAACTCTTCGGTAAACGATATATACCCAATGGGGGCATCTACCCAGACGTAAACAACCAGATCGTCACTACCCGGGAATTTAACGCCCCATTCTAAATTCCTTGTTATGCACCAATCCAATAGTTCTTTCTTTACCCATTCCCGTGCATAGTTCCGGGCATTCAGCGTACCACCCAGTTTATCCAGATATGAAGACAAGAACTCGGCAAATGTAGAAAGTGCAAAGAAGAACTGCTCCTGTTCCTTGAAGACCGCATCGTTCCCACAAATCTTACATTTCGGCTCTATTATCTCACCTGGTTCAAGATGCTTACCACAGCCCTGATCACACTCATCGCCTCGAGCAATAGCGCCGCAGTGCAGGCATTTACCCTCCACGTACCGATCAGGTAGGAACCGCCCACATGTATTGCAATACGCCTGTTTTACTACTTTCTTATAGACATAATCCTTCTCTATCAACTTATTCACTATTTCTTCCGTTCTTACATGGTTACTTTCTGAATCGGTCTGCCCGTAATAGTCGAAATCCACTTTCAGCGTTTTGAATACATGCTTGAAATGCTCGTGATACTTCTCGACCACCTTTTCAGGTGTGATGCCTTGTGCTTCTGCACTCAGCACAATCGGCGTCCCATGCGTATCGGAACCACTAATAAACCGTACATCGTAGCCCATTTTCCGGAGCATCCGCACGTAGATGTCGGCGGGGACGTAAGTCCTGAGGTGCCCTATGTGGCACTCACCATTAACATAAGGCAGTGCGGAGGTTACCAAAACAGGCTTATCAACTGGAATCTTCATTTGTTAATAGCAATAGGGTCTACGCTAATAATAAAGGTACTTGTACAGCAGCGGGTAAGAAGCAGATTAAGAATGGGGCGAGTAATCGCCCCATTCTTAATCTGCTAACTAAACAATCAAGGTAAAAAAAATCATCGTACTTGTTTACCGCGGAGCCAAGATAAATATTTAATCTATCTACCTTGCCTCACTGCTTTCTGCAACATTGACGGTAAACAAATACAATACATTCACTCACGGTTAGAAAAGCTCTAATTGTCGCTGAGATCCCCTAGCCTATGGTTTTAGTTATTATTGTTCCAACCAAACGTATTAGGGATACTCCCAATCACACTGTTCCCGTTACTAAAGCTCCAACCAAACGTATTAGGGATACTCCCAATCACATCGTTCTCGTTATTAAAGCTCCAACCAAATGTATTAGGGATACTCCCAATCACATCGTTCTCGTTATTAAAGCTCCAACCAAACGTATTAGGGATACTCCCAATCACATCGTTCTCGTTATTAAAGCTCCAACCCGGTATTGTAGGTCTTTCTGGTACCTGCCCGATTGTACCGTTACCAGGCGGGAAAATGCGATAGCTCGGATTTCGGGATTGCCATCCAAACGTGGATTTATTCAGATACCGGGCACCGTCCATCATACTATATCTATTATTAACCCCGTCCTGTGGCGTCTCTGCCTCAAATGCCGGGAACCTCCACGAGGGTTGTCCTGCTGACGTATCCGTATCTATATTTGCTACCCTCTCAGTAAGCACTCCCGAGGGCCCCCGTACGTAATAGCCCTTTTGCTCGTTTGCAACTGCGGCACTAGCGAAAGCACTCAGGATAACTAATCCTGCCAGAGCCAACACCCCCAACTTTTTTGCTTTAATCATGTTATTTCCTCCTCTGTTCTATTCTGCATTAATATATTAGTCATAACCCCTTATAAACTTTCCGCTCCTATTCTATCATAAAAAGGGTTTGAGATGAAGAAAATGGGTATTACCGATACGAGATTTGCAATGTATGATATAGGTGCGGAGGTTACCAGAACTGGCTTATCAACTGGAATATTTCATTTGCTAATAGCAATAGAGTCTACACTATTATTAAAAAATAGAGTTGGTAAAAAAAAACATTGTACTTGTTTACCGCGGAGCCAAGATGAATATCCATCCTACCTCCCTTGTTTTCTGCATCCAACGGTAAACAAACACAATACAGTTACAAGGCTATCTTACGCACTCTTTGCCGGTGTCTCGCTTAGTTTTCACCAAAAATTTTCCATCCGTCAAGAACCAGCAAATTGTTTCCGCTAGCCTGATTATTCATATACCACCGGACATTGTCCATCATACCGCCTCCCCTATAATCGTTCCAACCAAACGTATTTTCTTCTGGTAACTGCCCTGTTACATTACCAGGCGGAAAAACGAAATAGCCCTTATATTGGGATTGCGTGGATTGATTCAGATAATCCCGGACATTGTCCGTTATACCGTATCCCCTATTAAGATCCCAACCCTGTGGCGTCTTGGCCCCCTCAGGGAACCCCCACGGGTGCATTGCTGGCGTATACGTCATGTTTATATCTGGTACTCTCTCAGTAAGCTCTCCCGATGGGCCCCGTACGTAATAGGTCTTTGCCCCATATGCGATTGACGTACTAGCCAAAACACTCAGGATAACTAATCCAGCCAAAGCCAATACCCCCACCCTTTTTGCTTTATTCATATTATTACCTCCTCTGTTACTATACTAATACTTATACATTGACCCTTTATAAACTTTTCGCTCCTATTCTATCATAAAGGGGCTTGAGATGAAGAAAGTGGGTATTGCAGACACGACATTTGCAAGGTATGATATGGGTACCGCGGCAATAGACGAACTAAGGAAGAGCGCATCGGTGAAGATACTGCGGTACACAGTCCCGGGTATAAAGGATTTGCCCGTGGCTGCGAAGAAGTTAATAGAGGCGGAAGGGTGCGATATTGTGATGGCGTTGGGCATGCCCGGGCCTAAGCCGATAGATAAGCAATGTGCACACGAAGCTTCGCTTGGAATTATCGCCGCACAGCTTATCACTTCCCGGCACATAATTGAGGTGTTTGTGCATGAAGACGAGGTTGAGAAAGAGACGGAACTTGCGTGGCTTGCGGACAGTCGTGCAAGAGCACATGCACAGAACGTGATTAAACTGATTTTTACGCCCGAAAAGCTGGAACGGGAAGCGGGAACGGGAAAGCGAGAGGGTTTCGAGGATGCTGGCCCGTTAGTATTGTGACCTTAACGCTGTGACAAATAGGGCGTATGCTGAAATAGTACCTCGTCTTGCTCATAACTACGGTTTAAACGTAGGGCGAGTTCTGCCTTTACCAATTCCCTACTTAGGTAAGAAACGTGTTCAAGTACGGAAACCAGCCCCAGTCGCAGGATTGTGTCCATCACCTCTTTTGCATTCGTCCCTACTATTCGTTTACCGGTGGGCGCATGTTTAGCACATATTTTTTTAGTGTTTTCGTCTTCTAATTCTATAATACCAATTCTAAAGCTACCTTTAGGGTCAAGGCGCCACTTGGCGTCCGCGTTTGCAATAATAAAGTCTTTTTCTGGAATCTTCATGACCGGCTTCGTTTTCTTTTCCTTAAAC
Organism: Candidatus Methanophagales archaeon; assembly: GCA_028572065.1. Lineage (GTDB taxonomy): Archaea > Halobacteriota > Syntropharchaeia > Alkanophagales > Methanospirareceae > QENJ01. The sequence continues at coordinate 7,273 of JAPVWK010000006.1, forward strand.
ATCAACAGGTCAAGTCCAACGTCCTTTGGAGCACTTTTGCGTGTCTTCGCGAGCATCATCAGCTCTGATGCAACCCGCAACTCTCTTACACTGCCTTTCGCTTTAGCGCTGTATTCCGGTGTAAAAAGGAACTCCGCGTTCAATTCGGATGCGATACCCGCTAAAACTGCATTTACACCTACCGAGTCGGCATCTATAAGTTCTGTGACGTTACCAACACCGAAAAACAGAGGTGTTTTTTTGTCTCGTAACCGGAATAGATAATAGTTGTAGATAGATTCTGCGAGTCCGTAACCAATGGCATTCAATACAGGGTCCGCGATTATGCGTCTTATGCCATGCACCTCAGCCAGTTTTAGGTTCTCGAACATACTCTCGTGTGATGTGTCAGAATCGGGAATTACAACTGCTGCTATATCATTTCCCACTATTGCATCCGCCACAGCCGCGATATTTGCTTTATTCACACTGAGCACCATATCGGCACCGGATTCTATACCCGCGAGTATGAGTTCCGCATCTAACGTATCCACGGAAATGGGCATGTCAGGTGCGAAATTTAGAGCGGCTTTTACAGCGTTCTTAACTTCGGCTGGTTTCGCACCGATATGAACGCCAATGTCTATAATATCCGCGCCGCAATTCATGAAGTACGCCATTTTTTTGTGTAGTTCCGTTTCGCTCATCAAAGTTGCATCCACGAGCTCGGCACACACTTTCATTCGTGCGCCACCGCCGATTTTATTGCTCTTTATGCTGAACGTCTCTTTTACTTGGCGTTCTAATTCAAACAACTGTGTATACGCATCCTCTAATCGCTTTTCTGCCAGGAACTCCTCGGCAGGTATATGCGCAGAGAACTCCAGTTTATCTGCGGCTTTTAACGTTTCTACGAGGTCGTATGCGTTTCTGGGACCCAGCCGGACTGAAGTGGCTACCTCTTTCTCTAAACCCGTAAAATCCGCTTTGCAAAGGCCGGATACTAAAATAAGGTCGGGTATTTCAGAATGCTGTTCCAATGCTTTTTTCAGCGATTTGGGCGTGGAGAACGCGGCAATACTCAAGTCCTGTGTAAGCACTTCGCAGTCGAACGGTAAATTCACGGTTCTTAGTGCCGCCTTAACCATCCCTTCTGCTTTCTTTCCTGTTGCCAACAATATCTTCATACTCGCTTTTCCTGGTTACAAAAACTACAAGATTATTTCGCCGCCACCTTTTCTATAATGCCTGCAACATCAGCCGGGTTTTTTGATACTGCCCCTTGCCACGTACCAAAACCGCAGTGTTCGTCAAATCCCTTCGTTTTCTTGGAGGGCACTAAATATCCCGCAGGTCGTCTGCCTGTTTTGAGCGCGAAAGAGCGTGTCGCGCGGTTATAACTCCAGTAATACTTTGGTTCTTCATAAGGCGAATTGATTATCAGTTGGTCAATTGTGGATTTCATGTTTCATCCTCTGGTGGAACGATCCGCTCAAGTCTGGAGATTAAACCAGGTATGTCATGCTGAACAGTGTCCCAGACCTCGTTCAAATTTGCCCTGCCATAGGCATGGATGAGCAAATCACGCATCCGAGCCATTGCGGACCAGGGAATATCTGGATACATTCTCTGACACTCATCAGATAGGCGTTTAACTGCCTCCCCTATTAATTCCAGACACCGAATTACAGCGTACTGGCATTTCCGGTCGTCGAGAAAAGCAGTACTATCGAGCCCCGCCGTAAAATCTCTGACATCTTTAGCCGCGAGAAGGATATCGAGGAGATATGCAGCATCACGAGACATAGACCGCCTCCAGTGACGAGAGAATTGCCCTACGGCGGATGTAGTTCCGACTCTGCTCCACTGCCCGTCGTGTCAAGAGGTCTACCTCACGTCCACATATTTGCTTAAGTTCGTCCTGCATCTGTACGAGATCGAATAACGTATGTTTTGCGTCATCCTCAAAGCTGACGAGCACGTCTATATCGCTATCGAATCGGAAGTCGTCACGAAGCACAGAGCCGAAGAACGAGAATTCGTGGATATTCCATTTCTTACAGAATTCAGCAATCTCTTTTTTTGGTGGGGTGATCTGCGCTTTGGTCAATGTTCTACCTCTATATTTTTAAAACTTTCAATGCTGCAGTCGTATCTCCAGCAATGTGCTAGCTCTTTGTGAGAGGAATTGACAATCGGTTGGTTCATTATTAGTTGTCATCGTACCCCCTCACTTGACGATAAATCTATATTTTTTATCATATAGTTAACAAAATCTCTTGTCTTGGCAATTCTTCCAAATGTCCATTCTGTTTTATCTGCAAATTCAATAGCCAGTTCAAAGGTTTCGTGCCATGATTCAGTTAATATATCCTTTGAAAAATCATCCTCCGATAATGAAGTTACATCTGTAGCCTCATATTCCTTTTTGCCAAGCAATTTAATTGTTGAAAGCATTGCAAGATGAAATTTAAGATCTTTTATTTCTTGCGCTATATACTCCGTTGATTCATTGCGTAAAAAATTGTCAATTCTTTTCATTGTTTTTGCACAAAACAAATAAATGGCAGGATTTGTAGATTCACTGAAAACACGGTCATAGTCTGAATCTCTTTTTATTAAAGAAGATGGCCTAGCTCGTGCATTGTCAGGTTCACGTAAAATTATCGCCATAACAGTTTGTGCTAAATAGGGGATACCTATAATTCTATCAACGGGTTTCCCTATGTTTTTATAAAAATTCTTTCTGCGATCGTAGAACCAGTCATGTTGTAGAAAGTAATCTTCAATATTACGTTGAATTCGGTCGGTTGCCTTTAAGGATGCAATTGGAATTGCAGTTTGGAAATTTGTTGCCTTAATAATACGATCTCGGGTTTCAGCATCATCTGTAACAATAATTCTTATTAAAATTGACCTTTCATCATTTTCCTCTACATTTTTTTCTTTAAAATAGTTATAGATAATGGTTGTTGTTTGTAATCCATTGACGACTTGTACATCGTCTAGAGTAATTGTTTTACCCGCAATACTTGCTTTTGAAGCTAAAATGGTTATGCCGTTATTAAGCCACCAGAAATCCAATTCGTCGTCTGATCTAAGCGTTTGCCGAACATCTTTATTGACTTCAATGTCGCCCTGATAATCGCGAACATTTGACTCAAATATATATCGGCGCAAGTCACCACTTTCATCACTAACGAATTTGAAGTAATCTTCGAGGCTGGATAATACAACGTAGTTATTATCGCCTCTTGAAATATAGTTTTCAAGAAACCGAAGTTGTAAGGTGTAACTTTTTTCAAGGCGTGAAGCATCAAGCAATTCACGTGCTCCAACAAATTTAACCTCAACCATGGATCCGTGGAAATAGCGTTCAATCGTTTCTTTTAGAGTTTTTGCCCTGTTGCGAACATTGGGATGGATAGTTGAAGTATCTCCTTTACTAACATAAACATAGTAGATTTTTAGTTCTGGATGGCGCGCTGCCAAACCGAGATATGCAGTGCGAAAAGCATCTGCCTTATTAATAATATCTGTATTATAGACCGTCCGAAAGTCAGGCAGATCATTTTTTAGATTGAAGATGTCTGCCACTGTAGCATTAACACGGTCAACTACACTCTCCGAAAAGGTAGGCGAACGTTTAGCTTGAATTAAGAAAATCTCTAATACCGGATTCTTCTTAATTGCCTCTATGACTGTATCTTCGTTGAAAAGTTCATTGTTAATAAAAGTAAAAAATCCGTCGATTCCACCATCACCACTACCTCCGACTTTGCCAGAAAACAACTCATCATACGAGAGCTCATAATTTTTTAAAAGTTGTTCAAAAGTGAATACTTCAAAATAATCACTATCTGACAGAGTGTCCGCGGTCTGTGTCTTTTTTTGTTTAAGTATACTATCCAAAATTATAATATCATTATCATTAGAACTCATTCTTCCACCTCCACGATCTTTAAACTTTCAATTCCGCGGTCATCCACAATCTTCACAGCAATCTGCCAGATACCGCCTACTTCAAAGGGCAAGGAAACAGTACCGCGGTATACTTCGATTAGTTCCTCATCTACCTCTGCCCTCAGGTTCTTTGCCAACCGCGCCCAGCCGTCTTTTGCACCTGCCATCGGGAAGAATACCTGTCTTGGATAGAGACTTCTCTCGTCATAATCAGTGTCAAGCATCCACATAGCGATCTTTTCCGTGCCGCCTGATTCAATCGTACCGGTTTTTGTGCTGTAATAATCAAACCCAAGAACCTCCACCCGATACTTACCCTTACCTTTCCATTCCTTTATCTTTTCCACACTCACATCCGGCTGACCAATGAGCCAGAAGCTCTCGTTGTTGGTGCGCTCTTTTCCTTTGTGGTCGTATTGGTCTATATGTTTCTTCCTGGATTTTTGGCGTCCTAGCATTTGAACCTTCTCACGTATCGTGAATATTTCTATTAAGACCAGGGATACTATAAAATTTATTTGTGTTTTTATGTTTACACCTTTGTAAACATTTTCCCGTGCAAAAATGTATGCCACAATCGCATTTATGTGCCAACCAACGCCTGTCGTAACAGTTCCTTCTGCGGCGCCGAAAGATTCCTTGGCGTTTCCACAATTACACGCACATACAAATCGCCACGACCTTTACCCCCAAGTTGCGGCATTCCCAGCCCACGCAAACGAAGCTTGGCATCGGTCTGTGTTTCAGCCGGTATTGTTAGCTTCACCTGCTTACCCTCGATAGTCCAGACCATGATTTCACCGCCTAATGCCGCCTGTGCGAAATCAATCGGTACTTTCAAAGATAGGTCATTGCCACGCCGTTCAAAGACCGGATGTGGTAGCACGTTTAATACCACATACAGATTACCGGGTTTACCACCAATCTGCGACTCAGGAGGTCTACCTGCATTCGGTACCTTTATCTCATAGCCCGAACCCACACCCTTCTTAATCTTAAGCACGATCTTTGTACGCTTTGATACTGTGCCTTTACCGCCACATGCGCTGCATAAGTCAAAATTAGATTTGCCGGTGCCTTTACACTGCGGGCATACCGTAGCGGTTATCACATGGCTACCACCTCTACGTTGCACGTTTCGTATCTGACCGGCGCCGTTGCAATATGGACATGTACTGGATTTCCCGGAACGAGTTCCCGAACCGCCACACGCCTTGCATCTTCGCGACATCGGCACTTCTATTGTCTTCTCCGTGCCCATAGCAGCATCTTCGAGCGTTATGTTCAAACCCAACCGCACATCAGCACCGTGAACCGGTTTTTGTATCCTCTCTCCGCTATCAAATAGTGTGTCAAATATGCCACCGCTACCAGTAAATCCGGGGCTGGACGCCGATCTGAAGTACGAATTGAATATCGCACTGCCAAAGATGTCCTCAACATCCTGAGAATGTGTGAAATGGCTCCAATCGAACCCTTCTGGTCCAAACGCTTCATCCGCAACTCGTGACCCGATTTGGTCATACTTAGCTCGTTTTTCCTTGTCCACTAGCACCTCGTAAGCCTCTGAAATCTCTTTGAACTTCTCTTCCGCTTTTTTTTTGTCGCCTTTGTACGTATCCGGATGATATTGCTTCGCCAGCTTCCGATAGGCTCGTTTTATATCTTTCTCTTTGGCGTCTTTGCTAACGCCAAGTATCGCGTAATAATCTTTCTTTGGCATAATACCTCTGCACCAGTCTCAGATGCACTAATAAGCATCGGTTTCGCTTATAAATATAAAAAACCCAAATCCCAATAGCGTTAGGATTTAGGCATTTAGTGCAATCCCGATTTCTGCTTATTCCTCCTCATCCACCACTTTATATTCCGCATCCGCGGTACTCGGCCCTTCTCCTTTTGGTGCTTCTTGCTGCTGATGCTGCGCTCCCGCTTGCTGATACGTCCGCGTGGAAATCTCGTGGAATGCTCGAGTCAGCTCCTCCATATCAGCCCGTATCTTCTGGACCTCTTCGCTCTTCAGCGTCTCCTTCAGTCGTTCCGTAATAGCATTAATCCGCGTTCGCTCGTCACTCGTGACTTTATCGCCCAAATCCGTGAGTGCCTTTTCGGTTGTATATATAAGACTCTCCGCTTGATTCTTCGTTTCTATAGCGTCACGGCGTCTTTTATCTTCCTCTTCAAACTGTTTCGCATCATCCACCATTCGATCTATATCACTTTGCGATAATTTGGTTGAAGCCGTAATCGTAATTACCTGCTGCTTGCCCGTGCCCCTATCCTTGGCTGTTACACTCAATATACCGTTAGAATCTATGTCGAAGGTAACCTCAATTTGTGGCACACCCCTTGGCGCGGGCAGAATATCCATCAAATGGAACCGTCCAAGAGACGTATTATCACGTGCAAATTCTCGTTCACCTTGCAGGACATTTATCTCGACACTAGTTTGATTATCGGCAGCAGTCGAAAAAATTTCACTTTTCTTTGTGGGAATTGTAGTGTTCCGCTCGATTAAATTCGTGCATACTCCTCCCAGGGTCTCAATACCAAGCGATAAAGGCGTAACGTCCAGCAGCAGCACATCTTTCACTTCGCCCGTTAGCACGCCTGCTTGTATCGCAGCGCCCATAGCCACGCATTCCATCGGGTCAACGCCTCGCTCGCCTTTTACACCCACGTAATCCGAGATGAAATTCTGCACTATCGGCATCCTTGTCGGTCCACCCACGAATATGATCTTGGAGATGTCCGGCGGTGTGATTTTGGCATCTTTTAAAGCTTGATCTACCGAGATTTTGCATTTATCTACTATGGGCCGCACGAGTTCCTCTAATTTCGCACGCGTTAGTTTCGTCACGAGATGCTTAGGACCCGAAGCGTCTGCGGTGATAAACGGCAGGTTTATATCTGTCTCAAGTACATTCGATAGCTCTATCTTCGCCTTTTCGCACGCCTCCCGCAATCTTTGCAACGCCATCTTGTCGTTCCGTACGTCTATTCCCGATTCCGTCTTGAACTCTTCCGCCACGTGATCCACAAGCGCGTTATCCATGTCCGTGCCGCCCAGTTCGGTATCGCCACTCGTGGACATAACCTCAAATACGCCTTCACTGAACTCCATTAACGTTACGTCCAGCGTACCACCACCGAAATCGAATACCAGTATCTTCTGCTCCGTCTCTGTTTTATCAACGCCATATGCCAGAGCCGCGGCTGTTGGTTCGTTTATTATTCGAACGACTTCCAGACCGGCAATCGCACCTGCATCTTTAGTCGCCGTCCTCTGGTTGTCGTTGAAGTATGCCGGCACCGTTAAGACCGCCTTGTCCACCTTATCGCCTAAGAACGATTCAGCATCGCGTTTTATCTTTTGTAGAATGAATGCGGTTATTTGCTGCGGTGTGTATTCCTTGCCCTGAACCTTCACCTTATAGTCCGAGCCCATCTTGCGTTTGATCGCAATCACAGTACCTTCGGGATTGGATACCGCCTGTCGTTTCGCGGGTTCACCAACCAGCATTTGCCCGTCTTTCGTGAATGCGACATATGACGGAAACGCTTTGCCACCGAGACTAGTCCCCTCTGCACTTGGTATAATCGTCGCTTTTCCGCCTATCAATGCGGCTGCTGCGGAATTGCTCGTTCCTACATCTATACCTATTGTTTTTGCCATTTTTTAACACCCTAAAATCTTTTTGTATATTGTGCTATATAGCTGTTTTTCCTTTATAAACTTTGACGCCGCATCAAGGATTACCTCACTTGGCAAGTTCTCTCGCCTTCTGGATATTCTCTTTGTCACCTCTCCGAGTATCAACAGGAGTTTCAAGTATCATCGGCAACGCCCTTATGCGGTCGTCTTTAAGTATAACCCGAAAACCATCTTCGCCTATGTATCCAAGTCCGATATGCTCATGCCGGTCCAACCGCGAGTTCAAACCCGCTTTTGCGTCATTCAGATGGATTAGCTTCAGACGGTTAAGGCCTATAACCTTATCAAAAAGTAGTAGCGTTGCATTCAAAGCCTCAACAGTCCGTAATTCGTATCCCGCAACAAATGCGTGGCATGTATCGAAACAGACCCCTATTCTATCCTGATGCTCAATATCGTCTATGATATGGCGTATATCCTCAAAAGTGGTGCCCATACTGTTCTTTGTACCGGCGGTATTCTCAAGCAGCAGCATCACTTCGTTATCAACTTCACGAAATGCCGTGTTTAGCGCGTCCGCAATCCTCAAAAAACCCGCGGGTTTGCCCGAACCTCGATGACTACCAAGGTGTGTTACGATGTACGGGATTTGTAGAGTCTCGCACCGTCTCAATTCCGTGATAAGTGCTGCTACTGACTTGTCATAGACCTCATTGCTCGGTGCGGCGAGGTTTGGGAGGTATGGCATGTGATCCACAGGAGGGATTATCCCGGAATGCTTGACCTTCTCAATGAATCGTTCTATCTCAATCTCTTTGAGTTCCCGGATTTTCCAGCCCCTAGGGTTTGTCGAAAATATCTGGAACGTATCACAGTCTTTCTCTATTGCTCGGTCCACGGCCTTATCTATTGACCCTGCGATTGAGACATGAACGCCAACGCGAATCATTATCGGTTCTCCTATCCTAAAAGATTGATAGCTATAGATAAGTAATTTTCGTTTGATCCGTAACTCAGCCTAATTACGTATAGGCTGCGCGGCGAAAACAAGAATAAAGCGCGGGGAGCGCGTGCATGTGTATGAGCGGGAGAACTACAGGGATAGTTCAGGCAAAGTAAAACATCGCAATACCCGCTATTTAGGTATATATAGAAATGACAATAAACAACGAAAAGCAGATAATTCCACCAAAAAAAAAAACGATTCAAAGAGTTTGAGGTTACAAAATCGGTGAAATACGGTGACATAGCAGTCCTTTACGATTTGTTCAAGCAATACGGACTTATCGAGTTATTAAACGGATTTATTCCAAGGTGAGAACTGCCCGCGTGGGCGAAGTTTTTGCCGCGCTTGCAATCAACCATATAATTGACAGAGAAACGCTCAACAAGTTTCCCAAATGGTATCAGGACACAGAATTGGAAGAACTCACCTGCATCACCTCCAAGAAATTAAACGCCAGTAATCTTGGTGCGGTAATGAAGACATGCGGTAAAAAAGGCTCTGAGGGTATCGTTGACGTGTGCATTGAACTGTTCAACAAAATAAAGCATCTTGAGACAGAAACGTCTACACTGATCTATGACCTCACCTCCGCGTATTTTGGTAACGATGTGATTGAAAAGATATTCGATTGCTTCAAAAACTGTCTTGATTTTGGCGGAGAAAAGCAAGATAAAATTTCTGTGCTCACTAAAGAGCAAAAGGAGATTATTGAAAAGTTGGGTTTTGCAGATGCACTTTTCGGGTCGTAGCCTATACAACGCTGAAAGTCCGGTAATAAAGCAATTTCACTCACTTTACGTAAACTTGCCCTGCTCAATTTCCCGTAGGCACGACTTCACTTTACTCACGATTTCGTTTAATTTCTCCTGTGAAACACTTTCACTTCTCACAATCTCGGATACGATACCAACAACTTTTCCAGGGGTCGCGCCTTCTTTATTCCTCGTGCTCACCCCGACTGCCTCGAAATCCTCAAATGATACAGGACTTTGGCAAAGAACAATTGCCGGTATCTTTACCCGTTTCAACACAAATCGTAATTTATAGATGAAATGTGCTTTTACATTACCGTGATGTTCTAAGAGAAGTTTATGTCGTCCGATTAGATCTATTTCCCTATGCTCTAATCCAAAGGTTGCAGCATGCCCACCACTTGATGGTGCATCTCTCGGTGTGCCACCACCGGCATTTAAAATTAATACACCCGTATTCACACCCTTTTCCCTTAACTCTATGGTTATCTCACATACCGGCTTTGGCACATGCCGGGGTCCAGGAGTCATGGCAACCGCGATTACATCGTTATGCCAGGCTTTCGCAAACGTCCCTCGTTGCGCGATGCCACCACCTAGCCCAAGTGCTTGCCCTTTTCTACATGCTACCAACTGTGTATCTCTACCAACTGACATAATAAACTAATTTACACCTTACCATTTTAAGCCGCTTTCAAATCCTCTATCTTCGTTATTTTGCCATTCTCCATGTGCGCTATTCTATCACAGACCAGATTAACAAAGTCCATGTCGTGGGAGACGATCAAGAATGTAATGCCCAAATTCGCCCTTGCCGCCCGTATGGAATCCGCAACAAAGTTCTTTGTTACCGGGTCCATTGTCCCCGTTGGCTCATCAAGTATAGCGATTGCCGGTTCCTTCATCAGTATTTGTGCGAGTACTATCCTTTGCCGTTCTCCAACGCTTAGTTGTGTATGGTCTTTGGATAGTATCTCCTCGGATTCTTCATCGCTAAATCCAATCCCTTCTAATATGAACTTCACCTTCATTCTCGCAAGTTCTTCGGGCGCCTGCACGCCTATACAACTTGTGAGGTTCTCTAATACCGACCTATCGGGATAGAGAGAATATTCCTGGTGTAACATAGACACGTGTGTTGCCGTTTGCTCCCCGCTTCCAGGTGTAGTCGCACTCCATGAGATCCACACTCCGGTCTCCGCTACCCGCCCTACATCTATCCACTTCTCGCCGGACCTTATCATGACAGTGCCACCAGTTACCGGATCTATATGCGATATAATCCTGGCCAGGCTCGTTTTGCCCGAACCGCTTTTGCCTAATAGCCCAAATATCTCATTCTCATTTATTGTTAGCGTAACATCATCCACCGCCTTTACCATCCCACGCCATACCGAATAATAATATTTCTTGCAATGCTCTATTTTTATCTTCGGTTCCCCGATTTTCTTATACTCTTCGCGCTCTTTTTGCCCGACCTGCTTCTCAAATTCTGCTAGGACCTCTTTTGAATTACCGTATTTCACTATTTCACCGTGTTCAAGCCATAACGTCTTTTTTGTTAGTGCATCAATCACGTAAGGCCAGTGAGAAGTAACAACCATAGTCATTCCTTCTTTTGTACTATCAATAAGCGCTTTGTGCACGAGCTTTGCCGTCTCAAAGTCTAACGTGCCCGTGGGCTCATCTGCTAACAGTAGCATAGGATCTAAAGCAAGTTGTCGCGCGAGTACTACCCGTTGTTTCTCGCCACCACTAAGATCGCTCGCGGGAAAGGTGACCCGATGAACCATTTTCACTGCTTTCAGCAAGTCATAAGCACGTCTGAATCTTTTATCCGCGGGATATTTCCTATTCTCCAAAGCCTGTATTACGTTATACATGACTGAATCGTCACCGTATAGCCCAAAAGTACGCTGCAACATGATGGCTACACTTCGCCTCACTATACGCCTTGTTTCATTGTCTGCCCAGTAATTTAGCTCCTTCAAGTCCAATGTTGTTCCGCACTTGATACACACCTCTCCTGCTTTACTCGGTACGCCCACCCACTCGCAGGAAGGGCACATTGCCACTCTGAAGATAATTTCACCAGAAGTAGGTTTGTATTCCTCGGTCCCTCTTAGCATGTGAAGCAAAACAGATTTACCAGCACCGCTTCTCCCGAGCAGCCCTATAGGCTCCCCTTCATATATATCCACGCTCACGTTCTTCAGGACTTCTTTGCCGTCGAATTCTTTACATATATCTCGTATTCTTACGAATGGCTCTTTTTTAACCATTTTTACTCTCACCCATTATAATATTGATAAACTACTTTTAGAGATCCCTAAAATCTTCTATCTCCACTACTTTACCCTGCTCCATCTTCGCTACTCGATCACATACCTTCTCTGCAAAGTCGAGGTCATGCGTAACAATCACGAATGTTATGCCCAAATTCTCACGTGCTTTTATTATCGTCTCTCCCACGTATCTCTTTGTTACCGGGTCCATTGTACCCGTGGGCTCATCAAGCACTGCAATATTAGGCTCTTTCATCAGTAATTGCGCAATCAATACCCGCTGTTTCTCACCTACGCTCAGTTCATCATGCGTCTTTGGTAGAACCTCTGCTATTTCTTCATCGCTGAAGCCCACACCTTCAAGCACGAACTTCACCTTCATCTTTGCCAGATCATCGGGCATGCTCAAACCTATGCCGGTCGTAAGGTTCGCCCAGATAGTAAGTTTCGGGAATAACGAATATTCCTGATGTAAAACACCAACAAAATGCGATCTCCACTCGGTCATACCGCCCACAATTACCCCGTTTTCTATGAATGTCCCCGCATCCTTCTTTGAAGCTTCATACCAACTCTCTCCGACTCGCACCCAGGCGTTACCACCTGTTCCTGAATCCAAATGGCATACAATCCGCATTAAACTCGTCTTCCCCGCACCACTATGCCCTACAACACCGAATATCTCATTCTCATTTACTTCAAGCGTAACATCATCCACCGCCTTTACCACGCCTCGCGATGCCGAGAAGTAATACTTCTTCAGATGTTCCATTCGGATTATAGGATCGCCGAATTTTTTAAACTCCTCGCGCTGTATTTCTCCTACTTCCTTCTCAAATGCGGTCACCACATCATCCGTATTGCCATATTCTACTATCTCGCCCTTATCAAACCATACCGTTTCCTCTGTCAACTCGCGAATTACATAAGGCCAATGAGAAGTGACGAGAAAAGTCGTCCCACCTCTTGTTGTCTCTATCAGTGCGCGGTGCACCACCTTTGCCGTCTCGTGGTCTAACGTACCCGTGGGCTCATCAGCCAAAAGTAAAATAGGTGCCAGCGCTAACTGTCTTGCAAGCACCATTCTCTGCTTCTCACCACCACTGAGGTCTCTCGTATCCGGCATGTTTACACGATGCAACATCTTTACGGATTCTAGTATTTCATATACCTTCTTCAGCCTCTTACTCTTTGGATACCTTGTCCGTTCCAGTGCCTCTAATATATTCCAGATGACGCTTTCGTCACTATACAATGCGAAACTGCGTTGTAGCATGATAGCAATCGCACTCTTTAGCGTTCGCCTCATCTCCTTATCCTGCCAGAAATTTACTTCCTTAAACTCGAATTCCGTAGCACATTTAGGACATTTATCCCCTACCCTGCTCGGGCCCTCTATCCAGGTACAGCCGGGGCAATACGCCAATCTGAATATTATGTCACCGCTATCCGGTGCGTATTCGTCAGTACCGCGAAGCATACGCAGTAATACCGATTTCCCAGCGCCACTCTTTCCGAGCAGCCCTAACGGCTCCATCTCTTTTATATTCAGATTCACGTTCTTCAACACGGTTTTGTCTTCGAACTTCTTGTTCACATTCCGGACTTCTATAAACGTCTCTTTCTCTTCGCCCATCTCTATTTACCCCCTCATTTTCGGATTCGATTTTTATAATCAAGAAACAACATAATCCCTGTCCTCGTGTTGCACAGAAATGTTGCCCCCATGTTTATGTTTAAACGTTTATTCTTCACTTATAAACTTTGCTATATTCTTCACCGCCTCTTCTTTAGCACCACTATATCGGGTCGCGGAGAAGCTTTCGAGCCTGCGAACTCGCGCTTGCAACGTTCGCACAGCTCCCTCGCGGTAAGTGTAACGACTTCTTCTGACCCCGGTAACTTCCGTGCATAGATGAATTCCGGCTCCACACCCACGGATTTACTTAATTCGCTCAGTATCGCATTTATCTTCGCTTTAAACACATCAACATCATCGCTTTGCAGTCCTCTCAGATCAGCGGCATAGCCAACACAGCCACATGCCATCCCGAATACCTTCACCTCCGGCACGAATATGTTCCCTACTAAATTCCGCAGTTCGCCCTCAAGTTTTCTCCTACTAGCACCTAGTTCTTCTTTCACTTTTTTATCACCTTCAATACCTTACTTGTTAGTTCATCACAATACCGGCAGTCATCACATATCTTTTTGCAGTTCTTCCATTGATCAATGCACCCATCCAGGAGCCCATTATCCAGATAAAAGGTATATCTAAGTTCTGAAGGGCAATCAAGTACTTCAAGCAGGTTGCCTTTGAGTTCCCTACGATGATATACTTCCATGCAATTTAAAATCCATCTAACCGCATTCGCTCTGCCCGAGATCTTGAATTCATCAATGCCTATTGCCTCATAAGCCTTCAAGTCTTCCGGCCTTATCCACGGCGACCGGATAATTTGCGCGGGGTCTCGAACACGGATGGATATGCACTTATCAAAATAGTAATCACCAAAGGTATTTGGGGGTTGCACCTGAGCATTCTGGGAAGAAGCAGCACGAGACGATGTTATATGCGAGAAGAGGTTGAAATGCGCATGCCTGAAAGGGCACTTATACAGACAGCCTTCGTTCACGAGTACCCGAATGTCGCAATGGACCGCTTTCTTTATCGCTTTTAAAATCCCGAAGTCACGGTTTATGTTCGTGTCCACGGCGATTGCATCAGCCCCAAGCGCTTCAAAGAATTCAGCACGCTGTGGCGAATCCACATGTGCCACGCATGATACGACAGTCTCCATCGAGTGTTCTCTTAAAAGCTCGACAAAATACGGCTCCGCCACCGTAACGCCATCAACGCCGGCTTTATTCAGCTCATTGAAATACCAGTCGAACGTCTTAAAACCATGCAAGGTCAGGTGATAGCCACCTAAGCATGAAGGGTTCATTACGATATTCAGCTTTACGTTGTGCTGATGTGCATAAGCTGTTTGTTCCTTTATCTCATCAACAAGCGCGGCATGTAGCGTTGCTCTTCCGCTACCCATAACATCCGGCGAGCCGGCCATATAAACCTCCGCTACATCTTTTAAACCCTCGGATTCTTTATACGCCAGTATCTCCTTCAAAGCAGGAAAATGCCCGGGATGCGGTATTATTAATCTCATTTGATAATTGTTAAGGCCTCCTTCGTCAGTTCATTACAATAACCACATTCGCCACAGACCTTTCGACACTTCTTCCAGTGCTCTATTGCGCCATCAAACTTGTCATTATCCATATAAAACATATCCCTGAGTAGTTGTGGGCAGTCCAGAAGTTCAAGCAGGTTGCCTTTGAACGACCGGTGAGAATAAGATCGCATGCAATCTATAATCCAGTTCACCGCTTTTGTCCGCCCTGATAGCTTGAATGTATTTATTCCGATTGCTTCGTATTCTTTTAGGTCTTCCGGCCTTATCCAACCTGACTTGGTTATCTGTGTTGGATCTCTCAAGCGGATATTTATGCACTTGTCGTAATAGAAGTCAGGAGCGAAAAGCGGAAAACGGGGTTGATTTAAACTGCTGAGATGCGAAGCGAGATTATAATGCGAGTATCTGAACGGACACCTGTACAGACATCCCTCGTTCACGATTAACTTAACTTCGCAATTAACCGCCTTTACTATCGCTTTTAAAACATCAAAATGCCGGTTTATGTTCGTATCTACGGTTAGCACATCCGCGCCGAGCTCTTCAAAGAATTTGGCTCGCTGTGGCGATTCGACATAAGATAAAACAGATACGATAGTCTTCATCGGGAATTCGCGTAGGAGTTCCACAAGGTATGGCTCTGCCACTATAACACCGTCAACATCTGCTTTGTTCAGTTCGTTAAAATACCACTTGAACATCTTATAACCCTCAAATGTCAGGTGATGTGCCCCGGTACATGTGGAATTCATCACGATGTGCATTTTTATACCGTGTTGATGTGCATATTCTGTCTGTGCCTTTATTTCGTCTATTAGTGGCGCATGCAGCACACCTCTTCCGCTGCCCATCACTTCCGGAGACCCCCCCATAAAAACTTCTCCCACTTCGTTCAAGCCTTCTGCTTCTTTTACTTCTATTATCTCCTTCAGAGCGGGAAAATGTCCGGGATGCGGAATCATCAATTGCATTTTATATCTCGTGATCAATACTAATTTCGTAATTGACGTATAAAAATGTTACAGAATATAAAAAAAAAATAAAAAAAAGGGATAAAAAAGATCCCCCCTATGCACCCAGTTTCATTAGTGGATGTGGTTCCAGTGCATCAATGTCGTGTTCTGCCTTGTTCGCCTCTGAAACAATCATATCCGTCATACCAACCAGTGGGAACGCTAACGAGGCATTCTCTATTGGCCCGTAAAGCACGAAATCCTGACCCGCCACGACTGGTATAACGTTTGATGCTACGTCACATATCTTGAACACATCTGCGCCGAGTCCTTCCCAGCCACCCGGTCCTTTCGTCGCATGCTCCTTCCGGAATTTTTTCAGCCAGGTCCACGCGGAAGGTGCATTGTGGATACCTAATCCTACGGGTATCCCGAATTTCGATTTGACGGCAAAACCAGCCGCGACTGCTGAGCCCGCTCCGGCACCTATGGGCAGCGTGGCATTATCACACAATGGTTTCGTTATTCCCAGGTCCCGCGACAGAGCCACCAAGCCTTTATCTATGGTGCCTGCTCCGGTCTCTAACAGATCTATCTTCCCTGCAACCGACGAATCCTTTGGGTTGAACGCCAATACAATTGACGCTTCGATGGGGGAATTCTTGATCGCTTCGATCTCTTCATCTGTACACGAGATGTTTATTGAGTTATACACCGCTCGCCCTGTCAGCCCAACTTCATCTACATACTTGAGTCCTGCAACTTTTGTCTCTGCGACCGTAGAGTCAATCAAGAAAGGAACGTCACATACGTCTGTACAGAACGCAATCTCTTTCTCCATCGCCTCGGGTGTCTCCGAAAATATCTGCATTATGCACGGATTACCGGTTAAATCCGAGAATTCCGATTGCTTATTCAAGACCTCTTCCGCGGCTTTCTTGTCAAATATCCCTTTGTCCTCATCCTCAACCAGATAATGCTTTGCATAGAATATCGTGCCACAAAGAACAGTTGCGCACTCGCCCGGCTGTCCTCCTATCTTCAATCCACCAATTTCATATATATCCTGTTCTCTATCAAATAAAAACATAGTCCTTGTCCTCCTATTATTATCCCATTAGGAATAGTACATACGTAACTATTCCTATCATCACACCGTATAAAAGCCCGATTGTAAAGCCTAATCGTTCTCCCTGTCGTTGCCACAGTTCCCCGGCGACAAATTCCACGGTCTGGTCCATCGTATTTATTCGGTCCAGCAGTTTTGTGTGCTCGGGTGGCGTTACTGATACTGGAACCGCAACCTCTTCCAGTTCATGTTCCAGTTTCGCCATAATATCGGCTTCGACTTCGGCTTCTATCTCCTGTTCAAGCTTCTCTTCTGTCTTTTTCTCTTCTCCCATTCTTCTTTTCTCCTTTTCTGTCCCTACAACACAAGTTTAAGCCCGACTAAAAAGAAACTCGTGAAGAGCCCGATTGCCAGTCCTTTTATCAATCCTGCCCAGAGCCCTGCTGCGAACCGAGAATCTCGGCCGATTATAGTTATAAAGTGTCTCAGGTCTTCTATACGTGCGGTTAAAACAGCCGTTTCCGGTGTTTGTTGTACTACTTTCGGTGCTGCCATTTAGATCACCCCCATTATTAACGGTAAAAGGAAGATGAGCGTGGCTAAGAACCCTACTAAGAGTCCAATTAACCCGTTCATCGAAAGCCCGGAAGTTAATTTCTGGTCTCGTGCAATCAACTGTGTCTTATATGTTATCTGCTCTGTCGCACGGTCTATTGTAGCCATATGTGGAGATGCCGGCATTGCTAACGGCATTTCTATCTTGGCTGCTTCCTCGCCCTCGTCTCCTATTTTCACTACCATCGGATCTTCCGGATATGCCCCAGGATCCCTCGCTATGAGCTCCTGGACCTTTGCATTTATCTTGCCGTAGTCCTCTTCCCCGATCATGTCTATTACTTCGACCTGGTCTCTGAATCGGGCAACCGCTTCATCCGGTAAGTTCTCGATGAATGGAATTGCACCTGTGGATCCTACTACCTTGTGGCTCGACGGATCAACACCACCCTTCACCAGTGCAATCAATGTTCCACCACTTATATGCCCCGGTACTTCTGCACCTCCGGCTATGAGGAATCGTATGTTCGGATTTGAGACGACGTTCGTTATTATCTTCTCTAACCCGATGTTCTCTGTCTTGTCCGGTCCCTGGATCGCTACTCCTTTCAAATGTTCCATATGGAAATACGACCCATTTGATGATATAGCCACGCAACTCTGTGGGTCGCCCACCTCATAGTCACCGGTGACTAACGGCCATCCCTCTGGAACTTCTTTCTTGTCTGCCATTATTATGCACCTCCGCCTAATACTAAGAACCACGCTGCAACCATTATTAGAGCAGTGGTCACCCCAATCATGAAGAACGTCATGAACCCTGCTTTACTCATCATTCCGTCTCTGTTTGGCTGTGCCATGTTGAAAGTGGAGTAGGGATCAAGAGTTTTGAGCAAGTCGTTCACTGCCGCCTCCAGAACCGTTACCTGGTCTTCTATCGGTCCAAGAGTGACTTTATAGAATCCTGGTCTACTGGTACCTACGGTAAGCGTATCTGGATCAAGTACTATTCCATATTTCTCATTTATTACTATCATGTTTCCTTTTTTCCTCCTTACTCTATCGTTTTGATCATCCCTGTTCCGACTGTCTCGTACGCCTCATCCATGCACGCTTTGATGAACATCCTGAAGAAATATGCCCATACTGCCAATCCAAAGATCAATAGTGACACACCGTTCCAGAGTTTCCAGGGAGATGAGATCGTTACTGACGCAATGCTCCCAAGTTCCCAAGAAAAGCTACTGAGTATAATCATCACAAAACCCAGTAAGGCACATAACAACCCTACAATCTCTACTGAACACATCCTCGTTCGTTCTCTGTTCTCATCAGGTCCGAGACATGCGTTATACGGATGGAGCAGCCCGAAACACGTGAAGATGAACATCAACGCAATTAGGCCGGTATTTAATACCTGGTTTACCACGGCATTGAAGTTCAGCGAGCCAGTCACGATAGAACATTCAAGCAAGATAATGAGTGTCCCAGCCATACCTAATTCCATCATCGCACGTTCTAACTTCGGTATTTTCATCGCTATTACCTTCTCATGGTTCGATAGTATGCCAGCCACAAGACCGATAACGCCCATCAGGATGACGCCTACTAACACTGCCGGATATGCCACACCTTCAATGCTGCCATACTTTGCGAGTGCTAATCCGACCAACGCACCTACTACCCCAAAACCGGTAGCCAGCACGCCTATGGATGGAACGCCAGTCCCTAACCCATATTTAGACGTCTTTCGTACTGAGTCCATACCCCAGAGGAACGCTAAAATTAACGCTATCCCTTTTATCACCGCGGGTAATCCCGTAAATACTACTACTATCGCAGCCACGATACCGGCTATAAGCCCCATCTCGGTCTCGTCAAGCGGTAATTTAAACGATAGTCCTTTTTTTGTCGGTTCTTCTTCCACTACTGCTGGTGTTACTGTCATTTTACATCGTCCCTCCTACGGTTAAATAGCTTGCAATTACGACCATTATTCCACATAGCAGCGAAATAACTAGAGATGTGACCATAGCAAATGGAAGTCGCTTGAACTTCGGATCATGGAATCCCTCGATTGTACCCCGTATGTTGTACGCTGCAATGATCGCATTCGGCACGAATATTGCTAAAGCCCCAATCGCGGCTGTTCCTGCTGAGAAGTCCGCGTAGTTCAGTAACGCGAAGTACATCAGCGCACCACCGAATCCACCTACGAAACCACCTAACATACCGGAGACATAGACACAATTTGGTACTCCATGTCCATCGGTTTGAGGTGTTTTGTACGGTGCCTGTGGTTCCTTAGTCAAAGGGTCCACATCTACTCTACCCGATACAGGCACAATCCCACAGCCAAAGGTGTAAAGGATATTCGCCATCAGCATTACTACACACATCATCACTGTCGCACCGATTGCACCTGACAAAGCCACGAGCAGGAGACTGTCTGTGAACGTAGCCGCTGATGCCGCTGTGAATAAACCGGTCATTGCCGCACCGAGCATTATCTGCACTGTTCCCGTTGCTATGCCTGTTGCGGTGCCCATTGCTGCTGGTGCACCGCCCACTGGTAATAGATGAGCACCTAAACTTGCCAGTAACCCACCTGCTACTACACATAAGATAATCAATATTGGTTCCATATTTTTACACTCCTACAAATGGTCCACATTTCTTTCTTACCCATCTCACAAACACATAGTTCACCACTGCTAACGCTATTACAATGATGAGTCCCATCACGATAGCCCATGTCACTGCACTATTCCCGGCTGATGCGGCTAGATTTGGTAAATAGCCTCCAAGTTGCATACCAACCAAACTTCGCCAGTTCTCAAACAGGATGATGAGCCCGAAGGTCATCCCCGTAATAGGTCCACCGAATTTCGCACAGAACCCTGCTATGTCCCTTTGTGTCCGTACCCCGCAACCCGCGTATCGCGTTATCTTTCCGTGGTAAACTACACGCTTACCCTCACCAAACGGTCTGTCTTGAAACTCTCGCTCTGCTCCATAATGGACATCACCAGTAGACGACCCAATTGCGCCCACAGTAATACCCCATATGAAACCGAGTAGTGGCAAGGCGAACGGATGGTTCAAAGCTGGATTCCCTGACAGAGTCCCTAAATTGCACTGTATGTATGCTATGCAGGTGATAAAGAACGTTGTCATAAAGGCATGCGTTGCTATAGGTAACAGATGCCCGTATAACACGTCAAGATAGATAGGTTGCTCGAAACGCTTCTGTGCCGCAGTTCTGCCGCAATGCGAAGACATCGAAAAGATGATATTAATCGCTGCCGCTACTGCTACACCAATGGGAATTGCCAATACTGCCGCCTTCCATTCCTCACCTGGTACTAAAGGCTCCAGTTTTAGCAAAAGCAACCATGCTATCGTACCTGCTGTTGCACAATACATTGCATTAGATAGTGGCTCACCGGAAATCGCTTTGTTAAAGAACCGATTCACTTGTCCAATTTGTGCTGCAAGTTGCACCTGCGAATTCGGATTGCTCTGCGATCCTATATCTGATTCTAAGTCCTCAAACGTACATGCTAAGAACGCTAAGAACGCTATCACTAACATCCATGCAAATAGCAATACTACTATTAGTCCCATAAGAAAAGGTAACAGTTGTTAGCACTATAAAAGGTTTTCGCTTTTTCGCTATTTGTATTCCCGGAAGATAATAAGGTGCTATTACGGTACGGGAATGAGTTATGGGTAATTAGGGGAATAAAATAGTAGTTCTTAAATAGGTAGTAGGGTATTATGAGAGTAATTGATTAGCGAGGGAAAACAACTAAGCAAAGGAGCGATAATGCAATGGGTCTATTTGGAAAGAAACACCATCCGAAACTACTGAAGACGCAGCAAATGAGTTATAGTGACTTGTTTTTCACATTACGACTTTCGCGGGGAAACCTTGCTTTACGACCCATCTTCATCGTGGCAAGCGTGGAACTCGGTAACAGCACCACAAAATCAATAGTGAGTGCGACTGACTTGAGTAGCGGGAAGACGTATATACTAGACAAAGCAGTCAGGATGACAAGGGAAGCTTTAGCGCAGGATGCTGCTTTTTGTCATACGATAACAAGGGTCGAACTTTCTGAGGAGTCCATAGCCGATTTAGTATGTAAGACGCTGCAAGAATCCACAAGTGCCGCGGGGATAACAATTCCGGATTTACATTTCGTGGTTAGGTCATCGGGAGTAACCGCGGGATTTACCACTGTCGAGGAGATGCAGGGAGTGATAACAGCACTGGCTAAGGGCTGCATGCTCGCAGGAGTCCCACCGCGACAGATGATTTCACCTATGAGAGTAGAAGACATCCATTCCGATCTGAGGAAGTTCTCTCGGATGGAGAAGACATATTTTGATGGTGCTGTGACCAGTAACGAAGCACCCGCAGGTGAGTCGTTAGTATCGAATGAGATGGAGGGGGAGCTTGTAACCGCGGGGCTGAAGGAAGCGGCAAAATGGCTTGATGTTGACTATCGAAACCCGGTACTATCATTAGATTTTGGGACTACGCTTGCAGGTCGTGTGACTGATGATCAACTGCCATATTCGAGAGTTACGGGTAGTTTCTGTGGGCTGGCGGGTGCAATACCCGATGCCTTTATTTCTCATGTTGTAAGCGAGAAATATCCCTCCGTGATTGATTGTCCAAAAAGTAAGTTAAAGCGGAAATTAAAGAGCGAGGTGGTACGAGAATATGCAGATGATGTCCTGAGGCATTTGAGAATAGAGAAAATCACGGCTGGTACACTGTTTGGTGGCTCGCCGATAAATGTGGCTGCCGCGGAAAAAGACGACGTTGCTTTGATAGGGATAGATGCAGGGGATAACCTTTCAGACCTGCCCAAGATAGCCGAGATTGGCAAAGAGCTTTATCGCGAGGAGAGCTTGTGCTATGTTATGGCAGTGATAGACGAAGTATCGGCATGTACCGTGGAGAAGTTGGTAGGGATAACAAAAGCGGAGGGCTTATTATTACCCGATACGAAAATAGGAATAACCGGCAGAGCGGGAATAAGTGGTAAGAAACCCGAGTTGATACTGGAGAAGTTGAGTAATTTGTTTGATAGGAAGATGGATAAAGAGGTTATTTTTGTAGATGATGCGCTGGCGAGGGGTGCTGCAGTTCTTGGTAGATGTATGCACCAGTTTGGATCTCCCGGAAATCCGATTGGTGGGACTCAAGGCAGCGGGTGCATCTATGGCAAGAGAATAAAACGGCAAAAAGGGAAGTAGTATGTAGGTTAATTAGTTCATATGTTCTTGTGACTGACACATAAAACCACTGTTAAAAAAGAATGCTTAAAGAAATATTATACCGTATCTATATAGTAAAGGAGTAGGAGATGGAAGTAAAAGTAGAAGGCGGCGGCGAATTCTGCGATGCCAGTTATGAAAAAATTTGCATGAGTACATTAAGAGATATTAGTTTAGATAGTAACATTGACAGTGTGTACATGAATTGCAATGCTGCGGAGCATGTGTTTATAATTTCTGTTAAGATAGGCAGGGTGCAAAGCCCCATAACTGTGGGCGACATGACTATAAAGGGGGACGAGAGGTTGACGGTGACGACTGAGACACATGCGCCGAAATTGCTGGACTTATTATGGGATAGATACGGTGAGAAGGTAGAACAAATAAGCAGGTTAGAGATAGCGCTAAAAATAGATGATGACGAGATGCAGAAGCTGATGAGTCATGTCGTCTATGACCCACGAGTAGATTTGAATACGCGGATAATGGATGGAATAGATAGGATATTGCCAGAGGGAGCACGGGTACGGCACCCCATCCGTTCTACCGGTAGAATTACCATTATCGCTTCTGAGAACCCGATAAAAGAAGAGTGGAAGGAGAAAGCGAAAGCGATGTTGAGTAAGATGACCAAGGGAGATTCGTAGATATGTATAAAATAATGATGTTCACAGGTGGTGTATATAAGTTCAGCGAGTTGAAAGAGCGAGTGCATGATATAGGCGGGTTTGTACTGCAGGAGATGGTGATGCAGACGGAGACGATGATGCACCTGGCGTTTCCCGAGGAGGAAGAGCGAATAATTCGGGATAAAGCAAAAGAGACGGGTGGTAAGTTAAAAGAGTTGCCATTAGCAGGTGCGGAAATAATGGTTGTCGTGCCGTCCTTAGGTAAGCATCACGCTGTGGATCCAATGTGTGACATAGCCGAGTTTTTACGTAGAAAGGGTGCGATTACAAATATGATGGGTCTGGCACGCGGTGTGGGGAAGAGGATAGCCCAGATAACGGCTCGTGAGAAGGAGATAATAGAAGAATGTGACGCCGCGGTATTCGTATTTGGCGATTTTAAAGAATGCTTAGAAGTGAAATCGAAAATCTGTGAGGCGGTAGATGTACCTTACATAATAGCCGGAGGAGATCTAGAAGTTGATATAGAGCATTATGTAGGGAATATAGGTAGAAAAACAGCAAGGATGAGGCATAAGGAAGAGATAGATATGTTAGAACTCCTGACAGAGAAAATAGAGTTACTTATTAATGACCGGAGGAGGGAATTAGATGAGGACCCTCTAGCTACTTCGCCTTTGTTTATTAAGGAGATATTAGACCTGGTTCTACCACCAAAAGCAGGCGAGGAATTTTCAACAATTATGCAGCTTGAGGGGTTACGAGTGAAGATAGAAGCAGGGGACGAGGAGAAATTAAAAAACGTAGCGATAGGAAAGCGGAAACTATCGGATATTTGCGAGATAAAGAAATCCGAGTATGACGGTTATATACTGAAAATACTGCCGGAAGCGGTCACAGGGAGTGTATTTTAAACAAGACGGGCACCCCACCATTTCCACTGGAACTCGGGTAAACCTATACAGTCTCTAAGAAACTATCTATGTCGGTGTACACTACATTCCCAACTACAATAACATTTGCATAGCGCTTCATCTCGGTTGCTTTCTCTTTTGTGTCTATCCCACCGCCATAGAACAAAGACGCTTCGTTTAATATGCCGCTTAGTCGCTTTAATAAATGTGGATCGCCATAAGTGCCGCTGTACTCGATATAAACGATAGGAATACGAAGATACTTCTCGGCATATTGTGCATGAGCAATTACTTCTTCCGGATTTAACGCTGTGTTTGACTTTGTCAGTTTACCCACTGCTGAATCGGGATTCAAAACGATGTAGGCCTCAGGAACAACTTCGTGCCATTGTATTTCATGATTCATTATCCAGTCCACATGTTTACCTACAATCCATTTCAAATCGCCGGTATTCAGGACCAGTGGCACAAAGAGGTAATCTACAGCGTCATATATCACTGCGTCTGGTGTTGCCGGCTCTAATATTTTCGGTATCGCGTAGTTTTTCAGGAGTGATATTAAATGAGATACGTTCTTGCCGGTGATGTTTTGTGTACCTGAGATCATTATAGCGTCTGTTCCGCTTTCGATTATCGTTTCCAAAGCGGATTCTGTGATTGGTTTATCAGGGTCAAGTTTGGTTATATGTCTCCAATCTTGCCAGGGCTCTTTCTTCGCAGTCATCGTTTTTAGATAGAACGCTGTACCATATAAAAGGGTGCGAGTAGGAGCAAAAAGAAGAAGACGAGGAAGAGGAAGAGACAATTGATGATGAACTCCTACAGAAAACGGTAAAGACGTTAACGGGTGAACTCCGGCGAAATTGGAAACGAGAAGACTTTATGAACTCAAACAAGGATTGTTACGCTAACGTTTATTTTATAGGCACCGAGTTTAGCCGGTATTTGCATCAGGAGAAGTCTTTTGAATGGGTGACCGGGGATTTGTTCTCCGAGGTGGTTCTAGAATATTTTGGCAATGTATCAAGAGGAAAACGAGGTTTTTATTTCACGTTTTCAAAAGAAAGGCTGGATGAGTTCATTGGAAGCTATTTCGATAGACTTTCTCTTAATGATGCGAAGGGGATGGCGGTGTTGAAAGCAGTAGAATATTTTGCACGGTTTCTGCATCAGAAAGGGATTTATCGTGATAAAGAGTTAAAAAAGGTTGACAATGCGATAGAGGAGTTTAGTGTACCGTTAATGGAGATATATGAAAGGCAGGCGTGAAAGTATGGATTTTTGGATGGGTGGGAATGATAGATGAAGAAAGGGAGAATATGCACAAAACCTGGTACATATCGGTTTAAACAAACTTTTTGGTGGAAAGCATCAAAAATAAAAATCGAAAAGCTTTTATAGTCCTTTGATAAAGAGATAGTTTAAGTCATCGGCGGTCGTGCTTAAAGGCAGGCCTTGTACTTAAGTTACGGGGTATGGTACTTCAGGAGCCTATCGTGAGGTTACGCGGAGGTCGGGTTGAATCGCGTGGCGGTATGGTTTTGGGGTGGGTTGGATAGCTTAATACAGGAGAAGAATAAAGAGAGCACGCGCTGATTGAAGTTCGTCCAGAAGGATTATAGGTGAACCCGGTTCGGATATACAACGTTTATATGTAACTTTGGCATCAGAATAAATAGTAGATGAATGCTTATGAACAAAATCAAAATAGGGATTGTAGGAATTGGGAACTGCGCAAGTTCATTAATTCAAGGTATGGAGTACTATAGAAATAAAGATAGCAAAGAGGCTATTGGCTTGATGCACTGGGAGATCGGTGGTTACAAGCCATACAATATTGAGATAGTAGCCGCATTCGACATAGATAGAAGGAAGGTGGGAAAGGATGTATCAGAAGCCATTTTTCAACTCCCTAACTGCACTACCATCTTTTGTAAGGATATTCCAAAGACAGGAACCATAGTTAAGATGGGCAGTGTTTTTGATGGCATTGCCGAGCACATGAGTAATTACAATGAAAGATACACCTACCTGCTTTCTGATCAGAGAGAGGCAAGTAAAGAAGAGGTGGTAGGAGAACTCAAAAGATCAGGTGCCGAAATGCTCTTGAATTACCTTCCTGTTGGATCTGAAGAAGCCATTAAATTTTATGCCGAATGTGCCTTGGATGCGGGTGTCGGATACATAAACAACGTGCCAGTCTTCATTGCCAGCAGTCCCGAATGGAGCCTGCGTTTTGAAAACGAGGGGGTACCCATCATAGGAGACGATATAAAATCCCAGCTCGGCGCCACCATAGTGCATCGGGTCTTGACCAACCTTTTTAAAAGGCGGGGTGTGAAACTTGAGCGGACCTATCAGCTCAATACAGGGGGGAACACGGATTTTTTAAACATGCTCGACAGAAACCGTCTGGCTTCTAAAAAAGAGTCCAAGACCGAAGCTGTACAATCACAAACCAAAGACCGTTTGGCAGATGAAAACGTTCACATCGGTCCCAGCGATTGGGTGGCATGGCAGAAAGATAACAAGGTCTGTTTCATACGGATGGAGGGCAATCTTATCGGCGACGTTCCCATGAACCTTGAATTGCGGCTTTCTGTGGAAGATTCTCCGAACTCTGCGGGAGTGGTAATAGATGCTATAAGATACTGCAAACTGGCACTTGAAAGAGGTAAAGGGGGTGTTCTCTATTCACCTTCAGCCTATTTTATGAAACACCCCCCAAAGCAGTTTACCGATGATGAGGCATATCATTTAACAGAGGATTTCATCAAAGGAAGAAGAGAAGATTAGCGGAAAGCGAAGGATTTGACCAATGAAAATCGCCTATGTATCTACTCATCTTCCCACACAATGTGGGATAGCAACCTATACGGATTATCTCATTCATGGTATAAGAAAAGCAGACCCCGCATCAGAAGTTAAGATCGTTGCCGAGCAGGGAGCATCTCCAATAAAGGATGATAATCTTGAAGTGATCCCCTGTTGGGATAGAAACGAGAATTATGTAGACCCTATCATTTCACACACAAAGGGTTTCGATGTCATTCATATTCAACACGAATATAGTATTTACAACTTTAATGACAGATTACCCACTCTGCTCAAGGGATTGGATGAAAAAGCTAAAAAGATAATCACCATCCACTGTGTAAGACCCGCTCAATTCTCTGAAAGAGGGGCTGTCGATGAGGATTTTGCCGCAAGAATTGCTACACTTGCAGATGCGGTCATCGTGCATCTACCAACCCAGGAAGCAATACTCACTCGGCTGGGTGTACCATCAAAAAAGATCCATATTATCCCTCATGGAACAGAACTCAACGATGAAGACAAAGAACTTTCGCGCAAAAGGCTTGGGCTGCCAGTGGATGCAAAGATACTCCTCATGATCGGATTTATCAAGAGGCACAAGTGTCTACACATCGTCCTTGATACCCTTGTTGAGATACTGGAAAAATTCAAAGACGTGTATTTATTTGTAGCAGGTGGTCTTGCACCAACCGCTTTAAAGAGTGATATAAAGTACGCAGAATATATAGGTAGAAAGATAGAGGAACTAGGGCTTCAAAAGAATGTCATTTATCCAAATAAATTCTTCCCAAACGAAGATGTTCCCTATCTGCTTAGCTCTGCGGACATCGTCCTTTTCCCGTACTATGAGGAAGACCGATCTGCCTCTGGCTCATTTCATCTGG
>JAPVWK010000007.1 GCA_028572065.1 Candidatus Methanophagales archaeon
AGCGTGAGCTATCGCTTTTTTAAAAGGTTTATCACGCTGATGTGACTAAAATCACACTTTTTATGCTGTTTCTGCATCATAACGAAATAAAAAAACCCATTCGCTCTGCCTTCATCCAAATCAATACACGTCATCTTCATACTCTCTATAGGATGTCGTGCCAATGTGTTAAAAGCTCTGCCGTCATTTTGGGGATGGATTTTGTAAGCCAAAATCAGTGCATATAAATGATTATAACTCAAAATAAGCATTTTCCAAAACTAATTGATTCTACACAGTCTGTCATATTGTAGTGTAACGTTCTACTACTATATGCCACTACGGCTTTGCAGTAGAAACCCCATATCCAACTCATAAACGTAGAATGAGACACTGTTGTGTGATTTTAGTAGCCTACAAATCCAACCTCATTTTGACCCCATAGGTTTAAAGTGGTTGTGTACGTGTTCGAAACTATATTGGTTCGGAACTACTGATAATGCACACATGGCGTCCTCTCTTGGAGTACGATTTTATTCTAATTATATCGAGTTTATGATTGCAATTCGTAGCATGACCGAAGTAGCGGTTTTATTATTTGCCGGTGCTGTGGCGTATTTTTGTGTCACAAACGAGAAGGAACAGTTATCGAAAGATTCGCTTCGGGGATAAGCATACCTTTATTCTTGGGCCTTATTTCCGTCTTTATTTTGGCGCTGTATCCCTCGCTTTTATATGGTAATATATTTGCGGAGAATCAGGGGTATCACAGTAGATTAGTCGGGCAATCTATTGTCAATTGGATTATCGGTATGCTGGAGATATTTTGTGGTGGTGCGTTAATACACTTTATTATCTCAGTAAAGGCTATTATAAGGAAAGAGGAGCTAATCAGATGAAACTAATCACATTAGGTTTCTTGCTTGTGTTCATAGGGGTTCTGGTCATCTTTGCTGGGATGTTTAGCACTACGTACCAAGCCTGGAAGACCGGAGAAACGGAGAAGCCGGCGGTGCGAGGTGGTGGCATTATCATGATTGGTCCGATACCCATATTATTTGGCACGGACGTCGGCGCTTTGAAGATCGTAATGATTCTAGCGATCGTGTTGATGGCAATCGCAGCTTTTATCTTTCTTCTCCAATCGAGAATGCTATAACGGCACGTTTAGAGCTTCATCCGCCCGATGTCCACGTATTTTATACTTTGATCGGCATCCCGCATTGTTGCTGAATCCGGCACCGTACTTAAATTGCCCTTAAAAGCAAATATCATTCTCTTCTTCACGCCATGCGCCAGTCTCACAGCCCTTGCCATACCCGACATAAAAAAAACATGATCCCTGGGTAGCACATGAACCAAATACAACGAATGCTTCTGTTTTGTTACTTTATACGCCCTGAAATGCGATCCGAACTTAAAACCGGTCTTCACTCTCAACCCTTTTGCTTTTAAATCTGAGTAAACAAGGTACTTATCAAAGAAATCAGTTTCTATTGTGCCGGCATAGTCTATGAACTGCACAAAACTCAGTTTTGCGTGAG
This sequence comes from Candidatus Methanophagales archaeon, assembly GCA_028572065.1. Taxonomy (GTDB): domain Archaea; phylum Halobacteriota; class Syntropharchaeia; order Alkanophagales; family Methanospirareceae; genus QENJ01. Next base: position 1,524 of record JAPVWK010000007.1, read on the forward strand.
TGCCACGAGTATTCTCGAGCTCCACCCGATTTCTCGTCATCAAATAGGCCGTTTCAACTAAGGACAGCAGTAACCTGTTCTCTTTCGTTAATTTACCGTAAAAGTTGTTTTTAAAGAGCTTCACTGCGAATTCTGCATCCCATAGGATTACTCGATCACCCACTAAACTCGCTTTTGTCTTTCCCTCTGTACACTCTTCCTCTATCTCGGCATCAAATCTTGGCTCGTTTACCTCATAGTACGTGATGTCACTCTCTTCGTCCACAACAGCAATAATTAGCTCCTTGCGCATGTTACGAGCCGAACTAAGCAGCTCGTCTAATTCTATCAGCGATATGAATTCTCTTTCTGCTAAGATATGGATGACATACTTTGCCGGTTTCTCGCCGGGTTTGGTACCACGCGGATAAAGCCAGAACTCTACTCCGCCTGTTTTTACTGCGTACCCACGCTCCTTCAAATCCGTGTACACAAGGTACCGCACCGTGAACATAGGTAAGGTATCCAGAGCACGCATTATGAACTCCCCGAAGCTTAGCTCAGATCCGCCATGCTTTATCGTTAATTTGCCTTTATCCAACATAAACGCTGCTTCTTCTAGCGATAGCTCTTCTCTGTTCTTGCCGTATCCCATGACGTCTGTTTCTGACGCTGCTACTATGACCTTACTGTCTGAAAGTTCTCCTTGCATCGCTTCAAAAAAGGTTTTAGGGTCCTGCTATCAGGTCTAAGTACCTTTAACTCCGGTATTATATGTATATATAGTATATTAGTCCTTTGGTAAAGCTTTCTTTTTTTATCAGACTTTGCAATCAGTGCCTCTTCAACACTTCTATCCCCGGCAGACCCTTCTCTAAAAGATATTGTAAGAATGCACCTCCAGCCAAGCTGACATGGGTATGCTCGGTTTTTTTTATGCCCAGCGTGCTCATCGCGGCCGATGTGTGCCCACCACCGATAAGCGAGTAGGCTTCAGAAGTAGAAAGAGCACGCAGTAACTCTCCTGTTCCCTTACTGAACTCTTCGTTTTCATATAACCCCGCAGGTCCTTTCATTACCACGGTCTTCGCCTCCCTTATCTCTTCCGCATACCTTTTACTCGTCCGTTCCCCAATATCGTATATTTCCTGCTCGGGCTTTAGTACGTCAACAGGAATCTCCACCCGTTTGCCGCATATCTCAACTGCAACATCTTCGGGACACATAATTTTGTCGCCACCCAACTTAAGGATTTTTTTGGCTCTCGCCAGATTTTCTATAAACTGTTCATCTGCTTTTTCTTCTTCTCCTGGTTCAATTATGCCGCGTGCATACAGGAAGATAGTGCCAACATTGCCTGCTGTGAGTATATGAGTCACTTTTTCACGCCTCAGTGTGAACTCCATTATATCAAACACTTCTTCGGGTTTCACACCGCCAAGAACATAAATACACGGCCTTTTTATGTTGTGGACTGATCTTCTCAGAGATGCTAACTCTTTCTCCATTAATCTGCCTATCCCTGCATCCAATAGCATCGGGAAGCCAACCACTGATGCGTGCGACCTGTGCGCTACCGAGAAGGCATCATTTATGTAAATATCCGCAAGTGGAGAAAGCGTTCGTACGAAAATTGACTGTGCATGCTTCTCGGGAGACTTTGTAAGGGTCTCTTCCGCGAGCATTCGCACATTCTCCAGCAACAATACTTGTCCATCACGCAGTTTCTTTATCGCATCTCTCGCAGCAGGCCCTATTATGTCGTCAATGTACTGTAAATCTATAAAATTCCTGAGCAATTGCGCATGCTGCTCCAGAGTCATGAAATCCACTCTGTCTGCACGACTTTGATGCGCGAGAATTACCACTTTCGCTTTTTTATCCGAAAGTTCACGTATCGTCTTTGCATTCTCCTCTATCCGCTCCTTCATCTGCACTTTACCGTTTATAACCACCGAATTTATATCTGCTCGGAAGAGAACGGTCTTACCTGCTACCTCGAAGTCATCTATAGTCAAGAAGTCACTTAATTTTTCGTCCATTTTCCCGCCCACCATCTAACCTTTTTTTTTCTACAAACCCTGCTTTTCTATCTTCTTTATCATGTCTACCACCCTGCAAGAGTAGCCCCATTCGTTGTCGTACCACGCAAGCACTTTCACCAAGTTGCCTTTACCGCCCATAACATTTGTATATTCTGCATCAACAACCGTCGAATAGTCTGAACCAATGTAATCCGTAGATACCAGCGGCTCATAAGTGACATCGAGAATACCGTTCAAAGACGATTTTGAGGCTTCTTCAAAAGCATTGTTCACTTCGTCTCGTGTCACGTCTCGCCCAAGCTCGGCCACGAGGTCCACGATTGATACATTTGCCGTTGGAACTCGTAAGGATATGCCATCCATCTTCCCGGCTAATGACGGCAGCACGATACCTATCGCAGCAGCCGCACCTGTTGATGTCGGGACTATTGCCATAGCCGCCGCGCGTGCCCGTCTCAGGTCTTTATGCCGTCCATCAAGAAGTTTCTGGTCACCCGTGTACGAATGAATTGTGGTCATGAACCCTTTATTCACAACGAACTTGTCGTTCAATACCTTTACTACCGGAGCTAAGCAATTTGTGGTGCAAGAAGCAACTGAAATTATGTTATGTGTTGTAGGATCATACATCTCCTCATTCACACCAGGCACAATAGTTACGTCCGGATCCTTCCCCGGTGCTGTTATTAATACTTTTTTGCAGCCCGCGTCAATGTGCTTTGATGCTTCGTCCCTACCCCGAAACTTACCCGTTGATTCCACCACCAAATCCACGCCCAAATCACCCCAGGGTAACTTTTCAGGATCGTTTTCCGCGAATATTCGCAGCTCTTTTCCGTTTACTACCAAGCTATCCTGGTCTGCCTTTATATCCCCTTGTTGCATGCCATGCACCGAATCGTGTTTCAACAAGTGTGCCATCCAGGAAGCCTCCGCAGCATGACTGTTTATTGCTACAAAATCTATATCGGATTTGTCCTGTAACGCCGCTCGAAATACTAATCTGCCTATTCGCCCCCAACCATTTATTGCTACTTTCATGGTATAAAGCTATTTACCGTCTGATAATATAAATTATTGTGTTTTCCCGTACTTCTGAACACGCAAATTCTAAAAGTTGATTATAAATCAATTTTTATCGTAAATGTTCATAAATCTTTAATGTCGAATAGAACAGAAAAGGAAATGAGAGACGGTAGCGGTTATGAATCTAAGAGAAGATAGAGAAAAGCCAGATAAAGAGCGCATATCCTGGAATGAATACTGGATGAACATTGTAAATGACGTGGCACTGCGTTCAACCTGCTTGAGAAGACAGATCGGTGCCATCGTGGTCAAGGATAACGTGATAATATCTACGGGTTATAACGGTGCACCGCGAGGATTCCAACATTGTCTCGGGGTGGGGTGCCGGCGTGATAAATTGAATATCCCGTCCGGTGAGCGGCATGAGGAATGTGTTGGGGTCCATGCAGAACAAAATGCACTCTTACAATCGGGCAAAGCCGCAAACGGTGCTACATTATACGTAAACGCATTTCCGTGCAAGATATGTGCCAAGCTAATAATAAATGCAGGGGTAAAACGAGTGGTGATGACCGGAGACTATAGTGATAAGGAAGGTTTGGAATATCTAGGGCGCGCAGGTATCGAGTGTGTTCACATATAAACGGTAGAACACGGACATTCTAATTTCAAAACCTGTAACTCGAACTGTTTATCATGCTCCGGGTACACAAGAAAGTGCTCTTAGAAACAAAGTGCGTTTAAATATTACAAGAACCTATAAAATCCTGTTTACCATGACCGGCAACTCGTTTGGTATGATATTCAGGATGACAACCTGGGGTGAGTCTCATGGCGCCGCGATAGGCGTTGTCGTGGACGGCTGCCCCGCAGGGCTTGAACTATCGGTAGAGGACATACAGCACGAATTAGACCGTAGGAAACCGGGTGTAAGTGAAATAACGACAGAGCGTAAGGAAGCAGATGAGGTACAGATTTTGTCCGGCGTATTTGAAGGGCAAACGATGGGCACACCTATTTCTATGCTCGTGTGGAACAAGGATGTTGATTCGCGGCCGTATGAAGAGCTAAAGCACGTTGCGAGACCAGGTCAGGCAGATTTTTCGTATCAGATGAAGTATGGGTTAAGGGACTATCGAGGTGGCGGAAGAGCTTCTGGACGAGAGACAGCAGCGCGAGTTGCTGCGGGTGCAATAGCAAAGAAAATCTTGACGGCATATGGCATACAAACTATCGGGCATGTAGTGGAAGTAGGACGCATAAGAGCACGTGAAGTGGGATTCGAAGAACTAAAGAAGAATGTGGAACGAAATGCAGTCCGATGTGCGGATTTGGACGCCGCGGTACGAATGGAGCAGTTGATAAAAGAAGTGAAGGCAGAAGGAGATAGTGTAGGAGGCGTTGTAGAAATAATTGCAACAGGGGTTCCGGCGGGGTTGGGCGAGCCGGTCTTCGATAAACTGGATGCCGAACTTGCAAAGGCATTGATGAGTCTCGGTGCCGTGAAGGGCGTAGAAATAGGTGCGGGGTTTGAGGCTGCGAGGCTAAAAGGCAGCGAGATGAACGATGAATTCTTTATTGAAGACGGCAGGATAAGGACGAAAACGAACAACGCAGGCGGTATTTTAGGTGGTATATCCTCGGGCGAGCCGGTGATATGTAGAATAGCCGTGAAGCCTACTTCTTCTATTGCAAAGCCGCAGCGGAGTGTGGATATGGCGAAGAAGCAAGAGACAGAAATAAAGATAAAGGGCAGGCATGACCCCTGTATATGCTCGAGAATAGTGCCTGTCGCGGAGGCGATGGTCGCTCTGGTGCTGGTGGATTGTTTGATTGTTTCTCTTATGAATAATTTTCATATAAGTAAAAAGCTTGAAATAGCGAGCGTTGCTAAGCGAAATACAACCCCCAATAGTGCAATGAAGGGAATACAATGACCCTAACACGAACTCAAGCAGAGGATTTATTGTGGAAACGCTTCAGGTTAAACCGATTTTACGATGAACAGTGGGAAACAATTGAGAGTCTACTTGAAGGGCAAAGAATTCTGCTAATACACCGAACAGGTTTCGGAAAGTCGCTTTGTTACCAGTTTCCCGCAAGTCTATTCGATGGAATAACAATAGTCTTTTCACCACTTATTGCTTTAATGCGCGACCAAATCCAACAGCTTAAATCTTTAGGGATTTCTGCCGAGTGTATCAATAGCGAGCAAACAAGAGAAGAAAATCGTGCAATTTTGAAACGAGCAAGACAAAACGATGTGAAGATTTTGTATATTGCTCCCGAAAGGCAGGAAAACCCGGAATGGTTGGAAGCAGCGGAAGAAATGAAACTTTCAATGGTTGTCATAGATGAAGCACATTGTATTTCCGTTTGGGGACATGATTTCCGCCCGGCATTCCGCAGAATCATTGATCTTGTAGAATCATTGCCACAAGAACTTCCTGTTTTAGCCACCACGGCAACAGCCACCGGAAAAGTAGCTCAGGATATTATTCAACAAATGGGCGGTGATGTGAAGTATATTCGTGGTAATTTGATGCGAGAAAATCTTGTATTAAACGTAGTAAGCGTTTCTTCCGATGATGATAAGTTAGCCTTTTTAGCTCACTGTTTACCTGAACTGGAGGGAACCGGCGTCATCTACAGCGGCACAAGAGCAGATACAGAAGAGTATTCAAACTTCTTAAACCATCAAGGCATTGACGCTGTAAATTACAATGCAGGATTCGATGCTGAAAGGAGGAGAGAAGTAGAAGAAGGATTGTTTAATAACCGCTGGAAGTGTGTTGTCGCTACAAATGCCCTTGGTATGGGTATTGATAAACCCGACATCAGGTTTATCATTCATACGCAGATTCCCGCATCTCCAATCCATTATTATCAGGAGATTGGACGAGCAGGCAGAGATGGAAGAGAAGCCAAGATTATTCTTTTATACAACTCTAAAGACAAGGATTTACCCAAATATTTTATTGAAAATAATCGCCCACCCGCTCAACACTATCAGAGAATTATTGACAGTTTAAAATCAAAAAAGAAAGCTGAGGGCATCTGGGATTTGATGAGGAAAACAAATCTTAATCGTACCAGAATAGAGGTGATAATAAGGGATTTAATTGAGCAGGGCATAGTAAAAAAAGTCGCAGGAGGTCGTTCTAAAAAATATGAATATCAATCTGATGCCCCTATGCTTGACACTACGGCTTTTGAAAAGTTTAGAGAGTTCAAATTAGGAGAACTCGATAAAATCATAGAATACGCTGAAACCAACAGGTGCAGGATGTTTTATCTCTGTGACTATTTACAAGATAAGAACGTAAGGGTATGCGATAAATGTGACAATTGCAGAGGTGAAAGACGGATTTATGAAATCAATGTGGACTGGCAACAAAAAGTGGATGATTTTAAAAATAATTATTTCCCTGAGATCGAATTGGTTTCCAGGACTCAACAAGAAAGACCTCTTTCAGAGCGAAAGAATAAAATGGTCAATGGTGTTGCATTTTCGTATTATGGCTTTTCCAATGTGGGCTCTGCTATTCACCATTGCAAATATGAGAATGGTGGAGACTTTCCCGATTTTCTTTTAAAAGGGGTTTTGAAAGCCTATCACAGCTACTTTGGAGACCAGAGGTTCGATTTGATTATCTATGTTCCCCCAACGGAATCAGGCGATTTGGTCAAGAATTTTGCCGAAAAAGTATCCACCGTCTTGAAGATACCCCTTTTTCATAGTTTGGTAAAACCGCAAAATACTGAGCCCCAGAAGGTATTCCAGAATTACGTATTAAAAAGGGATAATGTGAAGAATGCATTTGACTACGAAAATCTTGCAGAGGTGGTAGATAAGAACGTCCTGTTAATTGACGATATTTGTGATAGCAAAGCAACAATCAGGGAAATTGGCAAATTAATGAGTGAATTGCGTGTGAATAAAATTGCGCCGTTGGTGATAGCTAAGACAATTAGTGGTGATCTAAAGAATGACAAATATGACTTAATTAGAAAGGATGCGGTAGAATCAAAAGAAGTGGCGAGTGGGGGAGCAGAGCCTTTCGCAAATGTTCGCCAAAAGTATCCAAAAGCTTATGAGAAATGGACGAAAGAAGACGATGAGCTATTAGTGAATCTGTTTCATCAAGGAGAAAGCATAGCAGAACTGGCAAATCACTTTCAACGAAAAAAAGGTGCTATCCGCTCACGATTGAAGAAACTTGTAGGCGAAGAGGAGACAAAAGAAACGCCGCGAGAAAACTTAGAATATAATGTGCCTGCCCGGGACGAAGACAAATTTTTTCAGGCTTTACGGGAATGGTGTCTCAGAAAAGCGGAAGAAAGCAACCTGCCACCTTATTATATTTTCCCTGATAAAACCCTGTACAACATTGCTCGAGCAAGACCCACTTCTCCCTGGGACCTTCTGGACATAAAAGGGTTGGGTAAGATAACGATTAAAAAATAGGGTGAAGAGATTATTAAAATTATAAACGAACAGGAGAGATAAAATGTTATGGAAATGAGCGATTATCCCTACTGGATAACCCTGGCGCATCTACCCCACTGGAAAACAGCGAGAATATGTAGTCTCCTTGTTGATATTGGTTATAACCACAACATTTCATTCGAGGATTTTTTTTCTCGTGATGTCGCCACTCTGAAAGAAGATTTCGCGCTATCCTCAAAAGAATCTGAAGAGGTCTTACGAGCAAGAGAGGATCTACGAAATAACTCGCTTTTAGCAGAAGAACTTATTTCAGAGAGGGTTGAGTTAGTTTCTTTTGATTCTCCAGAATATCCCATAACATTAAGAAATAACCTGGGAACCCAGTATTCTCCCCCTTTGCTATATGCTAAAGGGAACACAAAATTGTTTTTTGAAGATAAAGTAGCGATTGTGGGTTCAAGAAATGTGAGTGATAAAGGTGCTGAATTCACCAAACAGGTAGCCCGGAAATGCGCATCCGAAAATAAGGTAGTCATAAGTGGATACGCCAGAGGAGTGGACAGGATTGCGCTGGAAACGGCAATAGAAAATAATGGAATGGGAATTGTTATTCTGCCCCAGGGAATATTGACTTTTAAAAGTGGGTTCAAAAAGCTGTATAAATACATCAGTGAAGGTCGTGTTCTTGTTGTCAGCACCTACCCGCCAAAAGCAGGATGGTCAGTAGGTTTTGCAATGGGGAGAAATGCCTATCTTTATGGACTGGCAGAGAAAATTTATGTGGCGGAATCGGATAGCAAGGGTGGCACCTGGAATGGTGCTATTGATGGACTTGGAAAAGGGAGAAAAATATTTATTCGGAAAGCAGCATCCGGGGAAAAATGTGCTAATAACGAATTAATAGCCAGAGGTGCAGTAGCTGTTGATGTTTCTAGTGATATAGTAAAAAAGCCTAATGATTGCGGTAAAATGACCACTCAGAAAAGATTAGAGGAGTTTCCGTAAAAGACCGCACTATCCACTTCACGGATGGAATGAGGAGGGGAAATATTTCTTTGCTAGAAATCAGCCCAAATACTTACTGACACCTTTATAATCAAATTCCTCCGCATCGAGCACATTATTTATGAAGTTGAACAGTTTCGTTCTTGTAACCACCGAAATATTCGGGTACCATACAGGAGACGCAACTACAAGCCCTCGAAACGCATAAAACGGTTGTATTACCTGCAGTAACTCGTAATCGCCCGTCTTTTCGAGATACACGTCAAAAAACAGCTCAAACAATCGCTTAAAGTCTTTGTCAATCGCAGCACCATCGGCTTTGATGAGCCCGAAGAACAGATAATTTATGGTCATTGCGGTAACGTCGTCCGCAGCTTCGCCCCATTCCCCTCGGCTGCGGTCAAGCACAGTAAAATCCGTTCCTTTGCGGAACATAATATTCCATGGATGGAAATCACCATGAGCCATACACAATCTCTTCGTTCTTGTCTCTTTCAGTCGCCATCGCCAATCTATGCACTTCTTTTCTATTTCGTTCAGCTCTTCACCCGTTATGAATTCGTTCTGTGCAGGATAACTGTCCGTCAGTCCGAATATGCACTCGCTATGCCCTACCAACTCCCGTATCCTGCGTACATAAAGCTGTGCATCGTCTTTCTTAACAGCGTGTATATCCGCCAAATAGGACGCCAGCGCAGATACCCGTTCTTCATCTACCGGATTTAACTCACCACCGTCTCTTAACCTGTTCAAGTCATTGACGTACTCTTCACCTTCCACTTTCTCGCAGACAATGAAATATTCCTCGGCATCACTTGCGGAAGCCATCCCGCCTTCTTTCGTGAAGTAGCCGACATCAATCGACTTTACGTGTTTCGGCAGTGTATTGAACGCCTGATGCTGCCATATCATTATCTGTGCACGGTCCGCCATATAGTCATGCCCGAATCCATCGCCTCGCATCGAGGAAATGACTACCTCTTTTTGATCGCCTTCTCGAGTCTCAAAAACCACAAGGTAAGGTTTACCATATCCAAATCCCTTTATCTCGTGCTCATTTGCCTGTTCTGATGCCAATCCCAACTCCGTTACAGTTAGTATTTTTATTCGCGGATCTCCAAACTTATTTGCCAAGTATTTTCGTATTTCCTCTTCCATAACGTTCACCCATAAGTTATATATTACTCGCCGTTGTTTAAACTATAGTGGATACAATGATAGGGATAGTCTCATATGGCGTGTATGTACCCTCGTACAGGATACGAGTAGAAGATATAGCAAAACAATGGGGCGAGGATGGTGCAAGTATGAAGGCGGGCCTGATGGTAGAAGAGAAATCCGTGCCTGATCTGGATGAAGATGCCGCGACAATGGCGGTAGAAGCCGCACGAGCTGCTATCCACCGTGCGAGTCTTGATCCGCAAGATCTCGGTGCCATCTACGTGGGCGCGGAGAGCCACCCCTACGCCGTAAAACCTACTGCCACCATCGTAGCAGCGGCGATAGAGGCATCGAACGCAATAACAGCCGCGGACTTCGAGTTCGCATGTAAAGCGGGAACAGCAGCAATGCAAGCGTGTATGGGTTTTGTCGCACTGAATAAACTAAAGTATGGACTTGCAATAGGTGCCGATACATCGCAAGCAAGCCCAGGTGACGCATTAGAATACACAGCGGCGGCGGGTAGTGCTGCATTTGTCATCGGACAAGACAGGGTAATCGCCGAGATAGAGGATTATGCGTCTTTTACAACAGATACACCCGATTTCTGGCGGAGAGACTTGCAGAAATATCCATCGCACAGTGGACGCTTCACGGGAGAACCCGCGTATTTCCGGCATACTATCTCATCTACAAAAGCTTTGTTGGAACAGACAGGACTCGAACCTTCTGACTTTGACTTCGCCGTTTTCCACCAGCCCAACGGCAAGTTCCCGTTAAAAGCGGCAAAAAGTCTCGGGTTCACATCCGCGCAGGTAAAAACAGGCCTGATGGTGCCCTTCTTTGGGAATACGTATTCGGCAGCATCGCTTATCGGGCTAGCAGCCGTTCTTGATAAGGCATTACCATCGCAGCGAATTTTACTTACTTCATTCGGATCTGGTGCGGGTTCTGATTCATTTGTTTTACGTGTTACAGACAGTATCGAGGAAGTGAGAGAGAAAGGGCAGAAGGTAGAGCACTTCCTTGTATCAAAGAAGTATCTGGATTACGCAGCGTATGCAAAGCATCAAGGAAAAATAAGGATGTGAAATGAGAGAAGTAGCGATAATAGGTGTGGGGACAACAAAATTTGGTGAACTCTGGGATAAGTCTTTTCGAGACATAGCTGTAGAAGCAGGCTTAAAAGCGATAGAAGATGCCGGGATAAGCGGAGATGATCTAGATGCACTTTATGGTGGTAACATGTCAGCCGGCAGATTTGTGGAACAGGAGCATATTGGTGCGTTAATATCAGATTATGCCGGCTTATCGGGATTACATATTGCCGCGACACGAGTAGAAGCAGGTTGCGCATCAGGCGCGCTCGCATTGCATTTGGCGGTTCTTTCTGTGGCTTCCGGCTGGTACGACCTCGTGATAGCAGCGGGCGTGGAGAAGATGACCGATGTAGATGATGATATGGCCAGTGATTTACTCGTTTCCGGCGTGGATAGGGAGTGGGAAGCAATTTGCGGTGCCACGCTTCCGTCATTGTTTGCTCAGATGGCAAAGGCACACATGCAAAAATATCACACCACGAGCGAGCAAATGGCAAAGGTGGCAGTAAAGAACCATTTCAATGCCACTCACAATCCCCTTGCACAATACAGGCGGGAGATTTCAGCAGAGGCCGTACTTGGCTCGCCTATGGTCTCCGACCCGCTCCATATGCTGGATTGCTCGGGCATAGCAGATGGCGCTTCTGCGGCTGTAGTATGCACCGCGGAGACAGCGAAGAAATATACAGAATCGCCGATTTACGTTAAAGCGTCTGCACAAGCGAGTGATACCATTTCGCTTCATGATAGAAGGGACCTGACCACGATGGATGCAACGGTGTTTGCGGCTAAGAAGGCCTATCAAATGGCGGCCCTTGAGCCTACGCAAATAGATGTTGCCGAGGTGCATGATTCATACACGATTGCAGAACTAATAGCCATAGAAGATTTAGGCTTTTTTGAAAAGGGTGCTGGTGGCACAGCTACGGAGGAAGGCCAGACGGAACTAGGTGGTAAAATTCCAATAAACCCCTCGGGCGGGCTAAAAGCATGTGGGCATCCGCTCGGTGCAACAGGCATAAGGCAGGTAGCAGAAATAGTGCAGCAGCTCCGGGGAGAAGCCGGAAAAAGACAGGTACCAAACGCCGAAGTTGGTCTGACACATAGCATAGGTGGAACTGGTGGCACGGCTATCGTGCATATATTTACCCGTTAATAGAGCTATGAGTGCATCAATTATGGATAGATAGGGCACACTATTAGCTGGATTATTAAAACAGGGATTCTTTATTCAACCGTGAATAACGCACTGTTTTTATGTGTGCAACATATTTTTTACAGCGAGGTATTTTTTTTTTAGAGACAGAGATGGAAAACCTATTCGACGACCTGATAAGTGCGGGGGGAATATTTGTAAATAAAGAAGTACTCCGCTCCACGTATATACCAGAAAAACTGCCGCATCGCGAGATGCAGATAAAGAGTTTAGCGGACATATTATCTGCGGCGTTAAAGGGCGAAACCCCTTCTAATATAGTAATCTATGGCAAGTCAGGAACGGGTAAGACCGCTACGGTGAGATATGTAAGTAACGAATTAGAACGGATGGGGCGGAAGCTGGACAGTAAATGCTTTATGATCTATATCAACAGCGAGGTATTTGATACGCAATATCGTGTCTTTGCATATCTTGCACGGGTATTCAATCAGAATGTTCCGATGATCGGCTGGCCCACAGATATGGTATATTCAGAATTTAAGGCAGGGATAGATACCGATGATAGATGTGTAATCGTGGTATTAGACGAGGTAGATCGGTTAGCAGTCAAAGGAGACAGCGCGTTGTATAATCTCTCAAGGATAAACAGCGAGCTAAATAATGCTAGAGTAAGCATAATCGGTATTTCAAATGACCTGACCTTTACGGCGCTATTGGACCAGAGAGTAAAGTCGTCCCTGGGCGAAGAAGAGATAATATTCCCACCTTACAATGCCGATCAGTTGCAGGATATTTTGACTGAGAGGGCGAGGATGGCATTCCATTTTTCCAGGCTTGCTGATGGTGTGATACCGCTATGCGCTGCTTTCGCGGCACAGGAGCATGGAGATGCGCGACGTGCTCTTGACCTGCTGAGAGTATCAGGCGAAATAGCAGATCGCACGAAATCACGGATGGTAACAGAGGATCACGTGAGACAAGCAAGTGACCGGTTAGAAGCTAACAGCATTGTGGAAGTAATAAAGACGCTACCGGTACAATCAAAAATCGTGTTGAGTAGCGTGCTTCTACTACGCAGGGAAAGAAACAAGAAGCGATTCTCCAGTGGCGAAGTTTATAACATGTATCGGCGATCGTGTAACCATTTGGGTATGGAACCGTTAACACAACGCCGCGTTAGCGATTTAGTCGCAGAATTAGACATCTTAGGGTTGGTAAACGCCGTACTAGTAAGCAAAGGGCGATACGGGCGTACAAAAGAGATAGCGCTAAGTGTGCCTGAGGGTTATGTGCAACCGGTCTTGTTTGAGGATTATAAGCTTAAAGCATTAGTTAGTAATATAAAAGTGAAAGCGCAGATGACACTGTAAGGGAATGAAAGATGACTAAGGAAGAAAAAAAAGCGTATATTAAGTTTGAAGTGCCAGAGGAATTGCAAAGCAAGTCGTTAGAGGCGTTGGATTTGGCGCGAACTACGGGCAGCATAAAGAAGGGGACAAACGAGGCAACAAAGATTATAGAAAGAGGGATGGCAAAGCTGGTGCTTGTCGGGGCGGATGTGACTCCAGAGGAGATAGTGATGCACATAGCACCCTTGTGTGAAGAGAAAAGCATACCATACCTGTATGTTAAGAACCAGAAAGATTTAGGTGCTGCTTGTGGTATAAAGAAAGGTTGCGGCACCGCGGCCATCGTCAATCCAGGGAAGGCAGAAGATGCGATTAATGCGATTATCGGGGAATTGGACAAGATAAAGGCGTAAATAACGGAGTACGAATGTAATGATTGATGATAGAGGGACACCCACGGAGGTAATAGAAATAGTAGGTAGGACGGGGATGCATGGCGAATCAACGCAGATAAAGTGCAGAGTACTGGAAGGCACGAATAAAGGGCGCATCGTAACCCGGAATTGCCGAGGTGCGGTAAAGACAGGCGATGTTATTGTGCTGTTAGAGACCGATAGGGAAGTACGGAAATTATTGAGAAGATAATTTATTTTAGAGATAGGCGGGAGAAAAGATGGAGAAGAGATGCTCTTTTTGTGATTTACCAATAGAGCCAGGAACTGGAATGATGTTCGTGAAACGTGACGGAACTGTTTTGTATTTCTGCAGTTCCAAGTGTGAAAGGAACATGGTGAAACTGAGGCGGAAAAGAAGAAAGGTAAGGTGGGCTGCGAAAGCAAAAGTTGATAGCCCCCGATTTTAACTTTATCCCATCCCTTCCCCCTCACCCATTATTTGTTTTGTGCTTACGAGTTTTTCAGCGTTTCGATGTACAATCAAATCGCAAATCCGTGTGAGACCGTTCAGTCACTTGTGCTTAATCCTCGCATTTTTGTTACATCATATTCGTCATAGATGCTACCTACTATTACTTCCAGGAGGTCCTCTAAACTAACTAACCCCTTTGTTTTGCGCTCTTCGTCCATTACTATAGCGATATGAAACCTGCCACGTTGGAACTCCTCCAGGAGGTCATCTACTCGTTTCGTCACGGGCACAAAATAAGGTGTCTTCATGATTTCTTTTAGTGAATCCACGCCTTCATGCGTCTCGATTAACAAATCCTTCGCATATAATATGCCAACTATATTATCTTTTGTCTCTTCAAAGACGGGAATCCTTGAGTAGCCACTTCGCTTTATTAAGTCCACGGCGGAGTTTACCGTTTGTGTTACTTCCAGACAGACCATCTCATCTTTTGGTTTCATCACACTTTTCAGCACGATTTCGTCCAGCTTTAGCACGCCCATCATCATCTCCCTCTCGTCCTCTTCAATCGCGCCATCTTCCTCGCCTATGTCCAACATTGACTCCACTTCTTCTTCTGTCATTCCCTGTCCACGATGCAATTTAATACCCAAAAGCCATACAAAAGCGGAGGTAATCAAAGAAAACGCTTTTATAAACGGCCGAAACACGAAAGCTATAATCCTCATAGGTTTGGAAACCAGAATGGAAACCCCTTCGGCATGATGAACTGCAATGGTCTTGGGCATGATTTCTGCAAACGTGAGGATTAAAAGGGTCATTACTCCGATGGCAATTGCCTCGCCGTAACTGTCAAAGAGCTCTATGGCTATAGAGGCTGCTATTATTGATGCCGAGATATTCACTAGATTATTACCTATGAGCACGGCAGTAAGCATAGTCTCCGGCTTGCGTGCCATCTCATCAATGATCTCAGCACCTTTTACGCCTCGTTTCACCAACGCCCGCGCTTTTATCTTTCCAATACCAACCAAAGCGGTCTCAGAACCTGAGAAGAACCCGGACAGAAGTAATAACACAAACAGTAGTATAACCTTTGCAGCTAGGAGCGACAACACCTTATTCTTTTTCTCCTCCATTTAAATATAGGTTATACCGCTTTAAAAGGTTATCGTACATTTTGGCTAGAAGCAATTTAATAGAAAAGGTGTGGAGAGCCCTTTCTTATCGGACGGGGTGGTTGTTCAAAAAAGCCCTAACATGTCTTCCTTGTCCACAGTAGCAACGCAAATCACTCTATCTGCCCCACCATAATATACATAATATTTATCTCCTACTTCACATGCACCGCAAGTAAATACAACATTAGGAACCTCTCCTCGTATCTCGTAATCCCGCTCGGGCTCGAGAATCGGCTCGGGATGCCGGTATATTATTTTTGAAGGGTCGTCCAGGCTGAGCATCGCCGCGCCCAATCTATAGACCATATCCTCGTCAACACCATGATATATCAGCAACCACCCTTTCTCGGTCTTTATTGGTGGTGCACCCGCGCCTATCTTTGCACTATCCCAATTTCCTTCTTCTGACGGCGCCATAACTTCTCGCTGTCCATACCAATCAGCAAAGTTATCTGTGTAACTAATCCAGATGCCCATGGGCTCTTTGTGCATTGGCCTATGGAGAATTATATATTTGCCATCAATCTTCTCAGGGAAGAGGACGGCATTTTTATCATTCCTCTCCGCCCATGCCATCTCATATCTTTCCCAGTGTATAAAGTTATCTGTGGTGGCTAAACAGACCCGCATCCCACTCACAGAATATGCGGTATAAGTCATATAATAGCTGTGCCCCAGCTTTACCACCCGCGGGTCCTCACATCCCCGTGGCTCCAATATAAGTTTCGGCGTGAAAACCGGTTTGTCAAAGCGAAAGAAGTTGAAGCCATCTATACTTACCGCATATCCAAATCTCGATATATCATCGCGCCCCATAGCACGGTAGAGGAGATGAATTAAAGCATTATCATAAACGACCGCGGGATTAAACACATTTTTCGATTCCCAGGCATTTTCAGGCTTGGGTTTCAGTATCGGGTTGCCTTCGTAACGCTTTAACTTCATGCAATTATAACCCCCTCTCTTTCAATACCTTGGTAAAAACGTCTATATATATCTCTGCTATCTTATCCGCGGACCTTATATGTGTGTACACCTCTTCCGCTTCTATAATACGTTTCGCTATTCTTTCATCTACACAAAAGGCAATCAATTTACGTGTCAAGTCATCCGTATCACTATAATAAACCACTTCATCCTTCAATGGCTGGAAGTACTCGGATTGCTGTGGAATGAATATAGGGCAACCAGCGCCTATTGCCTGGAATATAGTAGCAGAGACAAGCCGGAGATACCGATTCTGGTATTTATGGAAGATAACGGCATCCGAAGCAAATAGATACTCGTCAAACCGTTCATCAGATAAAGTCCCCTCCTCACGAACAATCATCCATGGCGGTGCCGAGTCCTTCTCAAGCATATCGAAATCCTGCGGGATTACAAATAATAAAACCACATTTGTCAGTAGCTCTTCACACAAATAGCGCAGGTAGGGACGATAGCCCCTCTGACAGAAGGTAAAGATTATTTTCTTATCCAGGGGTAAATCAAGTTTTTTCCTGCTCTCAATCTTGTCACCGCGTCTTATCGGGAAACAAGGAAAAGGGATGTACTCTGCGCTAGGATAAACGTCCTTCAGGAACTCTTGCCGCTCATCGAAGTAAATCACTTTATCCCAGGGGAGCTGATAAAACCACGTTTCCTCTGGTAACTTATCTTCATGTACAATATGAACAAGAAAAGCATGCTCTTTAATCATAGGGAATATTTTGGCAAGCTCTCTCACGGGAAGCGTCCTTAAATCTTCCACTACAAAGATGTCAAACTCTGTTGTGAGAATGGGTCTTGGGTCCAGGTAGTCTTTTCCAAAGCATCTTATTACATAACGCTCGTCTTTACCCGTAAATTTGTCTTCCCCGTAGTCTTCCTTTAAAAAGCTGAATACTGTCACTTTATGCCCCTTCTTCAGCCAGGCATTCACCAGTGCTTTTGCATGCACCGCAGCACCTCGTTCATCATTCCAGGGTGTCATCATTGCGATCTTCATTCGTTCTTCACTGCTCTTAATAACAACTTAGGAAGTATATAAAGCACATAAAGTTTGCCTGTTGGTTGAGCGGATTTTATATTTACAGGTCTCTGTTACTTTTACCGCAATAGATAAGGTTCCTGTGCCAACCATGCACTGAGAAGCAGAATAGTAGTTATAATGCCGAAGGTAGTGCGCCTTTTTTAACATCAACACCTCAAAACATCTTCAAACAGCGTGATAAACTTTTTCGCAATTTTTCCCGCCGAATTCGCTATCACATATTGTTCCGCATGCCTCAAAACCTCGTGTTTGAAATTCGGATCTTCTATGAGTCTAATAACTTTAGCCTTTAAATCCGCCCTATCGCTATATTTTACTAGCTCCTTGTTCATTAGTTCTACGTATCTCACATCCGGAGTGACAATAGGGGCAAGCGCACCCAAACACTGGCAAACCGCGCTGGAGACCACAATGTAGTCTGTTTCCACCTTTGGCCACAGAAAGGCATCAGATGCGTGCAAGTATTTATATATCGCTTCATATTCGGGTATGTCCTGCCGAACCTCTAAGCAATCGCTTTCATAAGGTAAATCTCCATAGGACCGGATGATGAAATATTTCAAGTCATATATCTCATTTAATTCTTTCGCTAACCACAAATAATCCTCATACTCAAACAATGGCTGCTTACCAAAGGAGAATAGAACCGTTTTATCTTGGGGAATACCAAGTTCTGTCCTTGCTCTCTTTTTGTTGCCTTTAACGAGCGGGCGGCAGGGAAAGGGGATTATATGGATCTTCTCCTCCGGGTATTTCTCTTTGAGCATGTTTCCAAATCGGGAGTCAAAACATACAATTGCATCGAAGCTAAGCTTATAGAGGCTTTCATATTTTGGCAGTTTCCCCAGATGCCATACAAGCACTTTCTTTGCTTCTATCTTCGGAAACACATCCAGCAGAGCGGGAATGGGCAGCAGTTCTAAACCCTGCAAGACCAGCACATCGTAATTCTCTTTACACAGCCTTTCGTCTATCCACCCTGTGTTCCCGATAGACTCCGGCTGCTCATAGCCACGTATTACAAACTCCTCATCCTCTTTTTCTATGGGATTGTGATGCCAATCTGTCGCAGATTCGAATGTAGGTGCAAATACCGTGAGGTCATGCTTTTTCCGCCATTCCAATCCCACGAGTTCCGCATGTGCAGATATGCCGCAGGTGGCATTCCAACGGCTCATCAATGCTATTTTCATCTCCTTATCCCACACACACCGCTATACAATTTTAAATGCTTGTGTACTGTCACAGGCCATGAAGTCTCATTCCGGTAGCTGTCCGTTCGATCCAGAACATATCGCTCAAATTCTTTATCCTTAAAAATGCGAATAGCAGTTTTTGCAATTCCAGATGCGTTCTCGGGCAGAATAAGCAATTCGTCACTGATATGTTTAACTACCTCAAACTTTGGTATCCGATAGGCAATAACCGGTTTCTTTGCACCTATTGCAAGGTGAATAGAGCCGGAAACCGATCTATCTTCGTGATAATGTGTGAACAAAGCAATATCTGACGCACCAAAGATATAAGGTATCTCCTCGTTTGGAAAGAATATATTTGGGAATATCACCCTATCCGTGAGGTTTAGTTCTTCGATTCTCTTTCTGATTGATCCAACATAGTCCTTAGCTTTTCTTGTTGCGTCTGGAGGTAGCCCACCTGCAATAAATAGATACACATCTTCTACTTCTGCCCGTATCTCCTTGAACACCTCAATTGAGACATCCAGATCTTTAAATGGATTGACAAAGCCAAATACCGTAATTATCTTACCTTCTTCTGGTAAGTTTAGCCGTAGCCGCGAAACTTTCTTATCTGCGTTACTGACCGCTGTACCGTGGGGGATGATATGAATCTTAGTTGAAGGTATTTTTAGTCGTTCTAATATCGCTTTCTGCGATTCAAGATGGACAATAACATCGTCTGCAAGCGCAGCAATTCTCTGTGCAAACTTCTCGTCCACATCACCACTTACCGAGAATTGACTTGGTCTTACGCAATGGATGGTAACGATAGTCCTTTTTGCTGTTTCGTTCAATCTTTCAAGCAGCACAGGCAGCCGGTCATCAAAACTGTAAATGCCGTATTCATGTTGAATGTGGACAATATCTACGTCCTTCGTATTGCTGAGGATTGGTTCTACAAAATTGGTATTCCTATCCCAACACGGGACTACCTCAAATCGCTCTTGCTTGACTGGAGCGGCACCTTCCTCGGCAACTACCTTAATATCCAACGTGGGAGACACCGCCTGGAGTCCATGGATGAGATACTCAGTATATGTGGCTATCCCACACTGTTGAGGAAGATAGGTAGATACGTAAGCGATTTTCATCTATTATATAACATTTGATCTTATCATTTAAATAATTTTTAACTGGCATTCCATCTTTTCTAAAATAAAGAGTACTGAGGTAGCGCAAGCGCTCTATTCTCCCCGTTCATTCCTCTGTTTAGGCTTTGTTCTATTGGTGGGTATTCGTTCGCGCTATTACCTTTTTAACATGGCTATACCGCCAAATACATTGAGTTCAGTAAACACAGTTACGCATATGCGTATTTCACGAAATCCTCCACCTTTTCACTGAACTCAGCACGAAGTTCTGGCGTTATAGTTGGCCGCACACTCTGGATAGCAGTTTCAAAGTGTTTCTTACAAATCAATATGTTTTTTAGCGCTTCTTTTACTTGCGTTTCCGTTATTTCCTCCGTGATGAACTCTCGTAAAGCACTCATCACGGCTTCTTTTACTATCGCTGCTATATCCGCGCCGACATACCCCTCTGTGAGATCCGCAAGCTCTGCGGCATCCACATCATCACCTAATGGCTTTCCCGCCAGATGCACTTCAAATATCTTTTCCCGCTCTTCTTTACCCGGCGGCGGGATATATATCAACCGGTCAAGCCGTCCTGGTCTCATTAACGCAGAATCAACCATGTCCGGTCGGTTTGTAGCACCGATAACAATCACCTCTTTCAACTCCTCTAAGCCGTCCATCTCGGTTAACATCTGAGAAACCACACGCTCTGTTACGTGAGCGTCATAACCAGAGCCTCTTACAGGCGTAATCGAATCTACCTCATCTAAGAAAATGATACAGGGTGCCGCCTGCTTAGCCTTCCTAAAAATTTCACGAACCGCTTTCTCGGATTCACCTACCCATTTCGAGAGCAGTTCGGGGCCTTTAATACTTATAAAATTCGATTCGCTCTCATTCGCTACTGCTTTCACCAGCATCGTCTTTCCGGTGCCGGGCGCACCAAACAAAAGGATACCTTTCGGCGGTTTTGAATTCAGATGAGTAAAAACGTCAGGGTATTTAAGCGGCCATTCCACAACCTCTTTCAATTCCTGTTTCGCACGTGCCATACCGCCAATGTCGTCCCATTTAACAGTTGGCACTTCGACAAAGACTTCCCTGAGTGCAGAAGGTTCGGTGTTCTTTAACGCTTCACTGAAATCCTCTTTTGTTACTTCCAGCTTGTCCATCACTTCCTGTGGTATCTCCTTCTCTAGATCTATCTCAGGTAATATTTTCCGAAGCGCGTGCATTGCCGCTTCTTTACACAACGTAGCAAGGTCGGCACCGACAAAACCATGCGTGGATTTAGCGAGGTCTTCCAGGTTTACATCTTCAGCCAGAGGCATGCCACGTGTATGTACTTGCAATATCTCGTCACGACCATTCATGTTCGGGATGCCTATTTCTATCTCACGATCAAAGCGGCCGCCTCTTCTCAACGCTTCATCCAGTGCATTTGGTCTATTCGTAGCGCCAACTACCACTACCTGCCCTCGCGAAACCAGACCGTCCATCAAGGATAGAAGCTGAGCTACCACGCGCCTTTCTACTTCTCCTGTTGTATCGCCCCTTTTTGGTGCAATGGAATCTAGTTCATCAATAAAGATGATAGAAGGTGCGGTTTTACTGCCGTCCTCAAAAATGTCACGCAGGTGTTTCTCACTCTCGCCATAAAACTTGCTCATTATTTCGGGTCCTGAAATGGAATAGAAATTGGCGTCTGTCTCATTCGCAACTGCTTTTGCTATCAATGTCTTTCCAGTTCCCGGGGGGCCATGCAAGAGAACGCCTTTTGGTGGCTCTATGCCCAATCGCTCGAATAGCTCGGGATGCCGTAATGGCAGCTCTATCATCTCCCGGATCAGACTTATCTCACGTTGCAAACCGCCAATATCCTCGTAAGCTATATGAGGTACACCCGTTGCCCCTTCCCGAGCCTTACGAAGTACAAATTCGGTGTTTAAGTCCGGCATCACGGTACCTGAAGGGAGCGTATTTGTAACTATAAATGAGATGGGATTGCCAAGCATCTCCACTCGTATAATCTGCCCTTTTGTAATTGGTCGCCCTTTCAGTATCTTTGCCAGGTATCGCTCACCACCTGCGACTTTTACTGGCTGCGTGGGCTCAAGTATAACTTTTTTTGCTTCCTGCACTATTGTCTTCCGTACTAGTACGCGGTCATCTATGGCAACACCGGCATTACTCCTTATGTTTCCGTCTATGCGTACTAGTGACTTGTTGTTGTCGGGCGAATATCCGGGCCATACAATACCCGTGGCTGTATTCTTACCCTCTACTTCTATTACGTCACCGCTCACGAGACCCAGCTTCCGCATTGTCGCTGCATCTATCCGCGCTATACCTCTTCCTGCGTCCCTATGGTACGCTTCTGCTACTCTCAATGTGACCGCGTTCTCTTCTTCTCCCTCGTCTTTCATATCCTCTCACACCTATTCTTCTGAGATACCTGCTATGTTAATTATTTTTAACTAAGAAAACCAAACAATTCTGCTACCCGGAAAAGCACCTCGAATCTAACATTTTTAGGAGTTCCCTTGAGTTCTTCAATTACACAGTTAATGATCATTATGACTTAAACCGTTAGCCTTTTGCTCTATGGCGTATAACGTTTTTGGTATATCTGAAGTCCGAAAGGACAGGCGATGATTTTGGCGAAGCACCCGAAGGGTGCATAGCCAGATACCCACCCGTTATATGACATGCCCATGGTTTCACATATCATTCTTAACCCCGCAGTATTCTCATCGCTTCAACTAAAACTGCCTGGATTTTCATCGTATCATCCCCTCTTTATTATTTCATCGGCAATCAATTCCGCCTGTTTAAGCACCGTTTCTGTTGCAAGTGCTTGCATATCCGGCGGATAACCATAATGCCTTAATGTCCGTTTTACAATTACTTTTAATTTTGCCCTGACGCTTTCTTTTATCGTCCAGTCTATAGATGCGTTTTGTTTCACTTTCTCAAATAAAACAACAGCCAATTCTCGTAGTTTCTCTTTTTGCATCAATTCTCTTGCACTGTCATTATCGGCAATTGCAGTATAAAAAGCGTATTCAAATTCTGATAAATCCATTTCCTGTGGCTCTTTGTCCATCCTCTTTATCTCTTTACTGAGCTCAATCAATTCTCCGATAACTTCTGCCGCTGTAATAACCTTGTTGTGATATTTCTTGATGGAATTTTCCAGCATTTCCATTAACGATCTGCTTTGAACCAGGTTCTTTTTCACCCTGGCTTTTATTTCGTCGTTAAGCAACTTTTTAAGAACTTCCAGAGCTATGTTTTTATGTTCCATGTTTTGGACTTCTAAAAGGAATTCTTCTGATAGAATGGAAATATCCGGTTTCTTAATGCCAGCGGCATCGAAAACGTCAATCACCTGTTCAGTTACGAGCGCTTGATCTATAACCTACCTGATTGCGGTTTCTATTTCTTCGTCGGTTTTGCCTGTTCCCGTGCTGTCAAACTTTACCAGTCTGGCTTTTATCGCCTGATAGAACGATACTTCGTCCTTTACAGCCATTGCCTGCTCATGCGGAATGGCGATAGCGAACGCTCCTGATAATGCTGTCACTTCATCAATATACCGTTTCTTACCGTTTTCAAGGCCAAGGATATGCTCCTGTGTAGCGAGTATTAATGATAGCTTTGTTGATGTATCAGCAGCAAAATAATGTTTGTATGGAAATCCATGAAACATCTGTGATACAATTTCACGTTTCTCGTGCATCAGTTGAACCGCCTTTTCCTGAAGAACTGCGGGATCGCCTTTTCCGCCGCTGTCAGAATAGAATGACAGGGCTTCTTTCAGATCGGACGCGATACCGAGATAATCAACCACTAAGCCACCGGGCTTATCCTTATAGACCCTGTTCACCCGGGCAATTGCCTGCATAAGCGTATGGCCTTTCATGGGTTTATCTATATACATCGTATGCAGCGAAGGAACATCAAAACCGGTTAGCCACATATCCCGCACAATCACTAATTTTAATTCGTCTTCTGTGTCCTTCATTCTTTCTGCAAGGTACCGTCTCTGTTCTTTGGTGGTATGGTGTTTTGAGATCTCTGGCCCGTCAGAAGATGCCGAGGTCATTACCACCTTGATGACACCCTTTTTAAGGTCGTCGTTGTGCCACCCTGGTTTGATTTTAATAATCTTGTCATACAGGTTAGCGGCTATCCGTCTTGACATAGCCACGATCATTCCCTTGCCCTCAAACACTTCCTGACGCTGCTCAAAATGGGTTACAATGTCCTGCGCGACCTGCCTTATCCGGTCTTCGCTGCCAATCAAAGCTTCAAGCTGTGTCCATTTCGCCTTGGCTTTTTGTGTCTCGGCAAGGTCTTCTTTTTCCAATTCCTCGTCCAATTCAGCGACCAGTTTTTTACCTGCCTCACTGAGAGTGATTTTCGCCAGTCTGCTCTCGTAATATATTTTTACTGTTGCGCCGTCCTCAACCGCCTGGGCTATACCATAAACATCAACGTAATTACCAAAAACAGCGGGCGTGTTAACATCTGTTTTTTCGATGGGTGTGCCAGTGAAGCCAAGATAAGTCGCATTGGGCAAGGCGTCACGCGTATATTTCGCGAAGCCGTAAACTATCTTTTTACCTATTACGTTTCCTTGCTCATCTTTTGCATCTATGGTTTTTGCCTTGAATCCGTACTGCGTCCGGTGTGCTTCATCGGCAATTACAATGATATTTCTCCGGTCTGAAAGCATCGGGTAAACATTCCCTTCTTCAGGCTGAAACTTCTGGATGGTAGTAAATACAACTCCTCCCGATGCGACATTCAGCAGTTCTTTCAAATGTCCTCTGCTTTCTGCCTGGACAGGATCCTGCCTGAGAAGTTGCTTTGACGCGGCAAAGGTATCAAAAAGCTGGTCGTCCAGATCGTTTCTGTCGGTGATTACCAGTATGGTCGGATTGTCCATGACGAGCACGATTTTACCGGTGAAAAATACCATTGACAACGATTTACCGCTTCCCTGGGTGTGCCATACAACGCCGCCTTTCCTGTCACCTGCCGGTTGGGTATCCACACTGGTTAGACCGTAGCTTTCGGGCCGTTCCGTCACCTTTAAATCATGGAAGGTTCCGTTTTTGTTCACTAAATATCCTGATGCCCGCAAGGTAGATTCTACGGCTTTATTCACCGCATAGTATTGATGATACGCAGCCAATTTCTTGATGGTAGTAACTGTCGTTATACCACCCTCTCTTCCGTCTCTCCCAATGGGAGAGAAACCTTCTTTTTTGCAAGAGAGACTTTTTTCTATTGTTTTCAGTACATTTTCTGTATTCTCAAACAATTCAGCATTATTAAATCTCAATATTCTATTGCCGAGACTTTTCAGATATTTAACCCTTATCCCGTCTTTTTTCTTTTGTTCCGGCGTATTATGGACTTCACCATCTAACTCGATTATCAGCCTTTCCGAATGACAATAAAAGTCAACAATGTAGTGGCCAATCTGATGTTGTCGTCTAAACTTTAAACCTAATAACTTTTTATTTCTCACCAACTCCCAGAAAATTATTTCTGCTTCCGTCTGGTTTTTTCGCAAATCTCTGACGCGCTTTATCATACCGGTAAAATCCATTCCCCCCCGATAATGGCCTCCCTCCCGCTGGGAGGGATTGAGGGAGGGTGTCAGCTTTGCTGACTTGTCAAATACGATAAAATGGCGGATAAGATCCAGCAAGGTGCGTTTGTTGAGCATTCCTTTGATCAGCGTTTCCATCTGTCCTATCCTGGCTGATGCTACCGTTTTACCGTCAGAAGATTTCCAGGCCATGAACCGGCTGAAACCTGCGGAGAGCGAACCCGCCTTTGCCTCAAGGCCGTCTGAGATTACCATGAAGCCATTGTAACTAAAAAGACCGGGTATTGCCTGTTTGTAGGTCTGCAACTGCTTGAACGCGGATTTTGCGGTTGCGTTCTCGTCGGCCGGATTCTTCAGTTCGATAACAACCAGGGGCAGCCCGTTCACAAATAGGATTACATCTGGGCGCTTGTTCTCTTCGTTTTCTATGACCGTGAATTGATTGGATACAAGAAATTCGTTATTTTCGGGATTTTTTAAATCAATCAGCCAGACCAGGTCGCCCCTGTCGGCTCCGTCTTTTTGATAACTTACCTTTATACCTTCTGTAAGCATCCTGTGAAACGCTTCATTGTTGGCGATTAGTTCGGGTGAGTTAAGCCTTAGTATCTGCTTGATAGCGTCTTCCCGCGCATCTGCCGGAATGCTGGGATTGATCCTGCCAACGGCTTTTCGCAGACGCTCTAGCAACAGGACTTCGTCAAAGCTTGTTCTTTCCGGCGTGTCGCTGTCAGGTGCCATATCGGGCGCGTAAACGTACTGGTAGCCCTGTTTTTCGAGTAGCTCAATTGCTAATTCCTCTATTGCGGATTCGGTGATTTTATTTGTCGTCATCATTTACCCCTTTAATTCTTTAGGAGTATGTGCAAAACTTGCACATACTGAATTTTCCTCTAACTCGTTATCAGAAAAAATGTTCATCAGGTGATTAATAATAACCCTACAATCTACATCGTACAATTTCTCATTCTGAACTACCGAGAAATCCTCGGCTGTTGCCAATTCATCGAGTGTCTTCTCTTTGTAGATGTTTTTAAGGTGCAAAGAGCTATTATTTGTAGTCATCCTTACCCTCCTTTATTCGCCACACCTCTTTGTCAAAATCGGAAATATAATTCTCATCCTGTATTATCCGATATTCTTCGTATTCCTGCTCAGCTTTTAGTTTCGCTTTCAATGCGTTGACTTCACCCTTGTCCTGTAATATCGGGTAATTGGACAATTCCAGGAAGCTATGGAGAAATTGAACCCAGTCTTGCATTTTCATCAGAATCTGACGATGTGCACGGTTTTCCGCTAAATCGAGATATGCGGAGACGATCTGGTTCAACTCCTTGATGTGGGCTTCACCCAGATAATTTTTAGCAATGGAAACATCTGAGTTCATTATTTTTCCGTCAGGTGCCTGCTTCCAGTTTGTCAAACCCATGTGGTGTTTTGTCGCATCTGCCGAATCGTAAATGATCTCTGCTGCTGTTTTACCAGTGATCGCCCAGTGGAGTTTGTTCTGAACTGTTGCAAAAAAATCCTTTGCTACCGGTGCGTTTTTGTCATAATCCGCGGCAAGTGCGTAGATGTCGGTGATCTTCTGATAGAACCGCCGCTCACTTGCGCGGATCTCCCTGATTCGCTCAAGGAGTTCCTCGAAATAGTCTTTGCCGAAGACCTGATTGCCCTGCTTGAGCCGTTCGTCATCCAGGACAAAGCCTTTGATGATGTATTCTTTCAGGGTTTTTGTCGCCCAGATGCGGAACTGAGTGGCCTGGTATGAGTTGACACGGTAGCCGACCGAGATAATGGCATCGAGGTTGTAGAAATCAAGTTTTCTTGTTACCTGCCTTTTACCTTCATTTTGAACTGCTCGAATTTTTCGAGTTGTTGCTTTTTCATCTAGTTCACAGGACCTGAAAATTTCTTTTAAATGGTAGGTAATCGTGTGGCTTTCAACGCCAAAAAGTAAGCCCATAGCCTTTTGTGTTAGCCAGATGTTTTCGTCCTGCAAAACAACATCAACTTTTATCTGACCGTCTGTTGATGTGTATAGAAGAAAATCGGATTGTTGCTTTGCAATCTCATTTTTGCTCATATACCTGCCTCCCCCTGAGCTAATTGTACCCTCACTTCACCGCTGATTAATTTGGGCAATAGTGTGTCACGCAGGTGGGTGAGGTTTTCGTTTATGTGCAGTGTGTCGGGTGAATATAACTTTGTCTGATATTCTTTCCCATCTTCGGCAGTATGTCGGAAATCCCGACATACTGAAATCTCTTTTAATTCGCCTGTTTCGAAGATGTTTTGTAGATGCTCGGTTATAGTACTGCGACCTTTTTCAAACAAAACGCTCATCAGCTTTTGAGTAAGCCATACCGTTTCATCTTCAATGCGAACCCCTATAGTATTTTTATTGTTCTGTTTTGTGAAAATCAGAAATTCCACAGTGCTGTTTCGTATTTGTAGTTTTTTATATTTTACCTTTACGTCGTTTCCGGTGTCGAAGATGAAATCGGATTGTTGTTTTACAATAGCTCTTTTGTTCATATGCCAGCCTCTTGTTGCCCTAATTTCACCCGGACTTCACCGCTCATCAATTTAGGCAAGTGCGTATTACGGAGTTTTTCGAGGGTGCATATTTGGTTACTATTTAATCCCGGATCATCTTTGGTATCAATGGTTTTTGCCTTGTTTTGGGTTATTCTGCCAACGGCTGATTGCAGGCGTTCCAATAATAACACATCTTCAAATCTGTTCCGTTCTGGAGTGTCGGTATCTGGGGCAATGTCCGGGGCGTGAACGTACTGGTAACCCTGACGTTCGAGGAGTTCAATGGCGAATTGTTCGATTTGGGACTCGGTATTTTTATTAATTTGAATCAGCTCCATCGTTAATTTATTCATCTTTCTTTTCTTGAGGTAACCTAATGAAACCTCTTCCTCTCCATCTTCGATTATTAACCAATGATTCAAATTCAACATTATCCAATTTTAAATTGTCTGCATGGTCCGTGATAATAATTTGCGGTTCGATACCAGTTTCTTTGAGTGTATCAGAACAAAATTGAACCATTTGGTTAAACAAATTTTCAACTGCGATTAAATCTTCATCGGTTTTTTCTTGCTTACCTTCTTTTTCTTTTAATTTTTCAGCATCAAAACGTTCATCGGTATCTCTAATTGATGGTGGAAAATATACTTGACTAGGTTGGTCTAAAAACAAAATTTGTGGAGTTAAAGCTTGATTACCTAACGAGCAGAAATATTTATGAAGTGCCATAAAAAGTGTTAGGTGGCTATACAGCCAATTTGCACCACTTCCCATGGAACGAAGATAAATTTTTTCGCGTTGGCTTTTTTCATGCCAAAGCTCAAAACTTTCCAATGAAAATTTCAAATTAATTGGTTTGTACGAATCTTCAAAATCGAAATTATCACCAATTTGCTTCATTGTATTGTCAATATAAGTTTTGGCATTTTTGAGCTTTTGTTCGACATTATATTTATCTCTAAGTATTCCTCGAAGATTTTCTATTACACTTTTTGAACTACTAATACTGTCTTCAAAATTTGAAATATTTTTATCAATTAGTTTTTCTAAAAAAATTTCCATTTTCAATTTTGCTTTTAATCCTTGCTCCTCTAAATCACGATTTACTTGTAAATCTGTTGTGATATTCTTAAGCCTACTAATTTCATTATAGACATTTGTTATTTGGCTCTTGATTCCTCTAATTTCTTCTTCTAATCTCTTTTTATCCGCTTCGAAAGAGTCTAATAAGTAAGTGGATTTGCCTAACTCATTATTAAGCCATTCAATTGCATTTAATAACAAATTGGCTTCGGTAGAAATTATTTCATTTGAAGTTTTACAAAATGGACACTTTGACAAATGAATTTTCGCATCTCCCATTTCTGGAAGACTACTTAAATGTTCTCTGTACTTATTTGTATACTCTACCGAGGAGTTTATGTCCTTAAGTTTTATTTGGAGAGTTCTTTGTTGTGCATATAAAGTATTTTTGTGTTCTTTTAATTTTTGCAACTGAATTAAAGCTTCCTGTGATTCATAGTTGGACTCAATTTTTTTAGTTCGTATTTGGTTTAAATAGTTTGCCGGGTTTAACAAAATAGCTTTTGCTTTTTCGTCAAACAACTTATTTCCAGTGATTGCAAAAAATTCATTTAACATCCCTTCAAATTCTTTACTATTTTGTTCTTTTTGTTCATCGATATTTTTTTGCTGATTTACCAATTTTTTTAACGTTCTTTCTTCATCGGCTAATTTTTGTTTAATTATAAAATACTCTTGATTAACAAAACCAGCAAATATTTTAAATTGCTCTATGGTCTGCTCTCTTTTTTCTTTTTCATCAAATCTATAAAAAATAGCGTGTTTATTGGCAATTAAGTTTTGATGTTGCAACAAAAAAGGTGTCATATTTCTTATAGACGGTCTAGCTTTTTTCATTTGTCTAAATTCTCTGTCTTTCAAATCTTCATCAGTATCGACTATTTCAAGACCAAAATATCGCCCAAGTTCTAATTTGAAATTATCAAAAGCAATGAAAAAACTATCTTCAAAATATTGCATTGATAAATTTTCTATATCGGGTAAAGATGTTTCTTCTTTTAAAAATGCTTTTGTTTTATTTGGGCTTCTTGCCAAAATAATATTGGTTTCTTTGACTGACAACACAATAAAATATAGCTGAGCATGATCAGTAATAATTCCCGCGGGAATAGTAAATTTAGAATTCCCAAAGCAATAATCAAATATCTCAATCATCGCACTTTTGCCGGTTGATGATTTGCCTGTGATTACATTTACACCAGATCCAAACTTAACAAAATGTACTTTGTCGGATTTATCAATAACTCCAATATATTTTAAATAGCTTCTCATAGCTCTTTTACTCCCAATAATCTATAAATGGCAACAACATCTAAATCTCTAACAATTTTATGTAAATTTGATGATGCTTTTAATGACTTATTTAGGTTTTCTACTGTTTTATTTTCAGTTGTCAAGACTTCAACAATTAGATTTCTACTGATTTTTATCATTTGATTATCTATTGCATATTGGATACATTGATTTGTTAAATCTTTATAAAGTTGTATTCGCTCTTGGAGTCCAAACAAATTCTCTTTTTTGTTGCTGAATGTGTGTATTGAACTCGTAGTTTTTGCACGAAAAAGCCATTGCTTGCTGTCTTCATGTAAAACCAATGGCAACACCAAATAAGCTAAAAGTATATTTTTGGGTTTTGGCGGTATGTGTCTGAAAAACTCAACAAACAATGGAGCTAAAACAAATGGATTATTATGTATTTGATATATGCTATCTACAAATTCACTCATTTTCATCCACCTTTAATTTCCAAACTATATTTTTATCCTCATCGTTTGCCATACCATGCAAAAGACCATTTCTAAAAAACTTTGGAGTATCATTAAAATGTATAAATGGTGGAGCTGCTAAACCAGTTATTGAATCATAAAAGTTTTTTGAATCTTTAATACTGTTTGTTTTGTCTGTATTTCTTGAAGCTATATTATAGGCAGGATTATAAGTATCTATTATTTCTTGCTCATAGCCATTATAGTGCTTTTTATCGATTGCATATTTTCCTAACTCTTGGGAAATGGTATAATTGGTTCGCACATATTCTGAAATAGCTTTACTTTTTACAGCGTGGTAATCTATATCTTCAATTTTTTTAACAAATAAGTGTTCGTTGTGTTGATTAATCTCATCACTGCCAACTTTTAGAGTTGCATATTTTTTGGGAAAAATAATGGTTCTAGACCTAAACTGATTTACTAATGATTCTACCTTGGAAGTGAAATTTTGATAGGTAATCTCCCAGCTTTCGCCAATTCTAACAGTCGGTGAAAGCAAATAACCCATTAATGAATTTATATAATCATCTGCATTTGAAGATAAAACCGATTTGCCATGCTTTTGTTTTATCCGTTCATAACATGTACTATCTTCTGCCGAAGAATCAAAGATTATGAACTTTTTTAAAAGATCGAGTAGCTTACCTTCTTTAGTGCCATCCAAGACTGAATTAAGCAACTTTTCTGTGCTTTGGCTTTTTCTTTCCTGCTGATTATATTTCTGAGCAATATCATCTAATATTTGTTTTCTCTCATATTTATTTCTACTATTCCATTCTTTGAATGACGATCTCACTCCAAATTTTTGAGTCGTTAAAAGTATTAGATTTTTATAATGGCTTACATCAAAAGCATTTTGTAGCCAATTATCAATTGTTTTCCAAATATTTTCATGCAAATCTGTTAAGTCTTCCTGATACTGTTTAACTTCTATTTGATACTTATCGGAGACAGTCACATCGCCATATTTTTCAATGATCACTTTTTCACCGTCAAGTAGCTCAAAGCATTTGTCAATGGCAATATAAAACTGATAAATTGTTCCATCAATAGACGATGAAGCATCGTGCTTTAGTTTACTACTCATATCTTCAACCTCACTTCACCGCCCATAAGCTTCGGCAACAGCGTATCCCGCAGTTTTTCAAGGGTTACAATTTGAGTATGATTATATTCAATCTTACTCCATGCGTTATCAGCATATTCAGAAAAAGCATCTAACTTTTCCTGAGGTGGCAATTGAAATTCCAACCCCTCAATATCAGATGGCTTTAAAGACGGATATGTTGACGTAGATCCTTCTGCGATTGAATGCAGATATTCTGTCATTTCATCTGTGGTTAAAAGAATGTAAATAAAGTGGGGGTTGATTTTATCGCATGTTATCACGCAGAACCCAGTAGAGACTATCACATCTTCTGCGGGATTTTTTAATACATGACTTTCGGCCCAGCGACATATTAGATTGAACAACCTTTAAATACCATGATAGCTTTTAGAGAATCATGACTCCCCTAAATCAGCATGATAGAGTATCTATGATACTGCGAATCATAGAAGAAGTGGAGGAAT
>JAPVWK010000008.1 GCA_028572065.1 Candidatus Methanophagales archaeon
ATCCTATCGAAGAGATTTGGTTATGAACTCTTGTAGATTTTTATAACTACGGACGCTCAACATTCAACATGCCCCTCATATAATCTGCTTCGGCGGATAGTAGGGTTATTGAGTTACCCATACAAAACAGCGAAGAGCCAAGTAAATAGCTCTATGTTCAAAAGCTGCCAGGTAATGCAAACCAAATCCCATAAACACCATTTTAGTACGCTTGTTCTGTTGGAGCCTTCACGACAAGGAAGCGTTAGGGGACGATAAAATCTCCTAATTTTATTAGGTTTTCGACCGGAAATTTAAGGTACTATTTAGGTTTTGTTCCCAAAACCGAACATTTTTAGGGGACGGTTTATATGTACCTAACAACAGACTTGTTCTTTAGAATGAACAAAAACAATTCGCATCAAAATTTTAGGGCAACATTGCTCGGAAGCAGAAAAAGTTCTCAGGAGGTACAAGATACAATGAAAGAAGCTTGTGCTTAAACCCTTTTGAAAGCGAAAACATTTGCGGACTATTTGGTTCGTAGATTGAGTGGGCGCTAAGAATGGG
Source organism: Candidatus Methanophagales archaeon (assembly GCA_028572065.1). Classification (GTDB taxonomy): domain Archaea; phylum Halobacteriota; class Syntropharchaeia; order Alkanophagales; family Methanospirareceae; genus QENJ01. The sequence goes on from JAPVWK010000008.1 coordinate 550, forward strand.
AAGGCACAAAAGCAAAATAGAGGAGGAAAAAAACGAAATATGGGAAACAAAAGTGGAAATAAAAGTGGTATAGTTTTGGGGATCGTATTAGCAACGATTGTTTTGGTTGCAGCGGTAGGGGGTACGAGCGCACAACCGGGATGCGTAGATAATAGCAATCCAAGTGTTGTATATAGATGCGGGGATACCGTAGTGACAAGTTGCACGTTTAATGGAAGCATGACTTGCCCGGTAGGATTAGCAGGTCTAAATGTTGGTGCCGACGACATCGTCATTAATGGTAACGGCCACACGATAACAGGAACCACAACCGCTAGTAACTGCGAATGGGCAAGCGAGTCAACTACTTGTACTGTAAGCGGTATCTACAATGCCGGCTATGACAATGTGGAGATAAAGAACCTGGAGATTGAAGGCTTCTGCACTGGTGTTGCCCTTCAGGGCAGTGGGGCGAACAAGGTTCGTAATGACACCGTAGAGAACTGCAGCATCCATGACAACGGGTTCAATACCACGTCTAGCGGCTCGGATATGGCAACACACGGCGTTCATGCCTGCTATATAGATGTGGGTGCTGGCGGCGAGCCTGCGGTCACGATAAAAGGCAATGACATCTACAACAACGAGGGCACAGGCGCAGCCTGCGGCGCTGGCGGCAATGGTGTCTTCATCTATGCTGGCAGTCCAGATGCTAAGCATGAGAAGGCAGTAATAAGCTGCAACAAGCTGCATGACAATGCGAAAGCCGGATTCTGGACAAAGATGATGCTCGACCAGAGCGAGATTACCTACAACGAGGTATACGAGAACGGCTACGGCACAGGCATAACCGATAGTCAGAGAGGCGGGATTATACTGCGGTGCAAGAAGTCAAGCGAGAACCTCATTGCCTATAATCACATCTTCGACAATGATGTAGATGGAATATACGTAGGTGGCGAATCCAATGTTATCAGGTGCAATACCGTAACCGGAAACACCGATGATGGAATTGATATGGGCAGAAGCGATGGTTCATTTGATAATGAGCTATATCACAATGCGGTCTGCGGTAACGGAGATAAAGATATAACTACGTTTGGCACTGCATCATATACCATCGGAGATAACAACACCTGCGACACCTGCAATAATTACAATGATGTAGGTGAAACTTGCTGCACCTGGACTTGTGACAACTTAGTGCCGGCCTATTATGACTTCGACCAGGATGACCATTACAGCGATGTCCCTGAAAACTGCAATTGCGGTCAGGGTGCGTGCTGCAATCCGGGATTGTTCAACGAGAGTGGTGCATCCAGTCACTGCGATTACTGTGACTGCCAGGACACACACGGAGATGATCCCAATGACTGCGATTCAACCATACCCGGCGATATCGGAACGCCGATAACCAGTTGCAACTTTAATGCAGGTACACCAGGCGAGTACTACTATCTCCCTGACAACCTGGACTGTAATGCCGGTGAAGCTGGTGTAATCATAGGAGCGAACAACGTTATCATTGATGGAAACGGTTATATAATAACCGGAACCACAACTGTCGCTGACTGCGCGTCTTGTACCGCAACAGCACCGTGTACCGTAAGCGGGATTTACAATGTAGGCTTCGACAATGTGGAGATAAAGAACCTGGAGATTGAAGGTTTCTGCACGGGGATAGCGCTTAAAGGCACAGGATCTAATAAGATCCGTAATAACACCATAGATAACTGCGAAATATATGGCAACGGGTTCAGTACAGGAGAGGAGACAGGAACCCACGGTATCCATGCCTGCCTTATAGATGGTACAGCAGATGAGCCGGCACTCACGATAACCAACAACGAGATATACAACAACGAGGGCACAGGTGGCGGCTGCGGAGCAGGCGGCAATGGCGTTTTCATCGTTGCTGGCGGTCCTGATACCAAGCACGAGTACTGTGATATAAGCTACAACAACCTGTATAACAACGCGAAAGCAGGTTTCTGGACGAAGGCAGGGCTTGACCAGAGCAGCATTACCTACAACGAGGCATGGGGCAATGGTGACGGCGCAGGCATAACCGATGATGTGCGCGGAGGGATCGTACTGAAGTGCAGGGCATCGAATAGAAACTTAATTGCACACAACGATGTGTATGACCACGCAGCAGAAGGATATGGCTATGGGATCTATGTTGGTGGAAGCAACAACACTATCGAGTACAATAACGTGACCAACAATTCCAAACATGGAATCAGCATGGCAAGAAGCGATGGTTCGTACGATAATGTGCTATATGAGAATACGTTCTGCGATAACGGAGAATATGACATAAGCACGTTTGGACCTGACTCAGGCACCACCGGGGATAACAATACCTGTCAAACGGCATCTGAGTACTGCGATACATCGGCTGGATGTCCTCCACCATGTGTCTTTCAGTGCACACAAACAGAAGAACCGGACCTGATAATCGAAGACATCAGACCTATCAGATGGTGCTGCTGTTGCATTAAGGACATAAAAGCACTAAAAGGTGGAGATGACAGCGAAGAGATGTCGGTCATGTTCATTGACGACCCGGAGCTGGCGAAGGAGCTGGGTGATGAGGAGCTGCGCAAAGAAGTAGCAGAAGTTCTCGCTAAAGATCCCAAACTGGCAAAGGAAATTGCAGCTAAACTTGCTGGGGACGATGACGACGACGATGATGATAACAAGAAGGTAGCGAAAGAACTACTAAATCGCGACCCGAAGAAACTTGCAGAGCTGTGCTGCTACCGGAGCAACGTGGTCAGAGAGCTGGCAGACCTGCTTGACACCGAGCTTACACCGCAAGCGCAGCACGAGATGTCCGACCAGCTCGACATGATAGTGGGTGGCGGATGCTGCTGCGGTGGATGCTGCGGCAATAGTCTTACTGCAAAGTGCTGCTGCTGCGGTCGCTTCATAGCCTACAAGATAGCGAACAATGGTACCGGAGATGCAGGCTTTAGTCTGAGCAACCTGACCGTTAATGGTCGTGTCAGGTCGGTGGACATAGTGAGACCGCTGGATGCCGGGCAGCGCAGATGGGAAGTATTCCCATGCTACCGAATGTGGTGGTGGCCGTCATGGCCTCGTGAGGTAACTGTGTGCGCGGATGTGACTGACTGGGTGGCAGAGAGTGACGAGACGAACAACTGCAGGACAGAGTGGTTCCCGCCGTACGTAACACCAAGACCAACACTAATACCAACACTAAGACCAGGACCAATACGCGCTCTAAATGGGTAAAACAAACAACAAAAATTTGCAATAAAAAAAGATGTGGGGATTATTTTTGTTCCCCCATCAAACTTTTTTGGAAAAAGTTTGATCAAAAAAAAGCAAAAGACGGTTGGAAAAAGTTTGATCAAAAAAAGTGGCGCAGGAAGAAAGAACCTGTGCTAAGAAAGAATAGGGAGGTAAAAAAAGAAAAAGATGTATGGAAAAAAGAAAGGAATGGGTAAAAGAAGTATAGTTTTGGGAGTAGTAATAGCGGCAGTGGTTTTAATCGCAGCGATAGGAAGTGCGAGCGCGGACACTCTGATAGGCCAGTGCAACTTTAATGCAAACACAGCAAACGAGTACTACTACCTCACCGGCAACCTGAACTGCGCTGCAGGCCAAGCGGGTGTAATCATTGGAGCAGACGGTGTAACCATTGACGGAAACGGTTTCACGATAACCGGAAGCACAACCAACGCTAACTGTGAGTGGTGTGCTGAAGCAGCACCATGCACCGTAAGCGGGATTTACAATGCAGGCTTCGACAACGTGGAGATAAAGGACCTGAAGATCAAGAACTTCTGTACAGGGATAGCACTCGCAGGCAGCGGGTCAAATAAGATTATGGAAAACACCATAGATAACTGTGAGATACATGACAACGGGTTCAATACAATGTCTAGCGGCTCGGGAATGACAACTAACGGCATCCATGCCTGCTGGCTTGAAGGTACGGCATCTGCGCCCGCGCTTACGATAACCAACAACGAGATATACAACAACGAGGGCACAGGCAGTGGCTGCGGAGCAGGTGGCAATGGTATTTTCATCTATGCCGGCAGTCCAGAAGCTAAACACGAGTACTGCGATATCAGTTACAACTACCTGCATCACAATGCAAAAGCCGGGTTCTGGACAAAGATGATGCTGAGCAAGTCCGAGATTACGCACAACAAAGCAACGGAAAACGGTGGTGGCGCAGGCATAGGCGATGATGTGCAGGGTGGAATCATACTGCGGTGCAAGCTATCTAGCGATAACCTCATCGCGTACAACAATGCGTCAAACAACGGTGGCAGCGGGAACTATGGATACGGAATATACATAGGCGGGGATTATAACATTATCAGGGACAATGATGAGGGGAATGAGACCTTTGGCGGAGACCCTTGTGGGGTCAACGGCAACACGGCAGATGGAATCTGCTTGGGTAGGAGCGATGGCTCATCCCACAATCAGATACTTAACAATAAGGTGTGCTCGAATCACCATTATGGTGTAAGTGATCTAACTAACAATCCCAATTGTAATAACACTATCTACTATAACTATATATGTTACAACTGGGAAATAGATGTATCCGATAGTACTGCTGATTCTTATACCGGGCTTACTGGCGATTACAACAACGGCACTACGGCAGTCGGGTACTGCGATAATCACGCAGTTGACTGTCCTGATGTACCATTCTGGGGTGACTGCGGCCTCGTAGGACCGGACCTTACGGTAAGCGACAAGCATGAGGAATGGATCGTTGAGGGTTCAACCTACAATATCCACTACACGATAACGAACGTTGGTAATATGAAAGCGAATGCGAGCAATGCGAGTGTCCATATTAACGGTGTATTCATGCCACCATACGACCAGGTTCCAGCACTGAATCCAGGAGTACCATTCAACAAGATACGCGGTCAATTTACTATAAGCGGACCCGGTGGAATTGATACAATCCTGGTATGTGCAGATGCACTTGCTCAGGTTACGGAGACCAACGAGAACAACAACTGCACGGAGAACAAGTTTGGAGCGGCGGACCTCGAGATCCATCCACTGCCAGACAATTATGTGGAATGGGTTGATCTCTCGTGGAAGACGTACAACCTAAAGTATAAGGTAGAGAATGTCGGAGACATCGCAACGCCAAATGATGTCCGGGTGAACTTCACCGAACTATGGGATGAATGGAATGGTTGTGTCAATCCTGTTCCTATTCTGGCAGGACTGCAACCAGGTGTAACAACCGGAGTGCTCACAGCCGGTCCTTTCGTGATGGAAGGAGATGCGGATTGGCTTGAAGAATGGGTCAACTTCAATTACTCGTGTCCGGTGAACTACTGGAATGTGCTGCATCACGACCGTGCCAGGTTTACTGAGGGGTATCCAGAAGAAGGACCGTGCTGGGATATCAACGACGAGATTGCTAAGTGCGGAGATGCGAATCTTGATGGTAATGTAAATCCTTCAGGAGATGCGATGCGGATTAAAGCATGGTACAATGGTATTCCTGTTCCGATTCACTGTCTCTGGGCTGCAAATGCAAAATGCGATGATGTTGTGAATCCTGCAGGAGATGCGATGCGGATTGAAGCGTGGTACAATGGTATTCCTGTTCCGTTGAACTGCTGTGAAGGATGTGAGCTGTGGTAGCCGGGAACAAAAATTAAAAGATTGGGCTTTTTGCCCTTTCCTTTTTTATTTTTTGAGAGAAAAGAAATGGAGAGAATGGATGAATAGAAGAATAATAGTACTTGGAATAGAAATAGCACTGGTAATATTAACAGTCTTTACAGCGTCTGCGATGGCTGGACCGAACACGGTGTTCTTCACCAATTACAGCGGTGATACATCGCCAGGTGGGACATCCTACGTTGAACTCTGGGTAAACGTAACCGATCCTCATGGAGACATACCCGATCTTGAAGGCAACTTCTATGCTTTCGGTGCGCTCGACATAAACGTCACATTTGACTCAAGTATAGGCGATATAACAGCGTGTAATCCGATACCCGGGCATCCATGGGATGGAAGTTGGATGAAGTCTCATTGGGGTGACAGTTGGGTAACTACGGTATCATACGATTGTTGGGTACATATGGCGTCAGGACCTCCTTATGGTTTAGGTCCTGGTGTATATCCCATCGCTAACTATACCATCGAGGGCAACAATCCGGGAATAATGGATTTGGCATTCGACCATGAGTTGCCACGTTATTGTGCAATGACCGATTGCACAGGTGAACCCTATCCCAACCAAACATGGGAAGACGGTACGTTCACGTGCACAGGATCAGCAGAGATCTTCACCAAGAAACTCGTTTTAGGGTGGAACCTGATATCGCTGCCATTGGTGCCTACCAACAACGATACGAGTGCAGTGCTATCGACAATGTCGGGAAACTATAGCGCAGTTTACAGATATAATGCCGAGACAAAAGAGTTTGAAGATGTGACCACGGGCACAATGGATCCAGGAATCGGGTACTTTGTGAACGTCACAACTACCTGCACATGGTCTTATGAAGGAACACCGCCATACACTTCGATGAGCATTGATTTGAAACAGGGCTTGAACATGATAGGCTGGTTGAACTGCTCGAAGCAAATCAGCGGTAATCTGACTTCGATTGCGGGCAAGTACAACTATAATGCACGATGGAACGCAGGTTATGAAGTGTATGAACCACATGCACCCGAGATATTCAACGACTTCGAGATGATGGACCGAGGAAATGGCTACTGGATAGCGGCAAAGGAGGACTGCACGCTGACGGTAAGCTGTTCGGGCTGAAGAAAAGTAAATATCCTTTTTTTTACTCTTTTTTAAAAGGGGGAGTGGAACGGTGAAAGCGAAAGGACAGAAAAAAATGCAGAATAGAAAAAGGAGGCGAAAGGAAAAAATGCGTGAACCATGTGCTTAGAACAAGCACAACAGATCAAACTTTCCTGAAGTTTGAGGACTAAAAGAAAAGATTAGGAGGTGAAAAAGAAAAAAATGAACAAAACGAAAAGAATGGCTTTTGGAATAGGTATAGTAATAGCAGTATTGGCCGCGTTTGTAGTACCTGCGATGGCTGGGCCGAACACGGTGTTCTTCACCAATTACAGCGGTGATACATCGCCAGGTGGGGCATCCTACGTTGAACTCTGGGTAAACGTAACAGATTCTCATGGCAGCTATGATCCAGATTATGCTTTCGGTGCGCTTGATATAAACGTCACATTTGACTCAAGTATAGGCGATATAACAGCGTGTAATCCTGTACCTGGACATCCATGGGATGGAAGTTGGATGAAGTCTCATTGGGGTGACAGTTGGGTAACTACGGTATCATACGATTGTTGGGCACATCCAGGACCCCCTTATGGTTTAGGTCCCGGTGTATATTCAATTGCTAACTATACCATCGAGGGCAACAATCCGGGAATAATGGATTTGGCATTCAGCCATGAGTTGCCACGTTATTGTGCAATGACCGATTGTGTAGGTGAACCCTATCCCAACCAAACATGGGAAGACGGCACCTATACGTGCGGAACACCAGCACAAACATACACCATCAGCGGCACTGTCATAGGGGTTGACACGGTCAACATCACGAACCAGAACACGGGCGTTGAATACGCGGCTGAACTGGCCGGTGATGACTACACACTCATACTGGACGTTCCGGGCGAGGTAGAAGCAGGAAACGAGCTTCTCATCGTTGCATGCGATGTGCCCTCCGAGCATGAGAGCAACTGCAATGTTACTACCCACACGGTTGTAACAGCACCAGGAGAAGAAACCGTTGACCTCACGCTGAACCACTACTGCCTGAACTACTACCCTGACTATCCGTACTACACCCAGGAAGAGGATAATTGGAGTGGTCCAGCGGTGATGAAGGCGTGCATAGCACACTACATAGCGCCACCGACTCAGACAGTGCTGAACGAGACAGGTATCGCGAACAACCACGGGAACCATGCAGGGCTTTTGTATGTTGACCCCCGTGGCATGGAGACGACAATGGATTCTTACCTGCATCCATATAGCCACAACTATGGCACTTTTGCCATACCCGTTGTTGAAGATGCTCTGCATCGCATCTGCTACTGGCAGAAACTTGGACCAGGAGCGGTGCCAGCTTATGGCGACTACTCCAACTGGATGGCAGTCCGGGGGATACACACGAGCAAGAAGCCAACGGATTACTCTGCACCGTACGACTACGACGTCTATGGATTCTGGGTAAATGATCCAAATCCATCAGGTATCGGAGAGAACAGCTACAAGACAGCAACCGAGTTTACAACCGACTATTACATTCCGACTATAGACCTACAGGTATCAGCGTGGAATGAGACATATATGAGTGTGCTTGAGCCACCAGAGCAGGATGCCGAAATCACAATCGTGGCTGCAAAGCCAAGACTTGCTGATGTGATAACGCCAGAGCTGATGGCGAAGCCGATGATGCTATACGGCGCCAGGCAACTGGCACTTGAGAATGTGGTCAGGGACGATGAGTCGCGCAAGATAGTAAAGGCAGCAACAGACGGTGTGACTGAGGAACTTGTTCCTTACGACTCCGAGTTTGCAGAGGTCTTTGCAAAGACCGTGCCGGGTAAGCCGATGCTCGTGTCAAGCGAAAATGGCAACTATTATATCGTGCCGTTTAACGTACCGATGAAGGTGCGACCTCAGGTCAAGAGAATGCCGATTGGAATTGAAAAACCAAACGGCTTTAAGAAACTTGGACGTGGGGGACGTAGGGCAGACAAGATAGACTTCAAGCCGATACCAATCGAGCCGATAAGAGTCGAGAAGACGCTTGTCGTGGTCATCGTGGATGTAGCGGACGGCAGCTTCAAGGAAGCTTCGTGGGTTGCAGACCCTGTGACATATCTGCCGGTATCGAAGATAGAGGCAATGAAGCTCGCACTTGGTGAGGTACTTGATGAGCTGCATGTAGTAGCTAAGAAGGATGCCCGGGATCTTGAGGTTGTCAAGCAGCGACCAACTATCGAGCTCGTGTACATGGATGCAAGTCCATACTATCCGGTCTGGAAGATCACGGTTAACGGTAAGGTCATCTACGTGAGCCAGGACGGTACGGTGAGCTGCGATGCGCCAGAAGAGCCACTAGTGTATTCATCGTATCTAACAGTCGAAGCAGATGAATATAATGGTTGGGGTGCAGAGACGCTTGATCCTACCGGTATGGTTGCGCAGATGCTCGAGTATGAAGAGGCTTGCGCTCCTATCGGGCCCGTCTGTCTTCCTGTGGAAATAGCCGAGGAGATAGTTGACACGGATCCTTGCGAAGCCTTCTATATAACGGACGAACCGGAAGGCGTGATAGTGCCTTGCCCGAGCTAATCTCAAGTTGAGGCGATAGTAGTGATACAAAAAACAGAAAAAATAGGGGGTTAAATTTTTCCCCCATCAAACTTTTTTGAAAAAAGTTTGATCAAACACTTTCTTCTTTCCAAAAAGAAAGAACCTGTGCTAAGAAAGAAAAAAAGAAAGGGTGGAAAAGCTGTAAAGAAAGGAAAGTTCTTTTGGTAAAGCTTTTCTTTCTAAGAAAAGGTTTGTGCTAAGAAAGAAAAACAGGGGAATAAGTCAAAAAAAGTTGTGCAGAAGAATAAGCTAAAAAGGTGAAAAGACATGAATGAAAAAATAGTTGGTACATTGCTCATTGTGGCAATGTGCATAGTGTGTACTGTACCTGCGGTGGTAGCACAAGAAACACCGTTTGTCATTAATGGGTATGTGTCCTACGCAAACGGAACCGTATGTAATAATCCAAACGTGAACGTCATGAATACGAACACAGGCGAGAGCCTGTATGCCAAAAACTCATCAGATTCGAACTACTACCGGCTCGTGCTCGCTAATGGCTCTGATTTGAATGCAAGTGAGACGCTGCGGTTCGAGGTTACAAGTCCGGACGGAAGTCAGTCGGAGGATATAAGGTTTGAGGTAACGGGAAATGATGTAGATAACGGTGGGAAATTTAGTTATGAAATTACGCTTGCTGTTCCAAACCAGCAGACGTGGTATTTTACGAATGATGCCGTTACAGGTCCAACGAGGAGTGGTACTACGTACGATAGAAACATGATAAAAGGTATGGTAGGCGAAGATGACAAGGTAACGCTTGCAAACGGAGGAGAACGAGTCTGGTTCTATGCGGACCAGGTAGCAGACTGCAATGTAAGTTTTCCGACGGATACGTGGAACGTGAGCTATTTGGTAAAGGCAACAGAAGCGGATTCTGGTAAACGGATAACTACCAGGTTTCACGGTATTGACTCTACGGGAGCAGAGCTTCCTGGGAGTCCCTATGCGGAAGGACATTATGATATAAACAGTGCACAAAATCTTGAGGAAGTCACGGAGTCGTTAAACCCAACAACAGGTTTTACAATACCAGAAGGCGGTAGATTTGCCATCGAGGTTCTTTGGGCGGGTGGCGCTACGGGCAACCTGGAAATCTACTGCAATCCAGTAGGAGAAAATGCGAGCCAGGTAACTTCGCCTACTTCTGATCCAGGCTACCCTATTCCGGAACTGCCGACTGTACTACTCTTGGGTTTGGGCTTGCTCGTGTTCGTGGGATACGTTAGGTTGAGAAGAAGAGCATGAATAAGCGAATAATCAGCGCATTACTCGTTGTAGCAATGTGCATAGGGAGTATTGCACCTGTGGCAGTAGCACAAGAAACGCCGTTTGTCATCAATGGATACGTATTCTATGCCAATAGCGAGCCCGTATCGGACCTCAGTGTAACGATTACAAACCAGGATACAAATGAGATCTTTACAGCGGGGACGTATGAGAACTATTATCGGATGCAGAACGATTCAGAGCATGTGCGTGCTGGCGATAGAATAAGAATAAACGCAACTGATGGAACGATTTTTAATAATACTGTTGTTCATACGCTAACCGCAGAAGATATAGAAGCAGGAGGTTTATTCATGCAGAACCTGACACTCATGTCATACATGCCGGATTTAGTTATCGCCGAGATATCAGATGAGTGGGTTGATGAAGAAAATGCGAAAAAGTACAAGTACATTATCAACTATACGATAAAGAATATCGGAGATGCAACCTCAAGCGAAAGCATCACCTCTATCAAGATAGACGGAACAGAGGTGACAACGGACACAGTGCCAGAATTGGCTTCTGGTGAGAACTGCACAAAAACAGTTGGGCCTTTCAGTTGTTTGTGTGACCAGACCGTAAACATCGCCGTTTGCGCCGACCGCGACAATGCTGTTGAAGAGATCAACGAGACGAACAACTGTCTGGAGCGCGAAAAGGTTTTTGGTCCGTGTATGCCCGACCTCAAAATAACCAATCACTCCGTAGAGTGGGTTGACCGTTTAAATAAGACGTTTAACGTTACCTACACAGTAAAGAACATCGGGAATGGAAGTGCGAGTACAAGCACAACGAACATCTCGGTGGTAAACTATTATGACCCGGTTCCTGAACTTACACCGGGTGAGAACTATACCAGTACCGTCGGGCCATTCCTGCTAACAGGCAATAAAGCTACTATAACAATCTGTGCAGATTGCTACGATGCGGTCACAGAGAGCGATGAGGACAATAACTGCTGCTCTGATGTCATTGGAATACCACAGTTGACAATTTCTATTTATTCAATGGACTGGGTAGATGAACAGAATAAAGTTTACAACATCACCTACGAAGTGCATAACTCTGGGGGTGCAGCATCAACAAATTTGACCAAGGTGTACGTTTATATTGACGGTAATCTTAGTATGGAAACAGATCATCCAAAAACTTTTCAGACTATGTCTACCTATGTACTACTCGAACCGTTCACGATGACCGGGACCAGTGATACGATAAGTGTATGTGTGGAATGGGAAGATGGCAAGAACTGCGTTGAGGAAGTGTTTGGGTCAGACAACCAGATGCCAGACCTGGTAATAGAAAATCAGTCAGTACTATGGGTTGACCGTTTAAACAAGACGTTCAACGTCACCTATACGGTAAAGAACACCGGAAATGGGAGTGCAAATTCCAGCACAACAAACATCTCGGTAGTAAACTATGATGACCCGGTTCCTGCTTTATCTTCTGGTGAGAGCTATACCACTACAGTCGGACCATTCGATGCTACATTTGACGAAAGTAATTATTATTACGTAGCGATAAATATCTGTGCAAATTACTACAACACTGTCACCGAGAGTGATGAGACTAATAACTGCGCCAGTGACGGCATTGGAATACCCTATTTGAATATTTCTATCGAGTCCGTGGATTGGGTTGAGCTAAACAAGACCTACAATATCAGCTACAAGGTGTTGAACTCAGGAGGTGCGGCATCCACAAATGTTACCCGAGCGTATGTGTATATTGACGGTAATACGAATGCAAGTGCAACAGAAAAAGTCGGTATAATGCCGAAACCACCGATAGACACTCCTACTAGTGTGACGGGACTATTCGGGCCGTTCACAATGACGGGGACCAGCGATACGATAAGTGTATGTGTGGAATGGGAAGATGGCAAGAACTGCGTTGAGGATGTGTTTGGATATACAGCTACTTCGGGGTTTGATACAGGCACGGGAACATATCCCGGTATCTCGGGCACGCATAACGGAACGTTAATACCGGCTGAGGACATTGAGGTGAACCGGCTGTACACGTATGCCTGCACTGGTACGGGCGGGCATACCGAATACGTGCGGATATGGGACGCAAACGGAAATGTAGACGGCCAAGGTAATTGGAGCGGTTACCCGGGCGACTACCATAACGTGACTATCTCGCCTGCAATAACACTGTTGCAAGGTCATACCTATAACTACACAATAGAGACGGGCTCTTATCCGCAAATAGTTCATGCCAAAAGCAAGTCAGTAACAGGAGGGAACATCACATGCACAGAATTCACCGATGTGAACGGGAAGCGATATACTAATTGGATACCCGCAATAAGATTGTTTTATGATGGAGGCTAAAAGGAGGAAATGGCTAAAGTCACATCACGATACGCTCTTCCCTTTTTTCCCTTTTTTAAAAAAGAGAGATATTGGCTGGCTGTTCGATAGCGTAAAGGGAAAAGAAACATTAAAAGGTGCGTTATACATTCATATACCTTTCTGCACGGGCCGATGTACTTTCTGTATCCTTACGAAGGAACGTCCTTCAGGAGGTACGTTGAAATACGTAAACTCGATTCTGGAAGAGGCGAAAACGTGGCGTGAATACTATTCGCATGTAGAAACGGTATATGTGGGTGGTGGAACTCCTACAGCGCTCTCCACGGCAGAACTAAAGTTACTTTTTGAGGGACTCGGGGAGATATTTCAAATAGATAAGGCTGCTGAAATCAGTATTGAAACAACGGTAAGCGAACTTACGGCAGATAAAATTAATTTACTTGCGGATTTGGGTGTCAATCGTCTGAGTGTAGGCGTTCAAACATTCAACCCGGGTTTAAGAAATGTGCTCGGAAGAAGAAGTGGCGTAAAAGAAGTCATTAAGAAATTGGATACCGCACGTAAGGTTTTCCCACTTCTTACGATAGACTTTTTGTATGACCTCCCGGGGCAAGATAAGAGGGACGTACTCACGGATTTGCGGATAGCGATGGGTATAGGTATAGACGGGATCTCGCTTTATCCTTTGATATACAATCCAAAAACGGTAATAGCCCGGCAGTTTGAGCAGCCGACAACCGAAACGGCAATGGCTGTTTTCGCGAATGCACGTAATTTCCTGGATGATAACGGCTACACGCACGTGAATATCAATCATTTTTCTAACGGACGTGATAAATTCAGATATTCTACGTATTTCAATAGGTTGGATAACGTTCTCGGTTTGGGTGCGGGGGCAACGGGTTTCCTGGCGGAATGCTTCCTGAAACACAACTCAACGAGTGGAAAGTACATTCGGGATAGCGTGGCTAATGTTTTTAACGTGCCAGAGGCGATTATTCCCGTGCTTTGGTGCGTATCGCAACTGCAATACGGTAGGATAGATTTAGAAGAGCCGAAGAGGCGGTGGGGTTTTGAGCCTCTTGAAGCATTTACCGCGACCATAGAAAAATGCGTGGATAGAGGGGAGCTGATAATCCGTAAGAATGCAATCGAACTAACCACGACAGGTATGTTCTGGGCAAATACGATTGGTGCCGAGATGGCGGTTGAATATCTGTATGACGGTAAAGGCGGACTCGTGAGTCTTGAAGAAGGGAGTTCAAAAATAGCAAAGGGAATTATGCTTAATAAGTTAAGGCATGGGCGAAAGGCGCTTAAGGGAACATGCAAATATTGATTTACCCGAACTGTATCATTTTCCAAGGGTTTTTGAGACACTGATTAACATGGATTAACACAGATTTGGAGTAGTATATTGATTTTTTGTTGTATATAAGGTATAACTACCTTCTACGAAAGACACGGATTTATACTGATTTACGCGGACTTATTTGAGTTTGACATTGTTGATCTGTGTAAATCTGCGTTAATCGGTGTCTACGATTTTTATCAAGTGGGTAAACTATTTTACTGCGTGCTCCCTAACGTGAATTGTAGGTCCCCGCACCAAAACCTAACTTTATTAGGCTTTTACGCTGAAACCTAACTTTATTAGGTTTTTGTTGCCAAAACCGAAACTTATTAGGGCGGGGTTTTTGTATTCCTAACTTTATAATAGTTATGAGAAAAAATGAAATTGTTAAACGAAGTAGAACCAGAAGTAAAAGTAGTAGTGAAACAGATAGACGGCGGTTCCGAGGTAAAAGGACACCTGGCGGATTTAGGCATTTCCGAAGGAACGGAGCTTACGGTAGTTGCAACTGAGCCCGTGCATGTACACGCAGGTCCCATTGCGTTAAATGCAGCAGCCGGAAGAGAAGTAGTCTTAGCGCGTGGTTGGGCAGATAAGGTGTATGTGGAGAAAGGGGGAGAAACACTTCCACTTTTACGATTGGAAAATGGCGATAAGTGCACGATAAAGACGTTAGAAGGGGGGAAGACTTTTGAAGATAACTTCTCGGAACTCGACATAGAAAAAGGTGGCGAAGTTGAGTTCGTTCGTCATCTCGCAGATGATACCCTGGTATTCAAAATAAACGACAAGGAGATAAACATGGGCGAAGGTCAGGCATCTAAGGTGCTGATAGAACGTGACGGAGGAGTCCGACAGATAAATTATCTGGGAGAAGGCGATAAAGCGAAGATAAGTAAGATCATCGGTGGCACCTCGCTTAAGGAGAAATTTGAACTGCTCGGTATGGTGGAAGGTAAAGAGATAACACTGGTCCGGAAGGAAGCGACAGCGCCAAGTCCAAAAAAAGGGACTTACGTGCTTGCGAAAATAGGTGAGCAGTTGGTAACCATCGGACGCGGTCTCACAGAGAAAGTTCGTGTGGAGTAACAAAAGAAACAACGAACAAGAAACGACAAAAGGGATAACGGTAAGGGATAAAAATGGTAGAGATACGGTTGAGTGACATGGCAGTAGGCGGAAAAGGTAAAGCCACTCGTGTTGAAGGAACTGGTGCGTTACGAAGACGGATGATGGATATGGGCATCGTGCGTGGTGCGGAAATAGAGATGGTACGAGATGCCCCTCTTGGCGATCCTGTGGAGTTCCTATTGAAAGGCTATAACCTGACTTTACGCCGTGAGGAGGCGACGAACGTATGGCTGGAGCTAGAAGGTTGAGAAGCCGGGGTAGAATCTCCGGCAGCGAATTAGTAGAACATCTTGACGAAGATATAGGGCATGTTCATGACGACATAGAGCACGTGATCACGGAACATACAGAATCCGCTGGAAATGAAGTCCGAGAGCATCTGGAAGAAGTGGATGAGCACCTGCACGATATGATGGAGCACAGCAAGGACTTGAAGGATGCAATACCTTTAGCCTTTCTTTCTGTGGGCGAAGAAGGTGTGATAGTGGAGATGCAAGGTGGACGAGGGATGTTGCAGCGGCTTTCGGAGATGGGCTTCACTAATTCTACTCGGGTAAGAGTTTTGTCGTCATCTTCACCAGGACCTGTGCTTGTAGGAGTGCGAGATGCCCGAATTGCGATTGGTAGGGGAATAGCAATGAAGATATTGGTACATAAGGAGTTTTAAGAGATGTTGAGAGTAGCATTGATTGGCAATCCGAACGTGGGTAAGACCGAACTTTTTAACCAGCTTACCGGGCTGAAACAGCACGTGGGTAACTGGCCGGGTGTGACGGTAGAGAAGAAGACCGGGAAATGCACGTATAACGGCGAAACGCTGGAGATCGTTGATTTACCCGGCACTTATAGTCTTACAGCGAACGCGATAGATGAATTGGTAGCAAGGGACTATATAGTAGAGGAGCAGCCGGATGTTGTGATAAACATAGTGAATGCCACGAGTCTGGAACGGAATCTGTATCTAACACTACTTTTGTTGGAGTTAGAGGCGAATGTCGTGGTCGCGTTGAACCAGTGGGACATGGTAAAAACGAGAGGTACCGAGATAGAGCTGGATAAGCTCTCGGAATTTCTGGGTGTGCCGGTAGTGCCAACAGTTGCACCCACGGGTGAAGGCGTGGACGAGTTGAAAAAGGCGGTATTCACGGCGGCGAAGAATAAAGAGACGAGGCGGAAAGTAGTTATGGGCTATGGTGACGACATAGAATCGTTGATAAAAAAGGTGAGGAACGTGATTTGCAAGGATGAGAGTTTATCGAGTAAGTATCCACCGAGATGGCTGGCGATAAAGACATTAGAGAAGGATGATAAAGTACTGAAATTGATAGATGATAGCCCGCGGAGAGGCGATATATTGGAGGCTGCGAAATAATATGAGTGAAGTGCTGGGTGAAGACCCGGAAGTAATACTTGCAGAGCGGCGATACGATGCAATCGCGCGAATTATGGAATCCGCAGTTAGGAAAGAGGAGGGGAAGTGGACGTTTACGGATATGCTGGACCACGTATTTCTGCACAGAGCGCTTGGAATACCGCTTTTTTTGGTTTTGCTCTGGGCGGTTTTTCAGTTCACGTTTGCATTTTCGGAACCGTTCATGGTGATGGTAGAAGTATTCTTTGGCTGGCTCGGCGGTTTAGCCGCGGCTGGAATCGCGAACCCGCAATTAGCGTCTTTCGTAGCTGATGGACTATGCGGTGGAGTTGGCTCGGTTTTAGTGTTTGTACCGCCGATTTTTATGCTGTTCCTTGCGCTCGCGATATTAGAGGACAGTGGCTACCTATCACGGGCTGCGTTTGTGATGGATCGAGTAATGTACAAATTGGGGTTGCACGGCCGCTCGTTTATACCGATGATAAGCGGTTTTGGCTGTAATATTCCTGCGATCATGGCGACTCGCAGCATAGAAAGTGAGAAGGACCGGATGATTACAATACTTGTGAACCCGTTAATCAGTTGTGGCGCACGGCTACCGGTATATGTGCTCATTGGAGGTGCACTATTTGGTGCAGCAGCAGGGACTGCCGTATTCTCGATGTATGTGCTTGGTATCGCACTGGCGATATTAATGGCGCTGATATTCCGAAAGACGTTATTCAAAGGCAAGCCTGCACCCTTTGTGCTTGAGCTGCCTCATTACATGGTGCCGACAGCGAAGACCGCGATTCTGCACATGTGGGAACGAGGCAAACTGTTCTTGATAAGAGCTGGGACGATCATATTCGTGGTAGTAGTACTGCTCTGGTTCCTTTCTGTATATCCTTGGGCAGCAACAAATGGCGGCGAGATTATAGAAAACTCGTACGTGGCCGGACTTGGTAAGGCGATCCAACCGATATTTGCACCTTTTGGCTGGGACTGGATGACCTCAGTTGCGATTATATTCGGATTCTTAGCGAAGGAAGTAGTAGTAGCCACTTATGCTATGTTGCTTGGAACGGGAGAAGAGGCCGTGGGCGATACACTCGTGAGTATGGGGCTATTCACGCCCTTAACTGGATACGCATTCATGGCGTTCGTATTGATCTACGTGCCTTGCGTGGCGACAATCGGTGCAATATGGCGAGAGACGAATTCATGGAAGTGGCCAGTGTTTACGATGGTGTACCTGACAGTACTGGCATTTGTCGTTTCCGGGTTGATCATAGGAATAGGGCGCTTGTTAGGGTATACATGAACATAAACGAAACGAGGAGAGAATAGAAAATGACGGATTTTGACATTGGTAAAGGAAAAACGATTGGGATATATGCAGCAGTTATTGGCGTTGTGTATCTCGTCTTAGGTGTAATAGAAGTATTTGGTGGAGCAGGAGACGTAATACCTGGTGATCTGTTCGGAGGACTTGCCCTTGTAGTAATAGCCGCGACGTTTTTGTATGGCATAAAAGATACTTTTGACGGTGACCATAAAGGTTTGTCGTTCATAATCGGCGGGTTTTTCTTGTCAGCAGTATTCGGTATTCTGTATTTGCTGTTGATGGGTGCAGATGGGCTGATGTTCTTGCTTGGCGAAGTGGAGGAGTTTTCGGTACTTGCGGATTTCAGACCCGCAATCTGGATGTTCATTTTGTCGCTGCCGTTGGCATATTTAGCGTGGGGATTGACGAAGGATGTGACGTGGTGAGGACGAAAGAAAGAGCGAGAGCAGAAAAATTGTTTTGAAAAAAGGCAGTAAATAAAGATGGGGGTTAGAGTTGCTAGCCTCTGTTTTTCTTTTTTTACACAAAATCCCACACAACCTTTCTTTCCCAAAGAAAGTTTGTTTTTTGATAAATCTTTTTTCTAAAAAATTTTAGTGTTAATCTCGTGTAATCGCGTGGTTTCTTACCCCTTTGCTATACGAATACGATAAGCCATATGCCCCCGCCTTGCCAATGCTTTGTTAGCCAACAACACTAATCGCATCAGTTTGAGGTCTGGATACGGTTTTAAGTTTGCAGCCTACTTTTTCTAAGTTATTGATACTGCCACTACGTTTCTTTTTAAGATACCGCTCGCACTGCTTCACCCTATCGTATCCAAGCATCGTGCCAAGGATAAAGTCCTCCTCGTTAGTCAGACATGACAGTGATTCAAGATTCATCTGTTTGATGACCTCAATGCAGATAGGATTGCCGAAGAACACGTTGATTTTCGTTTCGGAGACCTCCTGTATATAATATTCAATCTCCGCTCTTTCCAACCGCTTTTCTATCGTATCCCTGTTTCTAGCATTTGTCGTATGTAGCACCAGGGTTCTTAATCCTTTCTTATACTCATGAAGGTGATGCGTGAATACTCTCATGTCCGTACTCGTGGATAAAAAATAAAAAGGGAATTAAAGCATAGCTAAAGCGCTTTTGCGACCTTTAATCCCCACGCTTCGGCATCCTCAAATGCCGGCTCAACCGCACCATCTACCTTAAAACCGTCAGCAACGAGCTTGGCACCATGTTTCTCCAGCGTTTCTTCGAGGATGTCCACAGCGGTGCAGAACGAATCCGGATAGTCCTCTTTATCGCCCGGTCCAAAAACCGCTGCCTTTCTACCGTCCAAAGATATACCATCCATCGCATCGTAGAACTCTACGAAATCATCCTGCAAATCGCCTTCGCCCCAGGTCGAGCATCCGAATACAATCGCGTCATAATCCGTAAGCTCCTTAACATCTGCATCTGTCACGTTTTTCACCGTGACGTTTGCCATTCCACGCTCAAGCCCTGCTGCTACATGCTCAGACAACATTTCCGTGTTGTCGGTGGTCGAACCATATATCAAAACTACCTTCGCCATTTTTTTTAGTTCTCCTCTTATTTCAATTTATTTGTGTAGAGAAGGTATGTCTATTAGGTACATATATAATGAACCCTAAAAACGTTAGGAACTGTGATATTAACCGAAACTAATTAGGTTTTGGAGTTAAGAATCGAACTCATCGGGTTATTCGCGAAATGCTAATTTCGTTCGGGTTTCTATTCAAAACCTAACTTTATTAGGGGATGCTATTTGTATGCCTAACAACATCATTTAACTTTATCGAAAAATAGAGATGTTATAGTATTTCAGACTATGTAAAAAAAATGCAAAGGAATAAAACACAGCTTCACGGGAAGATAGAACCGATTACAATAGAGGCAAGAGGGAGTCAGCAGAAAATAACGATGGAAGAGATAGAGGAATTGCACGCAGAACAGCATGGCGAAGAACGGATAGAGGGTAAACCGTGTATATGCGTGTCGAGTTCTTTTAGAGCGGTACAATTAGCATTTTCAAAACTATGGCGCGAGAATGATGGAATACCAAAGAGAGAGGAGATTAAGATAATCAGCACGCTTCCTGCCGAGGGCTCTCAGCAAGCTTTCAAATATATCCTGGGAATTGAACCTTTGTCTAAGACGAGAGGCGAGTTTATGCTTGATCCGCCGGCGGGAATGGAGAACAACAATGCCGGGGTAGAGAATTATGTCTTTACGGTCATCCGAAAATCAACGAATGCTTCGTTTCAGGTTCGGGTGAGACCAGAAGTATTTCCAGACGGTTTTTTTGCGCTGAAGCGGAAAGTGAAAAAAGGAATCCCAAGAGAAGCGACAGAGGAAGAGCAGAAAGGGTATGAAGTATGGGAAAGTGAACTCCGAGATTTTTTTCTTACCTTTTCAGACGATAAGCTCTTCAGCGGTGAACTGGCTGAAAGAGTAAAAGAGAAAGGATATTATGACTACAACCGCTGAAATTTTGTGTCGGATAGAGAAAGGCGGTACGTTAGACGAGCTTGCTAAAGAGTTAGATATGAGCAAGTCTATACTCGTGGCGAGAATAGAGTTTCTGGTTCGTGCTGGTTACCTCTGCGAACACCATGCAGGGACCGGGTGTGGTGGCTGTGGCAAATGTGAAACTTGCAGTGTGCCCGTGCCGGGTGGCGGGGTAAAGATGTATGCGCTCACGGATAAGGGCCGGGAAAGTATCGCGGGTCGCAAAAAATGAATATATCTTGGATCAGCGCATGGTGAAGAACAAATTAAATAAGGGAGATGATAGAAGAAGATGAAGGAATTGTTGATTGCATCGGTTGCGTTTGCATTGTTCATCCTGTGCCCGAGGATGGCGGGGATGACAAAGGTTATATCAGAAGCGAGTGACGTAAATCTGGTAAAGGTGGTGGTACTTGGAACAGTGGTTGCGCTTCCGCTGATAGTAGCAATGGCACTTGTATTCACAAAATACGGGCTCGTTGCCGCTCTGGCGCTATGCGTAGTCACGGATTTTGCCGCTGCGTTCGCAATGCGTGCGATAAGCGTGAAAGCAGGTCTGGAAACGCTTATAATTGCGTTATTCGTGATTATGGGTGTGAAAGTTGCTTCGATTGTGTCGGGATGGGTGGGTTAAAAGAAAGGTGTTTGTTTAGCTGACCATAGATTACACAGCTTTTTATGCTATATAGACTTACAATATCGTTAAACGATACAATGATGCGAAATATCTTTTTAGGGTTTATCAGGATACACATCCTGCATCATGCGAATGAAGACGAGATATTTGGTGTAGCGATCATGGATGAACTCAGAAGGCATGGTTACTCGATAAGCGCCGGAACTCTGTACCCAATACTCCATTCTTTAGAGGCCGAAGGCTATCTAACAAGAAGGAACGAAGTTGTTAACGGCAAGGTACGGAAATACTACCGTATAACAGAGAAAGGCGTAAATGCGCTTGAGGAAGCGAAACCAAAAATAAAAGAACTTGTAGCAGAGGTATTATGAAAGCCAAAAGAAACGTTAAAACCGGCTTGATGAAAGGTGTAGGAGCCAATGTAGTCCTTCTTGGGCTGGTTAGTTTATTTACGGATTTAAGCAGTCAGATGGTATTCCCCCTGATCCCGCTTTTTTTGTTCTCCGCATTAGGTGCCAGTGCCGCGGTTGTTGGTTTGGTAGAAGGTGCTGCAGAAACCACCGCCAGCCTGTTAAAAGTATTCTCTGGTTACTGGTCTGATAAAATAGCGAGAAGAAAACCCTTTGTCCTTTTTGGTTATGGACTTTCATCGTTAATGAAACCTTTATTTGCATTTTCATATATATGGCCGAGTGTATTGGTAATCAGGATTGCAGAACGTGTGGGAAAAGGCATCAGGAACGCACCCAGAGACGCAATCATAGCGGAGTCCTGTGACACAGATGTAAGAGGTAAAGCATATGGTATTCATCGAGCTATGGATGGCATAGGCTCAATCCTTGGCACAGTTCTGGGTCTTATTCTGCTCATTTATCTTGGTTTCCGGTATGTTTTTTTAGTTGCTGGTATACCATCGTTAATCGCCGTTCTGTTGATTTTATTTCTAAAGGAGGAGAAAAAGACACATATTGTCACGAACTCACTGCGGATTAGTTTAAAAGCGCTCACACCAGAGCTAAAATGTTTCATCATTGTTGCGACAGTATTCACGTTTGGGCATTTTGGTTATGCGTTTTTAATGTTGCGAGTACTTGACCTGGACTTAACGATTGATGGATGGTTCACTCTGGGTCCCTATCCCACAGCAATGTTGTTGTACGCGCTATTTTATGTGATTTACACTATTTTCACAATACCCGCCGGTACACTCTCGGATAAGATAGGCAGAAAGCCGGTTATCGCCATTGGCTATACGCTGTTTGGATTAACGTCTCTTGGCCTTGTCTTCGTATCGAATCTCTATTCGATTATCGGGTTATTCATGTTATATGGCGTGTTCTATGCCATGATAGATGGTGTTCAGAGGGCTTTTGTTGTGGATTTAGCACCTTCTGAGCTGAAAGCTACGGCATTGGGTGTATTTCACACCGTCACGGGTTTAGCCGCCCTACCAGCGGGCGTGATTGCCGGTTTACTCTGGGATATGGTAAGCCCGGAAACGACTTTTATTTATGGTTTTGTTTTATCTGCCTTAGCAGTAGTGTTATTCCTGAGTTTAGTCAAAGAGAAGGTTTAAAAGAAAAAAAGATGTTACAAGACATTTTTATTCCATTGATTGTAGTGGGTTTAGCGGAATTGGGAGATAAAACGCAGCTATCTATCCTGCTCTTAGCGTCAAAAACCGAAAAGCATCTGCTTTTATTTCTCGGTACGATACTGGCGTTTTTTATAGTAGATGGATTAGCGATTTTAGCGGGAGAGTGGATTGCACATCTCGTACCCTTGAATTTACTAAATATACTTTCGGGCGCGGTATTCATTTTTTTGGGATTCGCAATCTTATTCTTTAGAAACGAAAAGGCAGAAACCAAGAGCAGATATTATTTAGAACATCCGTTTTATTCAGGCTTCATATTGATTTTCGTAGCGGAATGGGGCGATAAGACACAAATTGCTGCGGGACTGTTCGCAACCCGATACAATGGCTTGATGGTTTTAGCAGGCGTTATAATGGCGTTATGTTTGCTTTCTATAATTGCAATCTATTTGGGCAAATTCATTTCGGATAAAGCGGATAGAGAAACTTTAACGAAACTCACAGGATTTTTGTTTATTTTGATGGGCGTACTCTTCTTTTTGTTTTAGGGCGGCCATCGGTAATAAAGTGTGGGTAATTGTTTAGCGAACCACAAGATTTCACAGATTTCCACGAGAAAATATGGCGCTGTAAGGTATAAGATACAAATCTAACCGGTATCCTGCGTCCCATGCCATCTTCTTGTGTTAATCTTGTGGAATCTCGTGGCTTTTGAAAAACGCTATACAAATACAAGTGTGAAAATTATACCAACGTCCCTTTCTAAAGAAACTTTTTTGGTGGCTAATGCAAAAATCCTAACTTTATTAGGTTTCTTAGCCGAAACCGAATCTTTTTAGGGGACATTATTTATGCACCTAACAACATCAGACTATATTAATAGGATTAGAGTCTTTGTCACGGCCTATTAGAACGGAGAATGAGATAAAAATGTCAGGAAGCGAAGCGGAACATGAATATTGGGGTAAACTTGCCAGGACGTTTCATTATGATGCACTATATGTCGTTGGCTCTGATGTTTACCAGGAAGTTGAGGGCTGGCTTCAAAAACAATTTCGGGATACAGACACGGTTTTAGAGTTGGGTTGCGGAACCGGTTTTTTCTCTGAGATGATTGCAGATCGGGTAAAGCATTTGACAGCCACAGATTTGGCTCCGGAAATGATTGAGCAGGCTAAGAATAACTTAAGTCAGTTTAGTAATGTAGAACTCAAAATAGAAGATGGTTACGCTACATCCTTTGAGGATGACGGCTTCGATGCACTTTTACTGGTGAACCTGCTCCACATTGTAGAGCGCCCAATTGCAGTGCTAAAGGAAAGCCACAGAGTTCTAAGCAGCGATGGACGGATTGTAATCGTTGATGTTACAGGACATGGGATGAGCCTGTTAAAAAAGATGAAACTGGTGATTCGTTATCTGAGAAAATTCGGTAAACCACCGTCAAATAATAGGAGTTTCAGCCAGGACGAGCTTGCGGCAATGATAAATGAGGCAGGTTTTACGGTTGAAGAAATAGAACTAATCGGGAATGATACAAAAGCCGTGTGCTTAACGGGTAAGAAGGATGTTAGCTATACGTAAAACTTTGAATAGGACGTTAATAGGGGGTGTGTCTTTACATGGCGTTCTCTGATTTTGTAGGAACCGATAGAAAAGAAGAACTGATGAACGAGCTGTACGAGGATGCAAAGCAGCCGGGTTATACCAATGAACGGGTGGGGACAGGACATGAACGATCGAACACAGCGGCAGGGTTGCTATTGAGAATCGCGGGCACGTTATTCCTGATAATTGGATGCGTGGGAATAGTTCTGCCGCTCCTACCTACTACGCCATTTCTCTTGCTCGCTCTCGGCTGCTACGCCAGAAGCTCGGAGAGATGGTACCGTAGGCTCATCACAAACCGCTGGTGTGGAGAATATATAAAAAACTGGCATGAGGGCAATGGTATTCCGATGAAGACAAAGATTCTGACGATTGCGTTTTTAAGCCTGATGATCGGGTATTCAGCCGTTGTCGTGGTGCCGTTTTTCATTGGCAAGGTTATTCTGATCTTTATTGCGATATGCGTCAGCATGCACGTACTCTTCCTCCCGACACTGGTACCGGGTGCGGGGTAGCTGTGATTACAATATATGGGAGACAGAGAATGTTTAGAAGAGAAGCAGCCTCATGAAGAGTTCGGAAAGGAGTGTGAGGATTACTGTGTGGAACAATAAAAAAGTGATACCGTTTATTTATTGAAATGAGAACAATTAAAAAGTATGCCCTCTATATCTTACTGGGTTTGTTGTACCCCATAGTCAAAGTAATTTGGTATATAAATGGTCTTGTTTACCTGCGTGGGGTGGTATATGGACTAATCGCAGGAGTTATAACAATCAGTATAGGCATTCTCGCGCTCAAGGAATACGAAGGTGCAGAGAAGTCAATATGGCACTGGCTGGCTGCTTTGGCACCGTCAATTATCATTTTACTCACTCCCATTATTATGATTCATCATTTGGGGATCAAGGTGTTTCTGACGGAGAAACTGGCAATATTTATAGTATTTGATGGCATCGCGCTCGTTCAATTCGGCTTGGCTGTTTTTATGTTCCGTGGTTTGATATTCAAACGAGAGGCGGGTAAGCTGGAGCTGCCCCGTGTTGGCTTTGCGATATTGAATACCGTTTTTAGAGTGCGTAAAATAACGGGAAAGCTGGAAAGAACATTACGTGAGCGGGGCATTCAGAAAGGGCAAACCGTTCTGGATTACGGATGCGGTATAGGGCGTTTCAGTACACTGGTGGCGAAAATGGTTGGTGATGATGGCCTTGTTTATGCTTTAGATATTCATCCGCGGGCCATACGGGCAGTTGAGAAAGAGATACTTTTTGCTACTGCTGAACATATCGATCCAAACGAATTCATGGACATCTTTGCAAAGGCAATCTGTTCACGTTGGTTGCGTAAAGAGGTGAAGTATTCAGGTTTGCAAGGGATTGGAAATTAATTCGGGACGAAAAAATGAATGACCTATTATTAATAATATCACTAATCTTCGTTGGGCAAACTTTAGGGTGTTTAATTGGACTGATAAAGAAACCTAAAGAGACTTTTTTATACGGTTCCTTAGCATTCGCTGCTTCAATGATGCTTGGTATATCCTTCTTTCAATTGATACCGGAAAGTTTGGAAATCACACCTCTTTATTTAGTGATTATCTCGTTTCTCATGGGGGTAGTAACATTTCGAATCATTGATAGAACCCTGCCACACATAAATCCCGAGTTACTCAAAAAAGAAAAGCCATCTATTGAACGAAGCGTTACTATGCTTGTTATTGGAATGGCGTTGCACAATATACCAGAAGGATTGGCAATCGGGGTTGGATTCGCTTTAACACCTGCACTGGGGATTATGATCGCAGTGGGGATTGCGGCACAGGACGTGCCTGAGAATATCGCAACGATCGTCCCTTTATACTGCTTAACAAAAAAGAAAATGAAATCCTTCATTATAGTAACAGTGACAATATTGTTTGAATTACTGGGCTTTATTTTGGGGTATTATTTTCTGAAAGGGACGTCATTAGATTTGTTGGGAGCGTCACTTGCTCTTGCAGCAGGATTTATGACTTACATTTCTATAGAAGAGCTAATTCCCGCAGCACAAATAAGACAGAACTTAAAAGTAGGCGTTAGCAGTTTTATTCTGGGACTGATATGTGTTTTAGTAATCTGCTTGCAGGCGAATTGGTGATTAAACACTTTTTCTTTTTCAGAAAAAGAAAACCTGTGCTAAAAGAAAAACATGTTTGTTCTTTTGGTAAAGCTTTTCCTTCAAAGAAAAGGGTTCTCGTGGAAATCTGTGTAACCTGGTGGTTTGCTAAACATTTACAAGTAGCGGAAATTGCCGGAAATTCGTTTATTTTGATGTGTATTTTTTTAAGGGTATTTCGCGTAATCTATGTTTTATCCCAGAACCCAAACTTTATTCGGCTTTTTAGCCAAAACCGAGCTTTGTTAGGGTATGTTATTTATGTGCCTAACATGTATATCATAGGTGTAGTTAGGGCAACCTAAAATGAAGAAAGTGATGCAGATGGGCAAATTAATGGATACCATGAGACAAATCATACTTTTGATAGCGACTCTTATCTTCGTAACGGCGGTGTTGGTCGCACCATCAAGCGCAGCCGCAAATGCGAATATCGTGATAACCGATGTCACACCAACTGATCTTTCACCCGGCGACATAAAAGAGGTCACGCTCACGCTGAAGAACCAGGGCGGCAGGGACGCCCGTCATATCACCCTGAATTTTCAGAACAATGACCACATCGCCCTTATCGGTTCATCCACAGTTTACATATCTTCGATCAACGCATGGTGCTCAAAGGATATTCCAATCACGATTAAAGCGGATGATGAGCTCCCAAATGGTGCATACGCCATTCCAATCGCGGTCACCTTTGAGGAATATCACTTCGATGTTAGTGGGGGTTATAAAACTGACCGTATGCCGTCAACAAACATTACGATCGTCTTTCACGTGGTGGGTACAACCACGCTTGAGGTTGCCGATGTCGCAACAGACCCGCCTGAACTCCGAGAGGAGAGCGAGAATAATAATATAACGGTCTTAATTGAGAATTCCGGAAGTGCAAAGGCGAGGTCGGTATCTCTCAGAATGGACCCACCCAGTCCGTTTGTTGAGGCATACTCGGGTTCAACTTCTGGCTTCACAGAAGAAATTGAAGCGCGTTCAAGCCACAGCTTTCTATTCGCACTTGATATTGAAGACGGAGCGGAAGAAGGGTCTTATACAATTTCCCTCACAATCAAGTACATCGGTGAGGATGCTCATATCTTTTCGCAGAAGAAGAGCATCACACTGAAGATCAGCCCGCAGGCCGACTTTCTGGTTGGAGAGGTTACAACTGACCCTGCGGTGATTACGAGGGGTAAAACATTCAGAATGAACGTCCCGGTCAAAAACATTGGAAACAAGGATGCAAAATCAGTAAAAGTCATTTTAAAGACAAAATCATACTTTACAGGGGCAAAGACAGATTATCTCGGGGATATCGAAGTAGGCGCGGATAAAATCGCCACTTTTGAGCTTGAAGCAGACCGGGATACAATCCCGGATAATTACGAGAACGACCTGAAACTCGTCTGGAAAGAGGGCGATGAACGACTCGATACGATCAAATCATTCAGCTTGGTCGTGGTATCGAATGAAGGAGCGGGTGAAGGCTTGAATGAAAGTTTCATATCTCTTGCAGGGCTTGGTTTTTTTGTGGCATCCCTAACAGGTACTTTTGTCTATTTTAAGAAGAAAAAAGAGTGAGCGAATGATTCAAAGAATCCTTAACCGCTGGGCGGAAATATCAAAGCGTTATTACTTATTGATTATTGTAATCGCTATTGTTATCGCTTCAATGTCATTTATAAGTGCAAAAGAGACTGAGATTGATACTAGCGCCTTCGGATACTTCTACCCAGGTACAAAATACCTGGAAGAGGTGCGTTTTATACAATCCGAGTTTCCCGGGACTAGAACTGTACTGATCTTAATTGAGGCGGACCGGATCAATGCAAGAACTGTGATTGAGGAGGATATGCTCATAATGACAGAGGACCTGGTGGATGCCGTATCAGATATTGCGGGTGTAAAGAGCGTTACGAGTGTGCTCGAACTGGGAAGAACAAAAGAGGAGATACTTTCACAATCGCTCGAGCTGCGTAGTCCATATATCAATGATGAGTTGAGATATTCGCTCATCACCGTGAAGCTTGATGCAACAGAGGTTCCGGGTCGTACAGAACTGGTGGAAACGTTCCAGAAGACCATAGAAAAAGTGAATTTCGTGCGTGGATCTTCTGTTACGCCCACTGGAGATATGGTATGGGGTTATGCATGGGATAATGCGATAAGGGTGGGACTTTCAAGCTCGCTCATCGTTGGATTCATAGCGATTTTTATCCTTCTCTTTCTGCTCTTTAAAAGCCCGACAACTCCTTTTGTCATCCTGATTCCGGTGCTAACCGCAGTACTTGCGAGTTTCGGGCTCATGCACTTTATCAAAATCCCGCTTAACTTCTTAACGGCGATGTTTGGGGTCGTAACGCTTGGGCTTGGTGTTGACTATTCCATTCATCTGATTCATCGTTACCATGAAGAGGTTGCGCGTGGCAACGAAAAGGCGTTGAACAAAGCATGCATGATGATTGGGCGGAATACGCTCGTTACAAGCCTAACAACGATGGCAGCCTTCTCCTCGCTGGCGCTTGCACCTATTCGTATGGTCGCGGAGTATGGAATCATGTCCTTCATCGCCATATCATTCTCAGCACTCTCAGTATTTCTCTTTATACCATCTCTGCTCATGCTCGAAGAGCGAATTGGATGGGGGTGCAGAAAACTGGACTTTTCAAGGGTCGTGCATGCGCTCGGCACAGAGAGACTCATTCCAAGGACAATGGAAAGAGTCGCGGATTTCGCGCTAAAAAGGTCTGTTGTAGCGATAGTTATCATCGCACTCACGCTAATTCCAATCTTTGCCGGAATGGGTATGATTACAAGCAGAAGCGACGACGAGATGTGGATGCCAGAGGGCGATCCATTAAAGGATGCGTGGATGGTTGTAGATGAGGAATTTTGCAAGTATGATTATTCGACTATTCTGGTACTGTCAGATGATATAAGGACGCCGGAGATAATGGAAGCGATGGAGAAGATTGGAGAGAGTGTTATGGATGTGCCGGGGGTTGTTGCAGTCACAGGAATAAATAATTTTCTGAGCGAGATACACAGAGATAAGAAGAAGCTTGAGAAGCAGATTACTGCTATTACCGAGGATGAGCGAGAAAGTTTTGTTACTGACGACTATACGGCATCGCTGATTATCATAAAGACCGATACAGAGATAGATGAGAAGCTGGTTCAAGAGATTGACGATGCGGTGCTGTTTGTGGAGACACCTGGCGATGCTACGTTCAGGCACGCGGGCTTTTCCACGCTCTTTTCTCAGATGGATAGTATGATGGAAGAGAGTCGGACGGAAACGATGTTGATAAGCCTTGTTCTAGTCTTCGCAATCCTGTTTTCCTTTTTTAGAGGTTTTGTACGGATAATGCTTGCATTTGCACCTGTGTTGTTCGCCATAATCTATACATTCGGCACGATGGGGCTTCTTGGAATACCGTTCACACCGCTCACAATCATGATTGGGACGATTCTAATCGGGGTTGGAACTGACTATTCTGTCCACTTCATTTCAAGATATAGTGAGGAGAAGAAGAAAGGCTATGATACGAGAGCTGCGCTTCATAATACGACGCTCACCGTGGGTGTGGCGATTATGACTGCGGCAATAACCACGATATTCGGTTTTTTAGCGCTTACCACGATGTCGCTTGTGCCTGTGCAGGACTTTGGTAGGCTTGCAGCGGTTGGACTTATTTATGCTGCTTTTTTCACGCCTATTATCGTCTCTCTGGGGATAATTGTCTATGAGAGGGTTATTCGGACTGGCAGTCGTTTTTTAGATGGGTTACGTAGGGGTGTGTAGGGGAACGCGCGGGATGCAATGGTGGATGGAAATGGAAAGGAAACCATCAAGCAATACGTTTGTTTCAGTAGTTCCGAACAGGGGTAGTTTCGAATCAAAAATTAGCACAGGAACAGACATGAATATAACAATTTCGAAAAAATAACTGAATATACAACTTTCTATCCCACACCCTACCCAAAACATATTTATAAGTATAACACCTC